>NZ_JBVVQJ010000006.1:0-182588 GCF_055811475.1 Mesorhizobium sp. WSM4829 | reverse complement strand
CCCCCCCCCCCCACCCCGCCGGGGGGCCCCGTATTTTTAAAAACCCCCCCCCCCGCCCGCCCCCCCCCCAAAAAACCCGGCCCCCCCTTTCCCCGCCCCCCGCCGCTATTTGTTTCCGCCGGAGGTTTTATACCGCCGGCTGCGCCTCGATGGTGCGCAGCGCCTGCATCTGGCGCTTGGCTGCGGCCTTGACCGCGTCCTGCACCTTCTCGAAGGCGCGCACCTCGATCTGGCGCACACGCTCGCGGCTGATGTCGAACTCGGCCGACAGCTCTTCCAGCGTCAGCGGCTCCTCGGCCAGGCGGCGCGCCTCGAAGATACGCCGCTCGCGCTCGTTGAGCACGGCAAGAGCGCCAGACAGCATGCCGCGCCGGTTTTCCAGTTCGTCCTGCTCGATCAGCGCCTCTTCCTGGCTTTCGTGGTCATCGACCAGCCAGTCCTGCCACTCACCGGACTCGCCCTCGCTCGCCCGGATCGGCGCGTTGAGCGAGGCGTCGCCCGACAGGCGGCGGTTCATCGACACCACTTCCGCTTCCGACACGTTGAGGCGGGTGGCGATCTCGGCGATCTGCTCGGGCTTCAAGTCGCCGTCGTCGAGCGCCTGGATCTTGCCCTTCACCTTGCGAAGGTTGAAGAACAGCCGCTTCTGGTTGGCGGTGGTGCCCATCTTGACCAGGCTCCACGAGCGCAGGATGTATTCCTGGATCGACGCCTTGATCCACCACATCGCGTAGGTGGCGAGCCGGAAGCCGCGCTCCGGTTCGAATTTCTTGACGGCCTGCATCAGGCCGACATTGCCTTCCGAGATCACCTCGCCGATCGGCAGGCCGTAGCCGCGATAGCCCATGGCGATCTTGGCGACGAGCCGAAGGTGGCTGGTGACGAGCTTGTGCGCAGCCGTTGTGTCCTCGTGCTCAGCATAACGCTTGGCGAGCATGTACTCTTCCTGCGGCTGAAGCATCGGAAAGCGACGGATTTCTTCCAGGTAGCGGCTGAGACCGCCTTCGCCGGAAACGATACTGGGTAGTGACTGGGCCATGATAGCGCCCCTCTCTCTTGGAGTGGTGCCCCCTAACGCGGCGGGCATAAATCGCGAACGCCAAAAGGCTCGTTCGCGACAGCGGATGTATACAGGAACAAAACCAGAAAGGACAGCATTTGGTTCAACACGAAACAGTGTGTCACGCCAAAGTGAACAACGCGGGTCAGGTTTTTGCCGATCTGGTTTTGAATGGATGAAGCCGGTTCAGAGTCTGCGGAAGCCGTCCACGAGTTCCTCCATGTCGCTCGGTAGCGGCGCCTCGAACCTCATCGGTAAATGGGTAGTCGGATGCCGAAATTCAAGCAGGCGGGCATGCAATGCCTGTCGCGGAAAGGCCTTCACCTGGCCTTTCAGCGGCTCGGGCAGCCGGTTCGCCTTGGTGCGAAAGGCCTGGCCGTAATCGGGATCGCCGACGACCGGATGGCCGATATGAGCCATGTGGACGCGGATCTGATGGGTGCGGCCGGTCTCGAGCCGGCATTCGACCAGGCTCGCCGTGGCAAACTCCTTTTGCTGCTCGCCAAAGCGCTCGACCACCGTGAAATGGGTGACGGCGTGGCGGGCATCGTCGCGGCCCAGTGGCACCACGGCACGGCGCACGCGGTCGGCGGCGCGACCGAGCGGCTCGTCGACCGTGCCTGTCGGTCTCATCGGAATGCCCCAGACCAGCGCCAGATAGGCGCGTTTGAGATCGCCGGTCAGGCCATGGTCGGCAAACGCCTCCGACAATGATTTGTGGGCGCGGTCGGTCTTGGCCACGACCATGACGCCGCTGGTCTCCTTGTCCAGGCGGTGGACGATGCCCGGCCGCCGCACACCGCCGATGCCGGAAAGACTGTCGCCGCAATGGTGGATCAGCGCGTTGACCAGCGTGCCGGTCCAGTTGCCGGCGCCGGGATGGACGACCAGCCCCGGCGGCTTGTCGATGACGATCAATTCATTGTCTTCATAGAGGACGTCGAGCGGGATGTTCTCGCCTTGCGGCTCCGCCGGCTCCGGCTCCGGCATGTCGACCGATACGCGGTCACCGGCCGCCATCTTGCGTTTGGTCTCGTTGACCGGCCGCCCGCCGACCTTGACGGCGCCCTGCCGGATCAGCATCTGCACCCGGCTGCGCGACATGTCCGGGCCGAGCTTGCCCGCCAGCCATTGGTCGAGCCGCTGGCCGGCCGCATCGGGGCCTGCTTCCAGCACGATTGATCCCCCGTTTGGTGATCCGCCCGTCAATCCATCCTCTATCAATATCGGGGTCTCTTCGTTATGAGCGCTCATCGAAAATCGTTCCGGAATGTTTTGCCATGGCTGCTGCCGATGAAGACGAGGAAAAGCCGCTCGACCCCGAAGTCGAAAAGGTGCGCAAGAAGCTCGTCCGCTTCGTCGCCATCAATCTCGGCCTGCTGTTCCTCGCCCTTATGGTGGTGATTGCAGCCCTTGTCTACAAAACGCGCAGCGCGCCACCGGCAGCCCCATCCCTTGCCGGCGACATCCAGGTGCCATCAGGCGAGCCGCTGGCCGGCGACATCGTGATGCCGGTCGGCGCCAGGGTCATCAGCCAGTCGCTTTCCGGCAACCGCGTCTCCATCGATGCGGAGCTTGCCGACGGCAGCCGCGCCATTTTTGTCTACGACATCACTGAGCGCCGCATCATCGGTCGCTTTTCGATCCGCAACAAATGATTGGTTTCGCCGAAAATCGCCGCGTCGCCACCGTCGCGCTTGTCGTCGCCAATTACGACGAGGCGATCGCCTGGTATGTCGACAGGCTCGGCTTTTTGCTGACCGAAGACGTCGATCTCGGCGGCGGCAAGCGCTGGGTCACGGTGGCGCCGGCGAACGGACAAGGCGCGCGGCTGCTGCTGGCCGAAGCGTCGGACGATATGCAAGCAAGCCGCATCGGCAACCAGACCGGCGGCCGCGTCTTTTTGTTCCTCGAAACCGACGATTTTGTCCGCGACCATGCGGCAATGCTCGAAAAGGGCGTTGAATTCCGTGAGGCGCCCCGCGTTGAGCCCTATGGCACTGTGGCGGTTTTCGCCGATCTCCATGGCAATCTCTGGGACCTGATCGAGCCAAAACGATAGGCCTGCAACGGATATTTTCCCGACATCATTGACTGCCAGAAGCCCAGTTGCTTTTTCCCGGCCGTCAGCCTATATCGCCGGTTCTTGAACGCGCCCATCGTCTAGCGGTCAGGACACCGCCCTCTCACGGCGGGAACAGGGGTTCGATTCCCCTTGGGCGTACCAGCAAAATCAAGCACTTAAGCCTCACCGGGCCGATTTTATCGAATATCCACCGAATAAACCCCGGCGAATTTCAGCGAACTGATACCCGAGACAAGGTGAAGCGCGCTCTCGAATCCGCCGGCGTCGTCTTTATCCCTGAAAATGGAGGCGGTGCGGGTGTCCGCCTGAAGTTCAACCGCCGTGAGGTCAAGGCGATCGAAAGGCTGGAAAATGAGGGCGGGATCGTCGGTGATGATGATGTGTAAAGGGCGACCGACCATCCCGCTGTCCGCGATATTGCTTGCGGCCGCAATCCTGACGGGCTGCGGTGACTCACCACAAGAGCCAGCCGGCTCGGCATATCGGATCGTTGACGCGGTGAGCGCTGGTGCATCGTGCGATGCTGGCGAACTCCTGCTGAGCGCCTACTGCTTCTCTGATGCCGGCCGAAGCATCTCAGCGAGTGGTCCGGCACTCCAATCAGATGCAAACGGCAGGATTGTAGCAACATGCCTCACGGGCGGCCGCCATCTGCGTCTGTTCTGCATCAAACAGCCGTGACATGGACGCCAGCAATGATGACTAAGGGGCGAATCGAGTTCATCCCGGAGAACGGCGGCGGCGCCGGGGTGAGGTTGAGGAAGAAATAACGCGGGAATCGTCAGCGCGCCCTTGCACTTGAAACTACACTTTTATGCCGATAGCCCTTTATGCGGATTGCTCTGGCTTGCCTTTGCGCCAGATCGGCGCGATGCTGCCCTTGGGAGTTGTCAAAGGAGAGATCTCCAGCAGCACACCGCTACCAGGAGGTAAGCGATGGGTCCTATGGAAAAGCCGCCTTATGTGCCGACAGAGATTCATGTCGGAACGGTCACGGACAAGATCGGCAATCTCGGAATCCTCTCAACCAGACGACAGAAGGCCGCCTGGATGTTGCGCTCGACCGCCAGGCAGCGGAGGCGATCGTCAACGCCATTAGCGCAATTCGGAGGAAGCTTGCATCGAACCAAAGCTAGTGGCCTTAGTCTTTCAACATTCTGCCGGTAAAAGCTTTCTAGTGACTTCCGCTTTTGCGGTTGGAGGGGCGTCAACTGAAACCGCTTTGGAGATTCCTGATGCACCTCGTCATAGCAGCACTGAGATGGCGGTCCAATCGTTCGAAGGCAGCACTGCTCCTGGGATCGGCACTTTTCGCCGCTAGCGCATCCGTAGCATGGGCCGATGCTCTTGAGGTTTTGCAAGGCGTTTGGGTCGGGGAACGCGCCGACTGCACGAGGGTGTTCGAGAAGATCCAGGGGAAAGTCCGCTTCAAGGACCGTACCTATTCGTCCGAGAACGGTTTCATCATTACCGGCAACAAGGCAAAGGGCCCGGTTGGGGGCGCCTGCACGATCTCGCAAGTCAACGAGGAGAACGACCGCTTCTCCGCCCTATTAACCTGTGCGGACGCTGTTGTATCCCGGAACTTTTCATGGTCATTCCGCATCATCGACGCAACCCACTTTGAGCGCTTTGATGCGATGGTTGGTGCCTTTAAATACAAGAAATGCGCGTTCTGACTAAAGCGTTGAACAAGCCTGCCCGAACACCCACTCATGGAACCGAGTCTAGGCTCATCCGATTTGAGGGCTAGAGGAACCGAACACAGCCGTTTTGCTAAGTTAGCAGCGATGCTTGAGCGGCCTACAGTCTTCCCAGCCGGCGAACCTACCCCGTTTGCTGGTTAGGCCCGGATGCCGGCTGTTGATCACCCCCAATAGTGGCTGTCGGGCCGCTCGAACTTGCGGTGATGGCTGAAATGCAAAAAGCCCCGCCGCTCCATTTACGAAGCGGCGGGGCCCCCCACTCGCCCCGATGCTGACCATGCAATTGCGGTGCCAGCAGATGACCCACTGTGGGACAGGCCCACGGGCGCCGTGGTTTTTCCGTGCCGTACAGAGCCTCGCCAGCGTGCGTTCCCGCTGGCCGCTGTCCTACACCGCCGAAGCACCTCGCGCGTCCTGGCGGCCCCTTGTGCCAGCGCCGGCACTCACTCTTTTAGGCACCAAATTGACTCTAGGCTCATCCGATTTGACAGCCAGGGGAACGGAACGTGACCATTTTACTAAATTACAAATGATGCATTTAGCCGCCTATCGTAGAAGTAGCCGGCGACCGTCCCGCAGACGCCCCCTCGCCGGTCAGGCCCAGCGGCCACCCGCCCAACTCCAACTGACTGCTGGGCCGCCCATTGACTCTCGCTCTCGCTACTCAAAGCTCGGGCTGCGACGTGCACACCTTCGCCGTGCGTAACGGAAACTCAGGCGCTATAGAAAATACCTGCCAGCGAGGGCGTACCATGCCAAGCCCAACATTGAGAGCACATACAGAACCAGGAACGGAAGCACAGACGGCTGGCTGTCGAGGGCGGGGTCAGCTCTTTCCAGTTCGTCGACCAGATTGCGATCCCGCCTGGGCCTTCGTGACCACCAAACCGTGCGGCCCAATTTTACTCTCAGCTTCTCTCGAAATTCTTTTCGCGATATCGGCTCGGATCACTGGATCCTCGGTCAGGTTGCCCGGAAACCCCTCAGGAAGATTGTCGCCATCGTTCTTGTCCATGGCGCCAACATGTTCTGCCTCACTTATGTTCCAAGTTTCTAATGTAAAATTTTGACCGCTCGCCAGTCAACACTGCCCGATGGCATCGAGGCTGACGCCGCATTGCTCGGTCTAAGGGGCTGGACGTCCGAAGAGCCTGGCGTGAAATGAGCAGCGGGGACCGGGTGGGGGGCTTGGGGTTAGTCCCCGCTGCTTTGAGCTGCCTTCGCGGGGTGCAGTGGCAGCACAACTAAATAGTGACTGAGCGATGACAGGACCAAGACAGCGGAGCCTTGGGCACCCTGTCAGTCTTACACCGGCTAGTGCCGCCCCCAGGCCACCCGGGGCGGGTGTCTCAAGAGTGCGGCCGGGGACGGACCTTCAAAGATTGCGACTTCCGTACCCCAGCCTACACTCCGGCCTGACGCGCGTGCCCACCCAATCTACCCCAGCGTCAAGCGACAGGTCATTAGTAGCCGATAAAGATCGCCCCCAAATCGGCCGCTTGAGCTAGCTCGGATAGACAATTCGGGTGAGCGGGTTCAACGGGGTCAAAAGGAGGGGTCGGAATATCCGGGCCAACAGGCTCATGCGAACTAAAGTGAGAGCTTCATGGCCATAGTACCCCTCCTCCTCGCCACCTAAGGCTTGAAGGGCAGAGGGCCGATGCACGTTTCCACTTGGGGCCCCGCTTGGACCAGCTGCTCGGATGCACCTCGGACATTGTTGCAGGCATAGCTGACGCCGACCAATTCGATCTTCACGAACTCGCGCGTGTTTAGAATTGCGGCGGTCAGTTCTCCGTGGAAGCACAGCCGCTGTGGGCTCGTCGCTTGTCCCTCAACGGCGACGGGCTCCCCTTAGCAGGACCCGTAAGGGCAGCTATGGAGTTTCGTCCCGCCCGGCCTTGCCGATTGCCTCAAACAATGATGCCAGAGTTGGCGGGCAGTTCTGGTTCGACCTCCAGCCCAAGCAGCTTGTGTACGGGATGACGATTGTCTTCGGTGCCGATCAGCTCCCGAACGGCGTCGGCAAGGGTCTTATGGCCCGCTGCATCACGCTTTGCCATGTCTGCATGTCCCAACCCGCCCAAGGGCCGCAACTCGCAGGTCACGGAATGGTTGCATTAGGGGCCGGAATGTTTGGTAGAAATTTCTGAGCGGGGATCGGATAACTGGCTCACCAGATCACCAGGCCCTTCATGATGCCCACGGACTTTATGAACTGTCATTTTGAAAAAGCCCGCGCCTCTGGCGGAGAACGCGAGGCGATAACCTCTTACCGAAGAAGGGATAGTCAGGCGGCGATACACAAAACCCCGCCGGAGCGGGGTTTTGATTCTAAGGCCGTTGCAGACTTGTTATCGTCCTCGCAATGGCCTGCCACCGTTGCCAGTGGTCTTACAATCCGCCGAAGCGGTAACGGTACCGGCAGCGACTTCGGTGTGTCCTTTCCTGATTTTCCCGGCGTTGTCACCGCCGGCACCGATCTGGACGACGCTAGTGCTATGGCTGAGGAGGCCCTTGCCCTTCACATCGAAGGGCTTGTGGAAGATGGCGAAGCCATTCCAGAACCCTCCAGCTTGGAAGATGTCATGGCCGACGCCGATATTCGAGACGGCGTCGCAATCTTGGTTGCGGTGAAGACCGAGGCCAAGAAAGCTGTCCGCGTCAACATCACGCTCGCTGAAGATGTTCCAAGCCAAATTGACGCCTTTGCCGAGGCGCACGGTTATACCCGGTCCGGCTTTATCGCGAAGGCGGCTCAAAGGATCATCGAGCTTGAGGGCGGCCGAAAGGCTCGCAGCGCTTAGCTACCGTTTGCGCTACCCAGGGCCTTCCAATGCAAGTGTCCTATGGCCCGGCTTCTGGCGCATCGTCGCCACTTGATTTAGCATCTCCTGATAATCCTCGTGCCAGGCACAAGGCAGCACAACCGCGAGCGGCACCGGGGGCGAAGAGAACACGACGGCGTCCGGCTGCCAGGGAGGAAGGCCAATGCAGAAATTGCAATCGCAAGGCGTCCATCACATCACGCTGGTCGGTGCCGGGCGCCAGATTTCGATCGACTTCTGGGAAGGCGTGCTCGGCATGCCTTTCATCTTCGAGCAGCCCAATCTCGACAAGGCCAGCGAAAGCCACCTCTATTTCGATCCGGGCGACGGCCGGCTGATCACCATCTTCACCGACGAGAGCCGCACGCCGGTCAAACGGCGTACACCGACCGATTCGGGCTGCGTCCATCACATCGCGTTTGCGGTGTCGCGGGTCACCTTCCTGCAGGCGGTCGCCCGGCTCGACGAGCGCGCCATCAAGCACAGCGGCGTCAAGGATCGCGGTTTTATGGATTCGATCTATTTCGAGGATCCGCTCGGCCTGCTGATCGAGCTCGCTTCCTACCGTTTCGAGCCGCCGGCGGGATTTACCCATGCCGACGTGCTGATGCAGGCGCACAAGCTTCGCGTCGCGCGCGGGGACTACGCAATCGCCGAAGTGCATCTCGCCGACGCGATCCAGGCGCTGGTCGAGCGCTCCCGTGCGACCTTGTCAGAAGACCGCGCGCCGAAAAATCCATTCTGACAACAGGCCAAACAAAGGGAGGACACAATGGCAAAGATGACAACGAAGAGTGCAAAGAAGCCGGCCGCCAAGGCCGCTACGAAACCAGCTGCCAAGGCGACAAAGCCTGCGGCCAAGGCGACAACGCCTGCGGTCAAGGCATCAGGCGCTTCCGCCAAGCCGGCAACGAAAGCCGCCGCAAAAGCTGCAGACAAGGCGTCCGCGAAATCGGCGCGGAAGACCAAGGCGAAATCAGGAAAGAAGTCTGCACTGATGCTCAGCATGCTGAAGCCGAGCGTCAACAATATGAGCGTACGGGTGTTTGCGCGCGCGGCCGGGCTTGACCATTCCGAGACCGACGTATGGGGCCACACGCGCTCGCCCGAGTATATGGCGCGAAACCCGGCCCATCTGACGCCGATGATCGAGGACAAGGGCCTGCCCAGGGGCGTGTTGTGGGAAAGCTGCGCCATCATGCAGTATCTCGCCAACAAGCACGGGCTGGAGAAATTATATCCCAAGGCGCCGGCCAAGCGGGCGATGATCGACAGCGCCATGTTCTATCTGATCGGCACGCTCTACCCCTATGTGGCGCGCGCCACCTATCCTGCGCTGAATTTCCCGCAATATGCCGGCGAGGTCGGCCACAGCGACGCTCATCCCGACAAGAAGGCGGAAGCCCAGAAGGCCGCTATAGCAGCGATAGCCGAGCCGCTGGAGGTCTTTCACAGCTTCTTCAGGAACGGCAAGCCGTTCATCGGCGGCAAGAACCCGTCGATCGCCGACATCCGCCTGGCGGCGACGCTCGAATTCCTGGCCGCCATCGACTACGCGCTGCCCCAATGGGCGAAGGAGTACATGACGGCGATCGAAAAGAAGCTCGGCAAGGCCTATGCCGAGCCGGCTGCCGACGTGCGCGGCTATATCGCCCATGTGAAGTCGCAGGCCGGGGCGTGAGGCTTTCACTCTCACGGTTTTGCTATCTAAACCGAGCCTGAAGGCCCGCCGCCTTTTACGGGACGTAAGAATGTTTGAAGCGTCGACGACGAAGCGACGGTTGACCTGGAGACAGCGGTCCTGATGATCAGGCCTGCGGGTGGCGTCCATGGAAGGGACTGTATATGACCCGCAAACTACCCTTATTCGCGGCGTTCGGCCTGGCGCTTGCTGCCCTGGCGGCGTGTGACCAAACTCAATCGGGAGGAACGCAGGCGACAACCGCTGGCCAATTGCCGCCGCCTCCAGCCGACACGATGACGCCGGCACCGGCAACCCCGCCAGCTCAGACAGCCCCTGTTCAGTAACAGATCGTCGTTTTCAAAAATGGACCCTCGCCCCGGGAGGCGGGGGTTCGCTTTTGGCATTTCAGCTGCGAAGCGGTGCGGCATGACTGATGCTGCGCTTGTCGTTCAGGGACCGAACATTACAAGCTCGGTGAACGACAGATCTCCAAGCGAGGGTGGTCTGGGACCCCTAAAATATTTCAGCCCGCTGTTGGCGCGGTACCACCCGAACAGACCTCCAATCGGCTCCCTGGCGTCGACGACGCAAAGCAGGATGCCGCTTCGCAAGAGAAAGCGCCCGATGGCACCTGCGCACCGGCTCAAATCCGCGAGAGAGCGGCAATAGACGATCTGATAGGATGGGATAAGACCGCGCAATATCCGGCGCGGCATCAATACGAAAGGAAACGCTGCTCCGTCGCAAATGCAAATCAATGACCGGCAGCCAAGTGCTGAGTGTTCCGAGAGTATGTATCTCTCGCTGTCGGACAGCATCGCCATTTCCGCAAGATCGGGACGAGCTTCAAGCACGCGACATGACCGCTGCGCCGAACTAAAAGCCGGCAAGAAGGCAAATTGTCCGGTGGTGAAGGGGCGAAAGCCGAGCGCCCAGTTGGCTTTCAACGTTGCGGGCGCCGGCGAAATATTGGTGTAGGTCACGTCCCTTCGCTTGAGAATCGTCGTGACCAATTTGGCGCCATAGGGACGGAATTCTGCGTCGACGGACCAGCTTGAAAGGTTGCAGCGGACTTCGTCGCCTTCCTGCCCGGGATAACGGGTATACAGGGTCAGCACAACGCCGACGATCCGATCGGCCTTCTCCAAGGCCAAGCCGTATTGTGGGAACTCGGCGACGGGAGGCCGCTGCGCCAAACGGGTCAGCGCCTGTATCCAGTAACTTCGGTCACGCTTCGGAAACCCCCGGCACAGGCAGTCGACCACTCCTTGCCAATCTGCTTCGCGAATTGGTCGACAGCGAACGCCAGGAGGGAGAGCGCCAAGCACGGCCATAAGTCGACTTCCAGAATAGGCTAAAGCGCGTTGCGGCTGAACGGATCCAATGCGACGCGCTTTAAGTTCTTGTTTTTATGCATGTCGTTATCGCAAAAACGCTGCGCAGCCTCGGGCCAGGCCCTGGGTCAGGCCCGAGGGCATGCTTTTGCGCGACATGCATCTTCGATATGCCTCATACGCTAACACGTTGGTGTACAACGATTAATAATATGTGCCGCATTTAAAGACGACTTTCTGCACTGATCACGAAGACGCAAATCAGATTGGCCACGACGCGTCGACGAGCGGTTCCCGTCGGTTAAGGATTCGTTAACCAAATCGCTATCTACTGGTCGGCAATTCACCTCCAACCCGTGACCACGGATGTACTGGCGCGGTCGAGGTGGAAGGAAAGGTCGGCCATGTGCCGGCCTTTTTGTCTCGAGGGCTATTGTTCCCGGGAAGCCGCGGCTTCAAGCGCAACGGCACGCTGATCGGGCCGCCGATTCAGCCAAGAATTGTTCGGTGGCGTCACCTCGAGCGATCGGACCGGTTCACCAGATATCAGTGTTGCCCGCGTCTCGCATTGACATGGCGTGCCAATTCCGGCGTCTCGAAGACGTAGTCGCTCCAGGCCGATTCCGGAATCTGACCGGCCAGATAGCATTCCAGCAAAAGACGTTGCTCAGGACTGAGAGGTCTCGGCGCGCGCTCATGGTCCAGTCTCAGCGAGTGAAGCAGATTTCTGGTCACGTCCGAGACAGTGAAGTGAATCGACATGTGTTCGGTCTCCTTTGACCATTTAGCGCATCACCCAAGAGATCGGGATCGATCTCCGCTCCGTTGCCCTTCGGTTCGGAAGGACCATGCGCCAAATCAAAACGCCACAGCGTGTGTTGTGCGTCCAAAGCGACGGGCGGCACTGCAATGGCTGTTTAACGTCGAAGGCCGGATAAGGTTCAACGCGGCTGCCGGCAACGCCGATCAGGCAGCCCGAAACCCACCAGTCAGCTCTCGGCCTGCGCGTCTGACCGAACCGCTGCGGCAGCTGCGCAGCAACGTTTTCGGGGCGGCCGGCTGGCTATTCGCAGACCATGCGGACCCGTTTCCCGGGTTGGCTGACGTTCCTGCAGGTGAGCGGTTTCGCCGGCTCGGATGACGGCGTCGGCGGTTGTTTGGCAATCCTGGCGATTTTCCTTCTCGGCGCCGCGGAGGTGCCGATTTTGCGGGCCGCCGCTGTTTCCGGCGTTTCGGGCGCCTCAGGAAAGTCATCGGTCTGCAGCAACTGCGGCTGTTCGGCTTGCGCCTGCTGCTGCGGCCGGTCCCAGAACCGCCGGACATCGAGCGGCCTTGGAATGACGACGGTGCCGTCGTAGCTGCGCGAGCAGCCGCCCCCTAGCAGCAGCATCGGGCACACGAAAAAAGGCAGGATCCGTCGCAACATCGGCAACACCCTTGCGGGATCTATAACGCGGCTTCGGTTCTACCGACAACCGTCGGAATACACTGCGGGCAAGGCTAGCGCATGACCCGCAGAATCGGAATCGATTTCGCTGGGGATCATGCGCAAAAATCAAAGTGCCGCAGCGTCCCTGGCGCGACTTTGGCGCGATTGGGGGCGGGCATGGACGATTGCCTGCCCAAGCCCATCAGCCCTAAGCCCATTAGCCCCAGGCGGCGTCTTGCTCGAAAAGGTCCGCGGACGGGGAAATCCACGCGCGGGATAGCCACGTCAGCCTGTCGGGTCCAGCCGATTCGGCGACGCGTTGCGACAAGACTATGGTGCGATCGCACCATACCAAAGCATGCGTCCGGTTGGAACAATAAGCGCATTCGAGTTCCGCTCCTCCAGTTACGGGCGGGAGCAGCGACCGCCGGCAAGAAGCAGGGTCAGATTTACCCCAACGGACCTGCTTCGGCGATGGCACGGCCATGACCTCCTTGGCCGCATGCAACGCGCTCCCGCCCGGATTTTCTTTTTCGGCGCCAGTTGTTCGCCCGTCCAGGCAAATGCCGGCCGCAATTCGCGCAAGCTGCTGATTCCAGCGGCAAACCACGGCTGTACCGGCGAGACCCGCGGCCCTTCCTTTTGACAGGGCTGTGCGGCGGTTACCGGGCTGACATCAAACTGTCATGTGACTGTAATAATCGGGGGCTATGGCCTCAGCGGGCGCCGAAGGAATGGCGCCGAGAGACCATTTTTCCGAACAGGAGCAGGCCACATGAAGAAATTCCTCCTTACGGCGTCGGCCGCGGCGCTTGCGCTCGCCGCGTCGGCTGGTTATGCCGCCGCGCGCGACCAGATTCAAATCGTTGGTTCGTCCACGGTGTTCCCCTTCACGACGGCTGTCGCTGAAAAGCTCGGCCAGAGCGGAAAGATCAAGACCCCGGTCGTTGAGTCGACTGGCACCGGCGGCGGCATGAAGCTGTTTTGCCAGGGCGTCGGCGAAAACACCGCCGACTTCACCAATGCCTCGCGCGCCATCAAGGACAGCGAGCTTAAGACCTGCAAGGCAAACGGCGTGACGCCGGTCGAAATCAAGGTCGGCTTCGACGGCATCGTTCTGGCCAACTCGAAGGCAGGGACTGTCGTCGATCTGACGAAGGAACAGGTTTTCAAGGCGCTCGCCAAGAACGTCGCTGTTGACGGCAAGGTCGTCCCCAATCCCTACAAGAACTGGTCGGATGTCGATGCATCGCTTCCCGCGACAAAAATCGAGGTGCTTGGCCCGCCGCCGACATCCGGCACGCGCGATGCGTTCGTCGAGCTCGTCATGGATGCGGCCTGCCAGGAAGAAGTGAAGGCGGCTAACGAAAAGGGCTGCGGCGAGATCCGCGAAGACGGCGCTTTTGTCGAGGCGGGCGAAAACGACAATCTGATCGTCCAGAAGCTGGAAGCCAACCCCAATGCCTTCGGCGTCTTTGGCTTCTCGTTCCTTGACCAGAACGCCGACAAGCTGCAGGGCCACAAGGTCGACGGCGTCGAGCCGACTTTCGAGAACATCGCATCCGGCGATTACGGCGTTTCCCGCTCGCTCTTTGTCTATGCCAAAAAAGAGCATGTCGGTGTCATCCCCGGCATGCAGGAGTTCATCGCCGAGTACACCTCGGATGCTGCATGGGGTCCTGATGGTTATCTGGCCGACAAGGGCCTGATCCCGCTGCCGGACGCCGAGCGCGCCAAGTCGGCCGAAAACGCCAAGGCCCTGAAGGGCATGGGCTCCTGATGTTTCGGGGTCCGAGCCTACCGCTCTGACCCCTCATATCCTAAAGCACAAAGCGCGGGATCTTAGGTCCCGTGCTTTGAGCCGGTGAATGACCGGCAGTCGAGGGGACGTCCCGAATCATGGTCGGTTATCTCGTTGTTCTTCTGGTGGTTCTGGCCGCTGCTGCCTATTGGCTCGGCCGGACCCGCGCTATTGCCAGCGTCAATGGCGACGTCGCGCGACTGCATTCGCTGCCTGGCCAGCATGGCATGTTTCTGGCGCTTTTTGCTGCCGGTCCCGCGCTGCTTGCGATCGTGTTGTGGTCGCTGGTGACGCCGGGAATTGAATCGTCGATCATTGCCGACCGCTTCGCCTCCGAGTTGTCGGGAATGGGCGTCCCGCAGGTCGAAGCTTTCATCCGCGACGCTCGCGCGATGGCCTTTGGCGGGCTTGTCGGCTTCGCCGACTCCACGAAAGAGGCGGCCGCCGCCCTCTACAAATCGGTCCATGCGACCAGCACCTGGATCATCTGGACCGTCGCACTCGTGCTTTCCGCGTCCGGATTTTACTGGGCCTATTCACGCATCGCACAGGCCTACCGGGCGCGCCACGTGGTCGAGCGCGTTCTTCGCGCATTCTTGATCGCCTGTTCGGTGGTCGCGATCCTGACGACGATCGGCATCGTCCTGTCGCTTATATTCGAGTCGCTGCGGTTCTTCCAACAGGTGCCGTTCTACAAGTTCCTGTTCGGCACGCATTGGTCGCCGCAGAGCGCCTTCACCGGCGCGGGAGCCGAGGCCGGGGCGGTCAACGAGGACATTTTTGGCATGGTGCCGCTCTTTGCCGGCACGTTGCTCATCACCTTCATCGCCATGCTGGTGGCTGCGCCTATCGGGCTGATGGCTGCGATCTACCTTTCGGATTATGCCTCCAAAAGCGTCCGCGCGGTCGCAAAGCCGGTTCTGGAAATCCTCGCCGGCATTCCGACCGTCGTCTACGGCTTCTTCGCCGCGCTGACGGTTGCGCCCTACTTCCGCGGTATCGGCGAAAGCCTGGGCCTCAACGTCGCATCTGAATCCGCGCTCGCCGCAGGCGTGGTCATGGGTATCATGATCATTCCCTTCGTTTCCTCGCTTTCCGACGATGTGATCAACGCCGTTCCGCAATCCCTGAGAGACGGTTCTGCCGGCCTCGGCGCGACCAAGTCGGAAACCATCCGCAAGGTGGTCCTTCCCGCTGCCCTTCCGGGCATCGTTTCGGCGATGCTGCTTGCCGTCAGCCGCGCAATCGGCGAAACGATGATCGTGGTCATGGCGGCGGGGCTGGCGGCAAACCTCACGGCAAATCCGCTCGAAGCGGTCACCACCGTGACCGTGCAGATCGTGACGCTGCTGGTGGGCGACCAGGAGTTCGACAGCGCCAAGACGCTGGCAGCCTTCGCACTCGGCCTGGTGCTGTTCTGCATCACGCTTACCCTCAACATCGTCGCTTTGCGCGTCGTCCAGAAATACCGAGAGCAATATGACTGATGCGATCTCGTCATTCGGCGCCGTCGGACGGCCGGTCAGCATTCATACCGACGATGCCGCGAAGGCGCGGCTGAAGGGCCGCTACCGCACGGAAAAATGGTTCAAATGGCTCGGCGCCGCAGCTGTCGCGTTGGCTGGCTTGTTCCTTGTGCTGCTCCTGTCGACGATCGTCACGCAGGCGATTCCGGCGCTGCGGCAGAACTATGTGACGCTGCCGATCGATCTTTCAGCGGCCAAGGTCGACCCGGCGAAACTCGATGAAGTGAACTACGACGCCATCGCTCAGGAAGCGCTTACGGCAAAATTTCCGGATGTGACGAGCCGCCAGGACAAGCGCCTGCTGCGCGGGCTGATTTCCACCGGCACAGGCGTGTTCCTGCGCAAGGATATTGCGGCTGATCCGGGGATGCTCGGAGGAACGGTGGACTATGCGGTTCCACTTGACGATTTTGCTGACCTCTATCTCAAGGGTTTGCTTGCCGACGTCGGTTCGGACGAAGCGATTTCGACAAGCGTCACGCCTTCGGGAACCAGCGGCGACATCGATCTGACCTTCGGCGACGATGCCATGCTGGCGCTGGCGCGCGGCCATGGTGCGACCGAGGGCGAAAACGGCATGTTTACGCTGACGAGCGGCGCGTCGTCGCTGCTGGTCGCGTTTAATGGCGGCACGGTCAAGCTGACCGCGCTGTCGCCTGCGGCCAACGGCACGGTGATCGCAAAAGGCACGGTGATCGAGGCGCTGGACAGCACGGCGCCCGCCGCGAGCGGCCAGGCATTCCTGCGCGTCATCGAGACGCCGGAAGCATCGCGAAAGATTTCGGACAAGGTGATCGTCTGGCTCGACACGCTGAAGAGCGCCGGCCTGATCGAAAGCCGGTTCAACTCGATCTTCTTCTTCACCGGCGCAAGCCGCGAGCCGGAATTGGCCGGTGTCTGGGGCGCGGTCGTCGGATCGTTCCTGACCATGATCGTAACCCTCGCCATCGCCTTCCCGATCGGCGTTTCAGCGGCGATCTATCTTGAGGAATTTGCGCCCAAGAACCGGCTGACGACGATGATCGAAGTGAATATCAACAATCTGGCGGCGGTGCCTTCGATCGTCTTCGGCCTGCTTGGACTTGCCGTATTCCTGAATTTCTTCGGCATGCCGCGCTCAGCCCCGGTGGTCGGCGGCATGGTGCTGGCGCTGATGACCCTGCCGATCATCATTATCGCCTCGCGCGCTTCGCTGCGTGCCGTGCCGCCGTCGATCCGCGAGGCGGCGCTTGGCATCGGAGCGTCCAAGGTCCAGACCGTATTCCATCACGTCCTGCCGCTGGCGATGCCGGGCATCATGACCGGCACCATCCTCGGAATGGCGCATGCGCTCGGCGAAACCGCGCCGTTGCTGATGATCGGCATGGTCGCCTTCATCGTCGACATTCCCGGCGGCTTCACCGATCCCGCAACGATCCTGCCGGTGCAGATATTCATGTGGGCGGATTTCCCGGAAGCGGGGTTCCAGCAGAAGACTTCGGCGGCGATTTTGATTTTGCTGGTGTTTTTGGTCATCATGAATGCCATCGCGGTGATACTGCGCAGGCGCTTCGAGCGGCGCTGGTAAGGAGTAGAGGATATGAACATCATGACGGAAGCCGGCGTCGAGCAGAAACTGAGCAGCGCAACCAACGCCCCTTCGATCAAGATGAAGGGCGAAAAGGTCTCCGTTCACTACGGCGAGAAGCGAGCACTGTTCGACGTCGATCTCGATGTCCGCGAGCATCAGGTGACGGCGTTGATCGGCCCATCGGGCTGCGGCAAGTCGACGTTCCTGCGTTGCCTGAACCGAATGAACGACACCATCGATATCGCGCGGGTGAGCGGCAAGATCACGCTCGACGGCGAGGATGTCTACGACCCGAAAATCGATGTCGTCGAGCTGCGAGCTCGCGTCGGCATGGTGTTCCAGAAGCCGAACCCGTTTCCGAAGTCGATCTACGAAAACGTCGCCTACGGTCCGCGCATTCACGGCCTGGCCAGGACCAAGGCCGAGTTGGACGGCATCGTCGAATCGAGCCTGAAGAAGGCCGGCCTGTTCAACGAGGTCAAGGATCGCCTGCTCGAGTCGGGAACCGGTCTGTCCGGCGGACAGCAGCAGCGTCTGTGCATTGCGCGCGCCATCGCCGTGTCGCCGGAAGTGATCCTGATGGACGAGCCCTGTTCGGCGCTCGATCCAATCGCCACCGCTCGCGTCGAGGAACTGATCGACGAACTGCGCCAGAACTATACGATCGTCATCGTTACCCATTCGATGCAGCAGGCGGCGCGCGTGTCGCAACGCACGGCGATGTTCCATCTCGGCTACCTAGTCGAGGAGGGCGCGACCGACAAGATGTTCACCAACCCCGACGACAAGCGCACCCAGGACTACATCACCGGCCGGTTCGGCTGAGCGGTCCGGCGAATTTCGAACACGAGGACAGCACCATGGGTGAACACACCGTCGCATCTTTCGACGAGGAACTGGAGCACATCGACCGGCTGATCCGCGACATGGACGAGCTCGCCGCCGCGATGGTCGCAGCCTCGATCCGCGCGTTGCTTGCGTCGGACAATGCGATGGCGCAGCGCGTCGTCTCGGACGACGCCATCATGGATGCGCGGCAGCGCGAGCTCGACGACAGCGCCATCACGCTGATCGCCAAGCGGCAGCCGATGGCGCAGGATCTGCGCGCCGTGGTTGGCGCAATCCGCATGGCGGGCGATCTCGAGCGCATCGGCGATCTGGCCAAGAACATAGCTAAGCGGGTTAGCGCAGTCGGGCAGAGCGCGACGCCGCGGAATCTGTCGCACGGTATCGATGCGATGGCGGATCTCGTTCTTGTGCAGCTGCGCGGCGTGGTCGAGCACTATGTGTCGCGCGATGCCGGCGCGTTGAAGGAACTGCGCGCCGACGACCAGAAGATCGACGTGAAATACACGGCGGTTTTTCGCGAGCTCCTGACCTACATGATGGAGGATCCGCGCAACATCACCGCCTGCACGCACCTTCTGTTCTGCGCCAAGAATCTCGAGCGTATCGGCGATCACGTCACCAACATCGCCGAAAACGCCTATTTTGTCGTGACCGGGCAGCAATTGCCGGCGGATCGCCCGAAGCTCGACGAAACGACGATGTCGGCGCCAGCGACATGACAGGAGTGACCGGCCGATGATCGCGCCGCGCATCATGGTGGTGGAGGATGAAGAGCCGCTGGGCGTCCTTCTCCGTTACAATCTTGAATCCGAAGGCTATCAGGTCGAGGTGGTGACGCGCGGCGACGAGGCCGAAATCCGGCTGCAGGAAAACGTGCCCGATCTTTTGGTGCTCGACTGGATGGTGCCGGCGGTTTCCGGCATCGAGCTTTGCCGGCGCCTTCGGGTGCGCCCCGAAACCGAGCGGCTGCCGATCATCATGCTGACCGCGCGCGGCGAGGAGAGCGACCGGGTGCGCGGCCTTTCGACCGGAGCCGACGACTATCTGGTCAAGCCGTTCTCGACACCGGAATTCATGGCCAGGGTCAAGGCGCTGCTGCGCCGCGCCAAGCCGGAAGTGCTGTCCAGCGTGCTCAAGGTCGGCGACATCATGCTCGATCGTGAATCGCACCGGGTCTATCGCAAGAAGAGCGAGATCCGGCTCGGGCCGACCGAATTCCGGCTGCTCGAATTCATGATGCGGCACCCGGGCCGGGTCTTCTCGCGCAGCCAGTTGCTCGACAATGTCTGGGGCGAGACGATCTACATCGACGAGCGCACGGTGGACGTCCATGTCGGCCGGTTGCGCAAGGCGGTCAACAATGGTCGCATGCCCGATGTCATCCGCACCATCCGCGGCGCCGGCTATGCGATCAGGGAAGACTAGCTGATACCTGCGCTTCCGGCGTACCCCAAAGTACGCTCCGCTCCGGATCTCGGAACCCACCATTCTCGACTCGGCCTGACCTGAATCTCAACACACCCCAAGTCGCGACCCGGGAATCCTTCAAGCCACGTTCTTTCCGACCGAGCCGGCTCGTGCCTGGATGCTCGGCGCGAAAATCTCCTGGTCGACGAAGCTTAGCGCCCGCATGGCGCAGCCTTCGCGGATCAGCGGCAGCTCGTTCGGCTCGGTGTCGAAGGAAATCGAACCCGAATGCTGGCCGCCGGCGGTCTGGGCGATGGCCTCGCGCAGCGCCGGCTCGATCAGGTCGAAGGCGGTAGCGCTGGCGCCGACCATGGCCACCGGCGCCGGATCGATCAGCGCAAACAGGCTGCCGAGCCCGAAGCCGAGCGCCTCGCCGGCCTTGCGGTAGGCTTCGCGCTCCGGTCCGTCCGTCTCGCGCGCCCGGGCCGCCA
Organism: Mesorhizobium sp. WSM4829; assembly: GCF_055811475.1. Lineage (NCBI taxonomy): Bacteria > Pseudomonadati > Pseudomonadota > Alphaproteobacteria > Hyphomicrobiales > Phyllobacteriaceae > Mesorhizobium > Mesorhizobium sp. WSM4829. Next base: position 162,817 of record NZ_JBVVQJ010000006.1, on the reverse strand, counting down.
GTGCCCGCATCTCGGCGTCGCTGACATCGGCGACCGGCTCGGCGTTCTCGCTCAACAGCCTTGCGTTGCGCCAGATGGCGTAGTTGCCGGCATAAGCCTCGACGCAACCGCGCCGCCCGCAGCGGCAAAGCGCGCCACCCGGCCGATGGATCATGTGGCCGAATTCGCCGCCTGAGGAGTGGGTGCCGGTGAACAGCTCGCCCTTCAGCACCAGCCCCATGCCGATGCCGTGCGAGAGCAGGATGGCGATGAAGTCATCGCGGTAGCGATCCGGGTGGCGCCAGCGCAGCGCCACGGCCATCATGTTGCAGTCGTTCTCCATGATGGCCGGGATGCCGAACTCGCGTTCCAGAATGTCGGCGAAGGCGATGTTCGTCTGCGGCGTGATCGGCGACCACAACATGGCGCGCGCGTGGGAATCGGTGATGCCCTGGATCGCCAGCGCGATGCGGGCGACGCTTTGGACATCGAGGTCGGGATCTTCGAGCCGGCGCCGGACGATGGCGACACATTCGCCGATCAGCGCGTCGCGCGACATGGTCAGCGTGTCCAGCCGGCGCTGGTCCTCGGCGACCACTTGTCCGGCATAATCGATGACGGCGACCGACAGGAAATTCAGCGACAACACGACGGCCAACACCGCAGCGGCTTGCGGATTGAGGCTGAGGCCGACCTGCGGCCGGCCGCGTTTCAGCGAAACCGTCTCGCTCGCCTTGCTCTCGGCCAGGATGCCTTCCTGGATCAGGTCGGCAGAGATCGCCGATATGGTCGAATGGCTGAGGCCGGTGGTCGCGGCGATCTCGGTCCGCGACGGCTGGCCTGCCCGGCGCACGGCCGAAATCACCATCGCCCGGTTGCGCCGGCGCAGATCGTCATGACGGATTCCCACCGACATTTTTGTTTCCTCCTCATCGCCGCGGCCGCTCATGAATCGGAAGCCGTCGGTAATGTGCGACAAATACTGGCAGAAGCAGAAGGGGCTGTCATTATTTATTCCGAGGCTCGAAAAAAAGCCCCGACAGGACGTCAAAATCCCTCAGAATTGGTGTTGACAGTGCTTCGGCGTTGGACCAGTATTTTTTCGAGGCTCGAAAAAATAGAGCCTTTGTGCCGGCCTTCGGGCCAGTTGGTCGCGCCCTACGCGGCGCAGGGAGGAATATCATGAAGAGATTCGCAGCCGCCATTCTGGCGGGGGTCGCCATGTCGCTGACGCTCGCGTCGGCCGCTCAGGCCAAGGACAAGGTCATTGGCGTCTCGTGGTCGAACTTCCAGGAAGAGCGTTGGAAGACCGACGAAGCCGCCATGAAGGCGGCGATCGAGGCCGCCGGCGACAAATATATTTCCGCTGACGCACAGTCCAATCCCGGCAAGCAGCTGACCGACGTCGAGAGCCTGATCTCGCAGGGCGCCAACGCGCTGATCATCCTTGCGCAGGATGCCTCGGCCATCGGTCCGGCGGTGCAGAAGGCGCTGGACGAAGGCATTCCGGTCGTCGGCTATGACCGGCTGATCGAGAACAAGGACGTGTTCTATCTGACCTTCGACAACCAGGAAGTCGGCCGCATGCAGGCCCGCGAAGTGTTCAAGGTGGCGCCGGAAGGCAATTACGTCTTCATCAAGGGCTCGGGCGCCGACCCGAATGCCGATTTCCTGTTCGCCGGCTCCATGGAAGTGCTCAAGGATGCCATCGACAGCGGCAAGATCAAGAATGTCGGCGAGGCTTATACGGACGGCTGGCTTCCCGCCAACGCCCAGAAGAACATGGAACAGTTCCTGACCGCCAACGACAACAAGGTCGATGCGGTGGTTGCCGCCAATGACGGCACCGCCGGTGGCGTCGTCGCGGCGCTGACGGCGCAGGGCCTGGCCGGATCCGTCCCGGTTTCGGGCCAGGACGGCGACCATGCCGCGCTGAACCGCATCGCGCTCGGCACACAGACCGTATCGGTGTGGAAAGACGCGCGCGAGCTCGGCAAGAACGCCGCCGAGATCGCCTCGCAGCTGGCCGACGGCAAGCCGATGACAGACATTGCCGGCGTCAAGGATTTCACCACGCCGGGCGGCAATGTCGTCAAGTCGCTGTTCCTGACGCCGATTGCCATCACCAGGGACAATCTCAACGTCGTCATCGACGCCGGCTGGATCAAGCAGGAAGAGGTCTGCGCCGGCGTGGCGGCGGGCACCGTCGCGGTCTGCAACTGATCCGCCTTCGCCAAAAAAACCTGAAACGCCGCGGCTTCACGCCGCGGCTTTTTTTTCAAAAGAGTTGTTTTTCCGCGTCTCGCGGGTAATTTCTAGGCTGCTTCCGGCATCCGCGGCAGACGGCAACGGTGGGAGGACATCATGACCGACACGACTTCCAACACGCCGGCTGCCGATCGGGCGCGTGAATCCGAGCTCAGCCCCTTCGGCCGCTTCCTCAAGGCAACCGAGCTCGACATACGCATGTTCGGCATGGTCGGCGCGCTGCTGATCATCTGGGTTGGAATCCACATCCTGTCGGGTGGGCTTTTCCTCACGCCGCGCAATCTCTGGAACCTGTCGGTGCAAACTTCCTCGGTCGCGATCATGGCGACCGGCATGGTGCTGGTCATCGTGATGCGCAACATCGATCTTTCGGTCGGCTCCGTCGAAGGCGTGATCGGCATGGTGATGGGCGTTGCGCAGGCAGAATTCCTCATCCGCGTCATGGGATTCCAGCTTGGAAATCCCTGGATATGGGTCATCGCACTGGCTGCCGGCGTGGTGCTCGGCCTCATGATCGGCGCGCTTCAGGGCTTCATCATCGCCTATCTCGAGGTCCCGGCCTTCATCGTGACGCTGGGCGGCCTGCTGATCTGGCGCGGCATGGCGTGGCTGATGACGAGCGGGCGCACCGTCGCGCCGCTCGATGCCACGTTCCAGCTCATGGGTGGCGGGCCGCGTGGCTCGATCGGGGCGACCGCGAGCTGGATCGTCGGCATTCTCGCCTGTGTGGCCGTCGCCTTGATGCTGCTCAACGGCCGGTCGCAGCGCAAGCGCTTCAAGTTTCCGTTGCGCCCGGTCTGGGCGGAGAGCCTGCTTGGTGTTGTCGCCTGCGCCGCCATCCTCGGCGCCGTCTGGATCGCCAATTCCTATCCGTGGCCGATCGGCATCGTTCGCCAATATGCGCAGCGGACCGGCATCACCGTCCCCGAAGGCGGGCTGTTCATCGCCCATGGAATCGCCATACCGGTGCTGATCGCGGTCGCAGTCGGCATCGTCATGACCTTCATCACCCGGCGCACCCGTTTCGGCCGCTACGTCTTTGCCATTGGCGGCAACCCGGAAGCGGCGGAACTCGCCGGCATCAACACGCGCTGGGTGACCATGAAAGTGTTCATGATCATGGGCGTTCTGGCCGCGATCAGCGCGGCAATTGCTTCGGCCCGCCTCAATGCGGCGACCAATGCGCTGGGCACGCTGGACGAGCTCTTGGTCATCGCAGCAGCCGTCATCGGCGGCACGTCGCTGGCCGGCGGCTCCGGCACGGTGCTCGGTGCCATGCTGGGCGCGCTTCTGATGCAGTCGCTGCAGTCCGGCATGGTGTTGCTCGGCATCGATTCGCCGCTTCAGAGCGTCGTCGTCGGCGCCGTGCTGGTTGTCGCCGTCTGGCTCGACACCGTCTACCGCAAGCGGGTCTGAGCATGATCCCGAGCCGAAGGTCTGCGTCAGCGAAAAGTGGACATCCGTTTCGGTCCAACATCATGTTCGGCAAAACCATAGAGAGGAACGATCATGGCTGACACGACTGCTCCCACGCCACTGATCGATATGCGCAACATCTCGATTGCCTTCGGCGGCATTCGCGCCGTCGACGATGCGTCGATCGATCTTTTCCCGGGCGAGGTCGTGGCGCTGCTCGGCCACAACGGTGCCGGAAAGTCGACGCTGATCAAGATCCTGTCCGGCGCCTACAAGCGCGATTCGGGCCAAATCTTCGTCAATGGCGAGGAGGCTTCGATCGCCAATCCGCGCGACGCCAAGAAATACGGCATCGAGACGATCTACCAGACGCTGGCGCTCGCCGACAATGTCGACGCCGCCGCCAACCTGTTCCTCGGCCGCGAGCTGATGACCGGCTGGGGCACGCTCGACGATGGCGCCATGGAGGCCGAGGCGCGCAAGGTGATGGGCAGGCTCAATCCCCGCTTCCAGCGATTCAAGGAGCCGGTGGTCAAGCTTTCGGGCGGCCAGCGGCAGTCGGTGGCGATCGCGCGCGCCATCCTGTTCAACGCCCGCATCCTGATCATGGATGAGCCGACGGCGGCGCTGGGACCGCAGGAAACGGCGCAGGTCGGCGAACTGGTCATGCAGCTCAAGGCCGACGGCATCGGCATCTTCCTGATCAGCCATGACATCCACGATGTGTTCGAGCTTGCCGACCGCGTCTGCGTCATGAAGAATGGTCGGGTCGTTGGCACGGCGCGCACCGGCGACGTGACCCAGGACGAGGTGCTCGGCATGATCATTCTGGGCAAGTGTCCGCCAGGCGCCATTCCGGGACCAGGCGCGCTGAAGATCGCCGCCTGAAGCGTCAAATACCTGTCACGTGATATGCCAGCCGTCATGATGGTTTGGCCGCGCCATTGTGTTGCCACGGGGACTTGCCCATAAGATGGGGAACCATGGGTCGCAGCCGCAGCTTGAAGAAGTTCTTCCCGATCGTCGCTTTCATCGCCGTCGCGCTGATCAGCCTGACAATGGCGGGATTCGCCTATTTCGCCACGCAGGAAGCGGCGCGCATCAAATTCGAGGCGACGGCGGACGACGCCCTCAACCGGATCGATAGCCGCATCGACCTGCATCTGTCGATGCTGCGATCGACACACGCACTGTTCGAGGCTCGCAATGGTGACATTTCGCGGAGCGAGTTCAAGGCGTTCTTCGATGCGCTGGGTATCAACGACAATTTCGCCGGCCTGCGCGGCATCGGCTTTCTCCGGCTGGTGAGAGCCGGCGACGAGGCAGCGGTCGAGCGTGCCATCCTGCACGACTATGGCGTCAGCGATGCGATCTATCCGGCCACGACAACGCTGCCATGGCGTGCGCCCATCACGCTGTTCGAGCCGCTGGACCCTTCCAATCAATCCGGCATCGGCTACGACATGTTCACCGAACCGGTGCGGCGCGAGGCGATCGAAAGGGCGATGGCCGACAACCAGCAGCACGCGAGCGGGCGCGTGCAGTTGGGCCAGGAAACAGGTGCTGCGCAGACCTTCACCGGCTTCCTGGTTTTCGTGCGGCTCAACATCGAAACCGCGGCGGACGGCATCGATGCGTCGAGATCGTCGACAACAGGCTTTCTCTATGCGGCGTTCCGCGCCCGCGACCTGTTCCAGACCGCGCTCAGCCGGACGCCGCTGCTGCCGGTCAACATCGAAATCTATGACGGCAAGGTGGATGCCGACCATCTTTTGTTCCAGTCGGAAACGCCGCCGGCGTCGAGCTTCGGCGACAGGTTGCTGGTTTCTCGCGAACTCACCATCGCCGGACGTCCATGGACGGTCCTGTTCAGGCCGACAAGCGCCTTCTCGCAACCTTCCTCGCGCGCCATTCCGGTGATGCTCGGCCTGTTCGGGCTGCTGCTCGCGGGAACCATCGCGCTGGTGGCGCGCTATCAGGAGCGGGCCTATGACGCGGTCTCGCTGCTTCATGAGACGACGGAAAAAAGCCTGCTCGAAAAAGACCTGATGCTGCAGGAGATGAAGCACCGCATCAAGAACTCGATCACGCGGGTGCTGGCGATTGCGCGCCAGACGGCGTCGCACGCCACCGACGTCCACGAGTTCTCGTCCTCTTTTTCGGCCCGGCTGCAAGCGATGGCGGCGTCCCAGGACATGCTGACGCGCTCGCGCTGGCAGAAGGCCGATCTTGGCGATCTCTTGCGCATCGAGCTTGGCCAGGTGTTCGGCAAGGAGCTTCCCGACGGGATATTGTCGGGGCCAGAGGTGTTGCTCGACGAGACGACGACGCAAGCGCTCGGCCTGACCTTTCACGAACTGGCGACGAACGCGCTAAAATACGGCGAAACCGGCAATTCGGCCATTACCAGGAACGGCGACTGGTCGCTCAAGGTCGACTGGTCGGTCGAAGGCCACAGGAGCGACCGAACGCTGGTTCTCAACTGGCGCGAAGCCGGCAAGAAGAAGCTCGAACCACCGGTCAAAACAGGTTTTGGCACCAAGCTGATCGATCTGAACGTGACGCGCGAATTGCGCGGTACGATCAATCGCGATTTTCACGATAGCGGGCTGAGGGTGGAAATCAGGATCCCGCTGTCGGACTGAAAGGCTGCCGCAAACCGAACGTTTTCGAAGTCGCCCAAATGCAGCGCCCCAAATAAACCGGCCAAGTAAACAGAGACCGGCTCGTCCGGTCTCCGCGTCCAATGCCTCTTGCGTTTGAAACGGATCAGCAGCGCGCCGTAAACAGACGGCCACGGTTGTCGCGGTACTGGCAATAGCCATTGCGCAGGTTGCGCACCAGCAGGCCGGTACCGGCACCGATGGCTGCGCCCACCAGCGCACCCTTGCCGCCGTCAATCAGGCCGCCGGCCAGCGCGCCGACACCGGCGCCGACGCCCACATCCTGCTCGGTGGTGCTGCAACCGCTGACCGCGATTGCGGCAACCATGGCAATAATCATCTTCCGCATAGGGTCACTCCTCGCCTTTGTCCTCACTTGTAGCTCCGCCCGTCATTTATCACGCGAAAAAGTGTTTTGCCCTGCTCGATTTCATTGTTGGCTAAGAGAATCTTTTTCGGGGCGCGCGCCGCTCGAGGCAAGCTCGAGGTCGGAAATCTCCACGGAAGCGTCGAGGGTGCCGTCCGGGCGCACGTTCCAGACGATCTGGTCGTAATCATCCTCAAGTGCCGGGTCGACGGAAAGGCATTTGGAAATGATGCGCGGAGCCTGACCCTGCACATCGCCCATGGCAAACGGACGCGCGGCGGCACACTCCTGAGCGGTTTCGAAAACGCTCACCGATACGGGCAGTTCGCGGCACTCGGTCATCGTGTTCGAACAGCCGATGACCAGCAGCACGGCAGCGATATGTTCCATGGCGACGGTCCTCCCGCCATAGAACGGGCTACATCCGCCAAAGTTCCGGTCATGCGGGCTGGCGCGACCATGGAGGACAGGCATCAGGCAAGCCCAAGCCGCCGGCCACTTGCGACCGACGCTTTGCTTCAAATTGTTATCGCAAACCGCTGCACACCCCCGGTTCAAGCCCGAGGGCATGCTTTTCGCGTGACATGCATTAGACCAACTGGAACGCGGCGGCCATGACGACCACTGCAGCCAGCCCGATTGCGGCGAGGCCGGGGATCGGCAGGGAAGCACGGGGCGACCGCATTGCGGATGCTTCGGGATCCTGGAACCCGCTCATCGAAACGCGTGCGGCCTGTTCCAGCCTGTTGATGTCGGCAACCGTCAAAGCCATTTCTCCCGTACTGCGCAGCAAACTGCGACGAAAACGTCATGCGGAGTGGTGCCTGAGAAAAACAGCATCGAACCTTATGGTGAACAGATGGTTAAGCCGGCGCGGCCGGTATCAATTCCCCACCCCTCTTGGCCCCAACCCCTCGGCCAGTTCTCTTGGGCTCGGCTGTTGCCAGTTCAATCCGTCTCGAAATTGCTGCGAGGAACGACGAGATGGTATTCGAGACGATCCCCGCTGATTTCAAGTCTCGCCGTGCCGTTCAACGACGCAGGCACGACGCGCTCGAGCGCGACGCTGCCAAAGCGCTTCTCGCTGGGCTGATTGTCATTGGCTCCGATGGCCTCGGCCCATGTCAGCGACAGCGCGGTCTCGCCAGCGGCAGCCGCCGTCAGGTCGGCCGTCACCTCGACGAACCCGTCGGCTCGCGACAGAGCGCCGTAGCTGACAGAATTGACGGCAAGCTCGTGCATGGCCAAGCCGATATGCAGGGCGGCATTGGGATTGAGGTATGGGTTTGCACCGCGAAAACGCAGGCTGCGCACAGGGTCGGCGCCATAGCGGCCGACCTGGCCGGACACCAGTTCGCGCAGTGCCGCTCCCCGCCAGTTGGACGAGGTCACCAGGTCTTGGGATGAGGCAAGCGACTGCAGCCGGCCGCGAAAGCGCGTCAGGAAATCACTGAGCGTGTCCGAATAACGGCTGGTCTGGGTGGCGATGCTCTGGATGATGGCCAAAAGGTTCTTCGACCGGTGGCTGACCTCGCGCAGCAGCGTCTTCAGGGTTTGCTCGCGACGTTTCTGCTCGGTCGTTTCGACCATTGTAGTGACGACGCCCTGCACGGCGCCGCCGTCGTCATGATCCGCGTCTATCCATATTTGGAACCAGCGGACGCCATCGTCGGCGGGAATGCTGAGCTCAAGATGTTCCGGATTGCCGGATGCGACGACCTTGCGTTTGGCTGCGCCGATGCGCTCCGCCTGCGCAAGCGGCAGGATGCCGTTACCGTCGCCAGTGTCGGAAACCTCCGTGTCGGAAACAACTGTGTCGGAAATCCAGGGCGGGCGCATGTTGCGGGCCCAGACGGTTTTCATCTCGCGATCCTGATAGAGAACCGAAATGCCGGCATTGTGCAGCGCATGGAGAAGGGCCCGGCCAAGCTGCATTCCACTCTCAGCGGACTGCAGAGCGATGATCTCATCGCTCCGTCCGCTGTCTCTCATGTCTCCGGCTCTGGATTGCATCGTTCACTTCACCCGCCCGATGCAGGCTGAACGGCTGACGGAAAATTGGGTTCCAAAAAGAAGTCCGCCGAGCGACGTCCGGCTAAGGACACCGCCCGGCGGTGGCTGGAAACCGCTTGAGGGGTGCGGCTCCCAGTGTTCGATCGCAGTTCACGACGCGCGTTTGAACAAGCCCGCAATAAGCGAAATGATCAGGAAAGCGAGAAAGATGAAAAACAATATCTGCGCTATACCAGCCGAGGTGCCGGCGATGCCGCCGAAGCCAAGAGCGCCTGCAATGATCGCAACGACGAGAAATACGAGGGCCCAGTAAAGCATGGTCCATCTCCTTCAAATAGTATGCCAAAAACGTCTTTCGCTGCCGTTTGTTCCAGCATTTCCCGAAAAAGACGAGCCCCGGAAAGCTTTCCCGCTCGAATTGGATCGTCATGCGCAGGTGAGTTGCAAGTGGCGTGTGCCGGCCGCAAGCGGCCAGCGTTACTCATCTGTGGAAAACGGGCGATCAGTGAAACTGTGGAAAGGGCCGCTCAGGGCCGGGCTGCCCGGCCCTATGCAGCGGCTTTCGCCTGCCGGTCGAAGAAGAGCGCCTGGCTGATCAGGGCCTTGACCATCTCCGGATTGAACGGCTTGGTGACGAGGAAGGCCGGCTCCGGCCGCTCGCCGGTCAGGAGGCGTTCGGGAAAAGCGGTGATGAAGATCACCGGCACCGGGGTGGTCGACAGGATCTCGTTGACCGCTTCGATGCCCGAGCTGCCGTCGGCAAGCTGGATGTCGGCCAGCACCATCTTCGGCCGCATCTTGGCGAACATCGCCACCGCCTCGGCATGGGTACGCGCCGTTCCGACAACGCGATGGCCTAGGCTCTCGACCATTTGCTCGATATCCATGGCGATCAGCGGCTCGTCCTCGATGATCAGCACATCGGTTGCCACCTGGCGGGAAATCTCGTTGCTGGCCTCGGCAAGAAGCTCGGAGAACTCCTGGTCGTCGACGTCGAGAATCTCCGCCGCCTCGTCTTCGCTGAAACCTTCGACGGCGACCAGCAGGAAGGCCTGGCGGGGACGGGGTGAGATCGCGTTCAGATTGGCGGCGGCGCGCTGTTCCCACGCCGATTGCGGGTGTTCCTGCGGAACGCGGATGGCGACCGAGGTGAACAGCCTGGCGAAGACCTTGTAGAGTGCGATGCGGTCATTCGACGCGTTCGGAAAGATGTCGACGTCGGCGATGATGGCTTCGAGCATCGCGGCGACCAGCGCGTCGCCACTCTCCTGCGATCCGGAGACGGCCCGCGAAAAGCGGCGCAGGAACGGCAGGTGTGGAGCGATGGTTGCGGACAGGCTCATGATGGACGTCTCCCTCTGACGTAATTGCATAGATTGGAAGCCAAGCTGATAACAAGCCCTGAAACAAACCCTGAAAATACAAACGCCGGCCTGCCGAAAAAGTTCCGACGGCCCTGGAACTAATATAAGAGGAAGGCGTTTGAGATCGGGACGGGCAACCAGACGAGGGGGTCGCCTGCTTTGCGTCGTGTATTGAAGGGCGGCAGGTACTGGGAACGAAGGGCGAAATGACGACATGAGGAAAGACAACACGGCTGGCGCTGCAACGAACAGGCGCCGGGCTGCTTCCGGCGACCCGCTCGGGCCAAACTCGGAAATCGGCCGCAAACTCAAACAATATTACGACGAGCTGGTCTCCGACAGCGTGCCGGATCGCTTTGCCCAATTGCTCAGCCAGTTGGAACAGGCCCAACCTGCACGGAAAAAGGACTGAGGCATGGCGGCCGTGTCCCAGAGCTTCAAGACGGATCTGCTCGCCTCGATTCCGAGCCTGCGGGCCTTTGCCGTGTCATTGACACAAAATGCCGACAAGGCCGACGATCTGGTGCAGGAAACGCTGGTCAAGGCGTGGGACAAGCATGAGAGCTTCGAGCCGGGCACCAATCTCAAGGCATGGCTGTTCACCATCCTGCGCAACGAATTCTATTCGCAGATGCGCAAGCGCGGCCGCGAGGTGCAGGATAGCGACGGCATCATGACCGCCAGGCTAGCCGTCCATCCGGCCCAGCACGGCCAGCTCGACCTCAAGGACTTTCGGAGCGCGCTCGAGCAATTGCCAGAGGACCAGCGCGAAGCCATCATCCTCATCGGCGCGTCGGGCTTTTCATACGAGGAAGCCGCCGAAATTTGCGGCTGTGCGGTCGGAACGATCAAGAGCCGCGTCAGCCGCGCCCGCACGCGGCTGCAGGAAATCCTGAAGATTTCCGGCGACGACGAGTTTGGCCCGGATGCGATATCGGCTCAGGTGACGGGGTCGAACGCCGCCTGAATACGGATCACCGGTAATGTAGGACCTGGTAATCGGGCTCCGGTTTGCGGACATCACACAACCGGACATCAAACAACAGGTCTGCGCCCGCACGCTGACGCCACTGCCTCCACGAGATCGTCTCCCGAATAGGGCTTGGTGACCAATCTGACATCGGGAAATGTCACCTTGATTTCGTCCATGTCGGAATAGCCCGAGGCGAAGACGAAAGGCACGCCCGATTCGCGCAGCCGCGAAGCGAAATCGAGTGTCGAAGTGCCGCCCAGCATGAGGTCGACGATGGCCGCGTCGAATCGCGAGGCAATGCTCTGCCGATCGATCTCAGCCAGATCGCGGGCGACGACCACATCGCCGGCGCCATAGTCGCGGCAAAGCTGCTCGACATCCATGGCGATCAGGAATTCATCCTCCAGAACTAGAATCCGCAATCCGTCCAGCAATGGGGGCACGTGGCAATGTCTCCGTGGGGCGCAGGGAACAGGGAGCGCAAGGGATAGAGGAGTCATGATCCCTATTTGGCTTCCTGTCATTTAAAGTTATTTCGCATCCTGTCATTTAAAAAAGACATGCCGCCGCAGATGGCGGAACCTCGACGCCGGCAGGGCGTTTGCTATCGCCCTCCGGAAGAGGGCTTCGAAGAGGGATTGAAATGTCTGGCCAGAACGGCCGTTCCTTGTCCGCCCGCCGGTATTCATGTGAGAACTGCCCACTGCGGCCGTTGCCGGCGTTCCGGGCGTTCGAGAAGCAGGAACTCGTCTTCGTCAATGGCTTCAAGAAGGGCGAACTGGCCGTCGAGAAGGGCGACACGGTTCTGGTTGAGGGAAGCCGCAGTGCCCATCTGTATACAGTGCTGTCGGGTTGGGCCTTCCGCTACAAATTGCTGTCGGATGGCCGCCGGCAGATTCTGAATTATTCCATGCCAGGCGACCTCATCGGTCTGCAAGGCAGTCTGATGGGCGAAATGCAGCACTCCGTGGAAGCTCTGTCGCCGATGCTGCTCTGCCTCTTCGAGCGGGAGGCCCTCCCCGAACTCTACCGCAGCCATCCGGGCCTCGCCTACGACATCACCTGGATCGCCGCGCGAGAGGAGCGCATGCTCGACGAGAACCTGCTCAGTATCGGCAGACGCACCGCGCTCGAGCGTGCTGCCTATCTCATCGCCTTCATCTCCACTCGCGCCAGGGTGGTCGGGTTGAACGGCAGGACGCCCGTGCAGATTCCGATCACCCAGCAGCACCTCGCCGATACGCTCGGCCTGTCGCTGGTCCACACCAACAAGACAATCCGCAAGCTGATCGATCGCAAGCTTATCTTCTGGCGCGACGGCGGCTGCGAGGTGGTCGACAACGAAAGGCTCAAGGACCTCGCCCGCTGGGAAGGGTTGAGCGAAGGTCGCCGACCGCTGATCTGAGCGGCTAGCGGAGACGTGCCGGGCTGGACTCGGCTGCGTAAACACCCTTTCATGGCAGTTGTTCCGATTTCGGAACCTTGGGGTGGGTCGAACGTTTCGACCCGAGCAAACGCAAGGAGTCAAGCAATGGCGACTGCCGCAGGAAAGTCCCCGAACGAAAGCCGGCCAAATTCGGACCTTGAAGAAGACATCAGGCAGCTGAAAGTCGACATTCAGAAACTCACCGAACAGCTGGCCGAGACCGGCCAACACGGTTACGGGGCTGCTCGTCGGGTTGCTGCGGAAGGGGTCGAGCAATTGCGCGCCCAAGGCGAAGCAGCCTTTGAAAATATGCGCAGCAACGCCAAGGATATCGAAGCTCAAGTGGTGGCGAGCGTGCGCGAAAAGCCGGTGACGTCGCTGGCAATCGCGGCAGGCGTCGGCTTTCTGTTTGCGCTTCTCGCACGCCGCTAGTCTCAGCCCAGATGGGAATGCTGGCATCGTTGATCTCGGCTCTTGCCTCGGGTGAAGTCGTTGCAGCCGTGCGCTGCGCGCGCACGGCTGCGATCGTCTATGCGCTCGCAGCACTTGCCGCACTGTGCGGCCTCGGTTTCCTCGTCGGAGCGGCCTATGTCTGGGTGGCGGGTCGCTATGGGCCGATGGCAGCCTGCCTTGGTTTCGGGGTCGGCTTCCTGCTGATCGCAGGGCTCCTCCTGCTCATCCATCAGCTGTCGGCTGGCGCGCGCGCCCGACGCCGGGCGCGGAGGCGCAATGCCGATATGAAGGCGGTCGGCATCACGGCAGCGCTCGCCGTGCTGCCGGCGCTACTCAAGGGGAAAGGCGGCTTGGGCACGATACTCGCCCCGGCGATTGCACTCGCCGCCTACGCAATCTACCGCGAGAACACAAAGCCCGATGCCGACGATCCGGATGCCGGCGAAGCGAAATAGCTCGAAGTGGTTCTTCTTCGGGTTGGCATCGTGTTGGCAATGATCCGAAAAACCGGGTTCCACTTTTCGCTGACATGGACCTTTGGTTCGAGATCCATGGTCGAGCCGTCACTTCGGCAGATCCTCCAGCGGCATCGATATTTCGGCGAATACGCCTTCCGGCCGGAATTCGTGGGTCACTTCACTGGAGATGACCTTGGCCAGGCTGCGGCGGATCAGGATCGAGCCGAAGCCGTGGCGTTCGGGCGAGGCAACTTCAGGCCCGCCGCTTTCGCGCCAGGTCAGGACCAGGCGCCGAGCGCCTTTCCTAACCTGTGCCTTCCAGTCGAGATCGACCTTGCCCGAGGCCGCCGACAGCGCTCCGTGTTGCAGCGCGTTGCTGGCCAGTTCATGCAGGATCAGGCCAAGCCCGACTGCCTGGTCAGGCGAAAGCAGCAGATCGGCGCCTGAGATCGTCATGCGCGGCTGATCGGCGGTGTCGAACGGCTTGACCTCGATCTGCACGAGTTCGCGGATGCCAATGCCGCGCCACTCGCGGTCGGACAGCAGGCTGTGCGCGGCGCCCAGCGCCTGAAGCCTGGCGCTGAAGGCGTCGAGGAAATCCCTCGGCTGGCGGGCATGGCGAACTGTCTGCGTCGCCAGCGCCTGGACGGTGGCCAGCGTGTTCTTGACGCGATGGTTCAGCTCGCGCAGCAACAGCCGCTGCCGCTCATCGCCGAGCTTGCGTTCGGTGATGTCGTAGTTGACGCCGAAGATCAGCGTCGGCTTGCCGTCGCCGTCACGCTCGATGACCCGGCCGCGCGTAGCGAGCCAGCGCGGGGGGCTGAGGCCCTTCACGCGGTATTCGCCAAAATAATCGTCGCCGCCGCTCAGCACGTCGCGAAAGCGCGTCTCGGTCTGGTAGGCGTCACGCGGGTCGATGGCGGCGAGGATATCGCGTGCTCTCAGCCGGGTCGAGCGCGGCAGGTCGAACAGCTCGGACAATCGGGCATCGCATTCGATCATATCGCTATGGATATCCCATGCCCAGCTCGCGAGCGATGCGGCATCGAGCGCAATGCCGCGCCGCTTTTCCTCGCGCGCCAGTGCCGCAGCGGCGCTGGCGGCGTTGCGGGTGGCGTCCTTCAATGCGAACAGGCTGGCAGCGAGGCTGGCGAGCGCCGTCAATTGTTCGAGCTGCGCGGCAGACGGCGACCCGCGCGGCCTCCGGTCGAGCACGCAGAGCGTGCCGATCCGGGCGCCGGCCACCACAATCGCCGCACCCGCATAGAAACGGAAATGATGCTCGCCAGTGACCAGCGGGCTGGCGTTGAAGCGTGAATCCATGGTCGCATCCGTCACCACCATCGGCTGGTCGCCGGCAGCAATGGTGTGGGCGCAAAAGGATGTATCGGTCGCGGCCTCGGTCTCGTCCAGGCCGACACAGGACTTGAACCACTGCCGCTCGACATCGACGACCGTCACCAGCGCGACAGGTGTTTGCATCACCGCGGCGGCGAGCCCACTGATAGTGTCGAAGTCAGGATCGGCCGCCGTGTCGATTGCATCGAGATCATGGAGCACGGCAAGCCGATCCTGCGCCGTTACCACGCTAAGGACATCGACCGGCAGATTCGGCTTTGTCACTACCCTGCTATCCACAAGTCCCCCAGATGCATCGGCTTGCAGCCATCCGCGCTGGGCCCAGTTGCCGGGCCCTGAAACCGGAACCTTCGCCCTGAGGAACCGTTACCCAACCACATTTTGCCAGCCGCGCCGCCAGCCGCCAACCGACATGCCAGCGCCAAACGAAATGCCAGCGCCAACCGAAATGGAGGCCGATCATGCCCAAGATCGTTCCTGAAGACAAAGCCCGGCAGGGACGCTGGGGGTGGCACACCTTCCGTATCTTGATCGCTGCGCTGCTTTTGGCGTTTATCGCCTGGGGCATCGCCGAGATCTACGGCAACATGATAGACCGGACGCCGACAACCGAACAGGGCGAGCTTCCCAGGAACGAGCAGGGCGAGATTCCCAGAGGCTGAAGCCTTCCGATCGACTGTGCCGGGATGCATCACGCTGCCCTCGCTTGGACGGCGCGCGCCGGGACGAGAACGTTCAGCGCACCAGGATGAATTTCGATCGTCGTTTCGCGGTCAAGCCTGACCAGTTCGCCATCCATGACGGCGCGAAATTTCTTCGCAGCCGAGTGGAGTTTCAAAACGGCCCGGTCAGCCTGGTGGATCTCCACATGCTCGCTGTCGCGCCATTTGCCGCGCGCCATGTCGAAGAGGACCCTGACCAGTTCGCCACGCCGCCGCGCCACCGTGACATAGATGCCGAGCACGCCGCCGGCGGGATTGTCGGCATAGGGCAGATGACCCTCACCGAACAGATTGTTGGTGATGCCGATGCCAGTGGTGCGCGTCACGATCTCGGCCTCGCCGATGGTCAGCGTCACCTTCATCGCCGAAGGGTTGTTGATCGCCGCCCAGGCAGCCTTTGCCGAGGCCCGCATCTTTCCCAACCGCGAGCCATACTCCATGGCTTGGCGAAGCTGGACCATCCTGGCATGCATGCCGATCGAGAATTGATGCACGAATGGCTTGCCGTTGGCGGTTGCCATATCGACTGCAATAACCTCACCGTCGGCAAAGGATTTCACGGCCGCGTCAAGGGTTTGTGGAATGCCGAGCCCGCGCGCGAACAGGTTCATCGTGCCAGCCGGTAAAATGGCAAGCGCTTTCTTGCTGCCCATCACCCGAGCCGCCGCGGCCGAAATGGTGCCGTCGCCGCCACCGGCCAGCACAATGTCGACACTATGCCTGGAAGCGATGCGGTCCAGCGTTGCGACAATGTCCCTGCCGGCAACGATTTCGATATCGATGCGGTGGCCTGCTGCCTCCAATGTCTGGCGCATTCGGTCGGTGAAGGCGGAGAGATCAACCGTTCGCAGGGTGCCGCCCTCCTGGTTCAGCACCGCCGCAAATCGCATTCCCCCGCTCCGATTTTTCTTGGCTACCATTGGATAATCATCGGCCGTAACAGACCGAGCCATGGGCCGAAACGGGGCGGTTGAAAAAAAGTTCCGCAGCTCTAACGAAAATACAGGAGCCAATCTCACCCGGCCAAACGCATAATTGAGCGCGATTCGGGTGGTTTTTTCACAACGCTCGCCCTGGTGTCGGAACAACGGCGCGGTCACGACGTTGTGAATGTGTAACGCCGCGACCGAGCTCCCTTGCTCGCGGCCAGAGATAACGCACGAGGAGGATTACGATGATCCGCACCCTTTTATCCACCACCGCACTGGCAGCGTTGATTGCGACCGGTGCGTATGCGCAGGAAGCCACAACACCGGCGCCCACCCAGGAGCCGGCGGTCCAGGAGACCGCTCCGGCGGCTCCCGTTGCGCGGGCCGAGGGCAGCCTGATGACCAATATCATTGGTGAATCCGTCTATAACGGCACCGGCGACGATGCCGAGAACATCGGTGAGGTCAGTGATGTCGTCTTCGATGAAAACGGTCAGGCGAAATCCGTCGTCATCGGCGTCGGCGGCTTTCTTGGCGTCGGTGCCAAGAATGTCGCTTTCGACTACAACAAGCTGCAATGGGCCGAACGGAATGGCGACCGCTGGCTGATTGCCGAAACCACAAAAGATGAGTTGACGGCTCAGCCGGACTTCGATCGCAAGCCCTATGATCCGGCTCCTGCGGCCACCGACACCACGGCTACGGCTCCCGCTCCATCGACCTCGACGGATACAACGGCGCAGAATGCTCCGGCGGCTCCAGCCGATAGCGCCGCAGCTCCGGCCGAACCTGTGAAGAGTGCCGACGGCAACCTTGCCACGAATATCATCGGCGAAACCGTCTATAACGGCACTGGCGACGACGCTCAAAACATCGGCGACGTGAACGACATCGTTCTGGCCAAGGATGGCAAGGCCGAGTCGCTGATCATTGGCGTCGGCGGCTTCCTCGAGGTTGGCGAAAAGAATGTCGCCTATCAGTTCGACAAGGCCAAGTGGGCGGAGAGGGATGGCGATCGCTGGCTGGTGGCCGAGACCACGAAGGAAGACCTGGAGGCGCTGCCGGAGTTCGACCGCAGGCCTTATGATCCCGCCCCGGCGACAACCGCATCGACTGACGCGGCGACGCCGGCGCCAGTAACCACCACCCCTGCTGTCACTCCAGCCCCGGCGGAGAAGACCGCGGAAGCTCCGGCGGCAACGCCTGAACCCGCTGCTCCGGCACCGGCAGACAAGACGGCCGAGGCCCCGGCGGCAATGCCTGACACGACTGCTCCGGCACCGGCGGACAAGACGGCCGAGGCTCCGGTTGCAGCAACGCCTGACACCACTGCTCCGGCACCGGCGGACAAGACGGCCGAGGCTCCGGCTGCAGCAACGCCTGACCCAACCCCCGACCAGACGAAGACCGCGGCGATCGACAAGTCGGCGCTGACCGAAATGCCGATCAACGAAATCCGCTCCGAGGATTTGGTTGGAACCACCGTCTATGGCGCCAACGATGTCAATGTCGGTGAGATTGGTGACGTCGTGCTGACGGGCGACAAGAAGGTCGACGCCGTCATCATCGACGTCGGCGGTTTCCTCGGGGTTGGCGAGAAGGAAGTGGCGATCGGCATGGACAACCTTAAATTCATGACCGACAAGGATGGCAATCGCTATCTCTACACGAACTTCACCAAGGAGCAGCTCGAGGCGCAGGCACCCTATGACAAGGCCACATATGCGCAAAACCGCGACACCCAGCGCATGATGATGCGCTAGCTTGCGCCAACGACGAAAAAGACCCGCGCCGGCAACGGCGCGGGTCTTTTCATGATGGGAAAGATGGCAGGCCTGCGACGTGGCCGGCAACCCCATCCTCGGTCAGTTCGGCAAGCGCCAGCGACTGATCAAGATGTTCTGCCCGCCAGGCAAGCAGCCTTTCGGCAAGCTCCAGCCGGACCGGCAGATAGGCCGGATCGGCAGCGACATTGGTCAGTTCGTCCCGATCCTGCTCCAGGTCGAATAGCAGCGGCGGCAGGCCGCCGCCGAAATGTACATATTTGAATTGTTTCGTGCGGATGACGGCCAGATTGCACTGGCGCGGACCGATGCCGAAACGGCGCTCGGCATCACCGTCGGCGACCGAGCGGAAATCGAACTCCCAATGCGCGGCCTCGCGCCAGTTGCCCGGCTCCCCGGCATCCAGGAACGGCTTCAGCGATTGTCCGTCGAGGTGCGGCGGGGGTTCCTCGCCAAGCAGATCGAGCAATGTCGGCGCTATGTCGACCGCTTCGGTGAAGCGGTCGACGCTGGCGCCGGCCGCCTTGCGGCGACGCGGGTCGCGGACGATCAGCGGAATATGAAAACTGCCGTCGAAGAAGCCGCCCTTGCCTAGCATGAAATGGTCGCCCATCATCTCGGCATGGTCAGAGGTCAGCACGACGATGGTGTCGTCCCAGGCATCCGCCGCCTTGACCGCCTGCCAGATCCTGCCAAGCTGCGCGTCGACTTCCGAGATCATGCCGTAATAAAGCGCGCGGATGCGGCGAAAATTGTCGTCGCCCCAGGTGCGCACCTTGCCCTCGGCACCGGGGCGGAAATTCGCCCGCTGCTGCTGGTCAAGTTCATAGGCGAGGTAGGGGTGGCTCTGCGCCTCGGCCTGCCAGCTCGCGGCGCGGCGGAAGGTTGTTCCATCGGCTGAGTCATACATGCTGTTGTAAGGCTCCGGCACGATGAAGGGCGGATGCGGGCTGAGGAAGGAAAGATGCGCGAACCACGGTGTATCGCGCTCCTGCTCGCCCAGCCAGCGGGCGAATTCGGCGGTCAGAAAAGCGGCTGGGGTCTCGTCCTTCGAGTAGACGGGCGGCGCGCTTGTCACCGCGCTGTCGGCCCTGCCTCCAAGCTTGTCAACTGGGCGATGGATATCGGGAAAACCGGCGCTGCTATCGATGCCGCGCGCCTTGAGCCATGACAGCCACGGTTTCTGGTGCTCCGGCAGGAGTTGGCGCATGGTGAAGCCGGGCAGGACGCCTTCATAGCTTCTCAGCCGCGGGTCGCCTGGCGCCAGCGTGCGCGGATCGGGTGACACATCGGTAAAGCCGAACAGCGTCGGATCATAGCCGAGACTGCGTGCCGAGAGCGCGATGTTGCCATGGCGAGCGTCGAGCGGCGTGCCGTTGCGGCAGACGCGGTTGTTCATCTGGTAAAGGCCGGTGTAGAGGCAGGCGCGTGCCGGCGAGCAGGGCGCCGCCCCGCCAAAGTGCTGTCGAAACAGCACACCCTCGGCGGCGAGCGCATCGGCATTCGGCGTTCGCACCACCTTGTGGCCTGCCGCCGACAGGCAGTCGCCGCGCCACTGGTCGCAGGTGATCAGGAGAACATTCGGGCGTCTGTCTTTTCTGACCAATGCGGGTGTCCTTCATTGAAAACCTGTCGCGAATACCTGCCGATCACGGGAGCCGAATTTTTGTTGCGACACAAGCCTCAGGTGTTCGCAAAATGGTGAACAAAAGTCGCTTTATTGTTCACTTATAGAGCACAGTCTATTCTGTGTTTGCGGCCTTTGCCGCCGGCTGGCGGCTCCTCATATTGGCGTGGACCGCGGCATGGGCCGCACAGGACAAGGAAGGAGCAGGAAAATGCTCAACCAGATCAGGGGCCTGCATCACGTCACCTCGATGGCCAGGGATGCGCGCCAGAACAACGAGTTCTTCACAAAAAAGCTCGGCCTGCGCCGGGTCAAGAAAACCGTCAATTTCGACGCGCCGGATGTCTACCATCTCTACTATGCCGACGAGCTCGGCACGCCCGGTTCGGTGATGACCTACTTTCCGTTCCCCAACATCGGCAAGGGCCGCCACGGCGTTGGCGAGGTCGGCACCACGGTCTATTCGGTGCCCGAAGGCACGCTTGCCTATTGGGAAAAGCGTTTTGCCGATGAGGGCGTCGCCGGGCTGTCGCGCGAAGAGCGTTTCGGCGACAAGCGCCTTGGCTTCGCCGGTCCCGATGGCGACGGGTTTGCGCTGGTCGAGAACAAGGCCGACACCCGTGCGCCATGGGCGAAGGGCGATGTTCCGTCCGACGAGGCGATCCGCGGCTTTCACTCGGTGTCGCTCAGGCTCAGGGATGGCGGCGCCACGGAAGAGCTGCTGAAATTCATGGGCTATGAGGAAGTCGACACGTCCGGAACTGTAAAAAGGCTGGCGCTGAAGGACGGCAACGGCGCCGACATCGTCGATATCGAATCGCTGCCGGGCGCCGCTTTTGCCGATCTCGGCGCCGGCTCGGTCCACCACGTCGCCTTCGCTGTCGAAAACCGCGCCAAGCAGCTCGAAATGCGCAAGGCGCTGATCGACACCGGTTACCAGGTGACGCCGGTGATCGACCGCGATTATTTCTGGGCGATCTATTTCCGCACGCCGGGCGGCGTGCTGTTCGAAGTCGCCACCAACGAGCCGGGCTTCGACCGCGACGAGGACGCAGCCCATCTCGGCGAGGCGCTGAAGCTGCCGTCGCAGCACCAGCATCTGAGGCCATATCTCGAGCAACATCTGCAAAAGCTGGAAGACTGAGGATAAGTCATGAGCAAGGACGCTTACACCTACAAGACACTGCCGGGTTCGCCTGATGGATCGCTGCTCTTCGTCTTCCACGGCACCGGGGCCGACGAGAACCAGCTTCTGTCGCTCGGGCGTGATCTCGCGCCGCAGGCGACCATCGTTTCGCCGCGCGGCGATGTCTCGGAAGACGGTGCTGCGCGCTTCTTTCGCCGCACCGGCGAGGGCGTCTACGACATGGACGACCTGGCGCGGGCGACGGACAAGATGATTGGCTTCGTCAAGGCGCATATCGAGGCGGCAAAGCCCGCGTCGGTGCTTGGCCTCGGCTATTCCAACGGCGCCAACATCCTGGCCTCGGTGATGTTCGCGGCGCCCTCTCTGTTCGATGCGGCGGTGCTGATGCATCCGCTGATTCCATTCGAACCGGAGGTGAAGGGCAGCTTGGCCGGCCGCCGCATCCTGGTCACAGCAGGCAGGCGCGATCCGATCTGTCCGCCCAACCTGACGTCGCGGCTGGAAGCCCATTTGCGCGCCGATGGCGCCGATGTCACAGTGGAGTGGCACGACGGCGGCCATGAGGTGCAGTCGAACGAGATCGAGGCGGCGCGGCGGTTCCTGTCCGCTACGCCGGCAGAAGGAGCGTAAGCAATGCCTGACCAATTGCCGGAGGTCGAACTGGAGGATCGCGGTTCCAAGGGCCGTTATCTCCTGCGCGGGCCTGACGGCGCCGAGGCGGAGATGACTTTTACCAAGGTCGGCGAGCACCAGATCATCATCGACCACACCGAAGTGCCGGATGCGTTTCGCGGCCAGGGCGCAGGACTCAGGCTCGTTACCCGCGCCGTCGAGGACGCGCGCGCGGCGGGCAAGAAGATCATTCCGCTCTGCCCGTTCGCCAACGCCCAGTTCCGGCGTCACCAGGAATGGGCCGACGTGCTGAAGCAATAGTCGGTCGTGGCTCCCCCTTCTCCCCTTGTGGGAGAAGGTGGCCGCGAAGCGGCCGGATGAGGGGTGTTCCAGCTTGGCACCAACAGCACTCCGTGCAGCACCCCTCAACCGTCTTGGCGCTACGCGCCAATCCACCTTCTCCCACAAGGGGAGAAGGCAAGACCGCGCTCGACTTGCCTAGTGGGTATTGCCTTGCCTAAGTAGGATATTGCCCGCCCGACCAATCGAACCGAAATGATCCCTTGATGACCGAAACCGATCTTGTTCCCGTTTTCGACGGCCACAACGACACGCTGCTCAGGCTCTATCAGTCGAAAGACGCGGATGTCGAAAAGCTGTTCATCGAGGGAACATCGGGTGGCCACATCGACCTGCCGCGTGCGAAACAGGGCGGCTTTGCCGGCGGCATGTTCGCAATCTTTCCGCCGCCGGTCGAGAAATCCAAGCGCAGTGCGGTTCCTCCCGCGCCAAGCGATATCGAGCCCTTGCCGCCCGAAATTCCGCGCGCCGACGCGCTTGCTTCCACCATCGCCATGGCCTCGATCCTGTTCAGGCTGGAACGAGCGTCGGCGCTCACCGTCTGCCGCAGCGCCGGCGATGTGCGAAACGCGATGGCGCAAGGGTCGATCGCAGCGGTGTTCCATATCGAAGGCGTCGAGGCGATCGACCCCGAACTGACCATGCTCGACGTGCTGCATGCGGCCGGCTTGCGCTCGCTCGGCATCGTCTGGAGCCGCCCGAACGCTTTCGGCCATGGCGTGCCGTTCCGGTTCCCGTCGACGCCCGACACCGGACCTGGCCTGACCGATGCCGGCAAGGCGCTGGTCAAGGCCTGCAACCAGCTCGGCATCATGGTCGATCTTTCGCACCTCAACGAGAAGGGGTTTCGCGACGTCGCCGAGATCAGCGACGCACCACTGGTCGCGACCCATTCCAATGTCCATGCGATCTGCGGCCATTCGCGTAACCTCACCGAATGGCAGCTCGGCGCGATCCGCGACTCGGGCGGCATGGTCGGGCTGAATTTCGCGACCGGGTTTTTGCGCGAAGACGGCAGGATGAATGCCGATACCAGTCTCGACGTCATGGTGCGCCATGTCGATTCACTGCTGCAGGCTTTGGGCGAAGACGGCGTCGGGCTCGGGTCCGACTTCGACGGCGCCATGATCCCGGCTGTGGTCGGCGACGTCACCGGCCTGCCGAAGCTGCTCGACGCGTTCGCCGCGCGCGGCTTCGGTCGCGCGCTGATCGAGAAGATCGCCTACCGCAACTGGATAAGCATGCTGGAAAAGACCATTGGCTAAAGCGGGTCGCCCGGCGGAGCAGCCAGCAACCTGCAATTCGATCGAGCGGGGTTTGATGATCTCGACAGGACCGTTGTCTCCGAAGCACAAGCCGCGGATGATAGCGGACTTCGAGACCTTCAGGGCCGGCTCTTGAAGCGCCAGACCGTGCGAACCGATGTCGCCATCGTCGGCGCCGGCTTTACCGGCCTGTCAGCCGCGCATGAATTGAGCAAGGCCGGCATCGATCTTGCGCTGCTCGAGGCGCGCGGCCGCGTCGGCGGGCGGGTCGAGTCCCAGTGGAACGGGCTTGGCGAGCGGATCGACAGCGGCGGTCAGTTCCTGTGCGAGGACATGCCGGAACTGATGGCCCTGGTGCGAACGCGCGGCAAGACGTTGGTCGAGACCTATGCTAAGGGCGAGTTCGTTGCCCAGCCGCTGACCGGCGCAAAGCAAGTCGAGCGAATCTACCACGCCTCGATGTCGATCCGCGACCGCATGAACGCGATCGCACCGGGCGATCCGGCTATCGCCGGCTTGACCGTCGCCGCATGGCTCGATCGCCAGAACGATCCCGGCGAGGCCAAGGCGGCTTTCCGCTCGATGATCGAGGGCTTGTGGTGCCAAGCGCTCGAAAAACTGCCGCTTTGGCACCTCATCGACAATGACCGGCGTATCACCAACGAGGTGTCGGAACTGCAGTATTTCGTGCTCGAAACCATGCAGTCTCTGGCGGATGATCTGGCTGGCGATCTCGGCGACCGCCTGCGATTGAACACGCCGGTCAGAACGATCGACCGCAGACCGGGAGGCGTTCGTCTCGCGTCGAGGACGGGCTCGATCACGGCTCGAATAGCGCTGATCGCCATGCCGCCGATGATGGCTTCGAAGCTGGACTTCGCGCCGCCGCTGCCGACTGTCTTGCAAAAGGCTCTCGGCGTCTGGCAAAGCGGCGCGGTGATCAAAATACAGCTGCGCTATGCCACCGCCTTTTGGCGCGCCAAGGGCCTGAGCGGCATGGTGATGTGGCGCGATCCGCCGGCACTTTTTGCCTGTGACGTCAGCAAGGATTGTGGCCACCCTGCCTTGGTCGTCTTCGTCGGCGGGCCGCTTGCCCTCCGCTGGCGGGAACTGGGAGATGCCGCGTTGCGCACCGAGGTTATGGCGCGGCTGAGGCAGGCGCTCGGCACGGACGCGGACGACTTCATCGACTTCAGCTGTCGCGACTGGACCGACGATCGCTGGAGCGGTGGCGGCTACGCCGATCTCATCATCGATACGAGCGCCACCGAGGCCGAAAAAACCATCCTGGCCGGCGCGCCGCCGGTGTATTTCGCATCCTCGGAATTGTCGCCGTCGTTTCCGGGCTATGTCGAAGGCGCAATCGTGGCTGGGCGCATTGCGGCACAGAAAATCCTGAGGGAATTTAATCCGCAGTAATCACCAGCGCCTCATCGTCGCAGGCGGGGGCGTCTCAAGGTGACGACCGGACGTCGCCGGGCCAGAGCGGCGGCGCGATTTGATCCCGTGAACACGCATCTGGACGAAAACAGTTCGGCAACGAACGCCATCGCCCCTGCATGACCGCCCGCCGAATTCCCGTTTCAAAGCTGTTACACGGTCAGTTTGCGTGCGTCGTTCGTACGTTACAGGGTGCGGCTATGTTCGTTTCCACAGAAAAAGAAGATCGACGAAGGGAAGCACGATGTATACGAAAATCCGGACTGCCGGCAATGACCGCCGCCTGCAGGCGCCGGAGCGCAACGACCGGCGGCCGAAGCTGGCGCTGCGCCAGCGCGCCAACGACCATCCGATGGCGCTGTTCGTGGTGCTGGGCGCCGCCGCATTCGTCGGCATGGCGTTCGCGCCGACGGTTGGTCCCGCCTTTGCTTCGCTGAACCCGCCGGCAAACATCGTCAAGGGCGCGCCGACCACGACCAAGACCGCGCGGCTGCCGATGCCGGAGATCGATTTTGTCTGCAAGGGGCAGGCCTGGGGCGCCGAGAGTGCGGACTGCCTGCGCGTCATTGCCGAGCAATCCGGCATTCACAAGGCCCGCGCGGTTCGCGTGATCGCCAATGCCGCGCCGCTGACCGATATCCCGAACGTTTTTTGATGCCCGAGCGACCCCTCCAGCGCTCCAGGCAGGCTCCCGCCGCATCCTCGGCCGGGAGTCTTTTTTCTCTGGAAAGCCCTTTGTTGAGCATCGGATTTTTTCAAAAATCGATTTCCACCGGTCCGAAGTCCTAGCTGCCCAATGCGGCCTGCTCGGCGATGGCCGACAGCACCCCGCGCACGTCCAGCGTGCTGAACGGCTTTTCCAGGATCTGCGGCCGCTGCGGCGCCGGCAATGCCTCGATTTCGGCTTTCGCGCCGATCAGGTCGCCGGTGACCAGAACGAAGCGCCGCGCCAGATCAGGCTTTTCGGCGAGCAGTTCGCGATAGATCGATATGCCGCTGGTGCCGGGCATGCGCAGATCGGAAAAGACGATGTCCGGCGACATATGGCCCGACAAGGTCGCGGCGGCCGACGCCCAGGCCGGCACGATCCGCGACTTGATGCCCATCAACTCCAGAATGTCGGACAGCGAGGCGGCGACATCCGGCTCGTCGTCGATGATCAGGGCATGGCGCAATCCGCTCGAGCGCGACGGGCTTTCGCCGGCGGCGGCCGCGCCGCCGGCGATCGCCGGCAACTGAACGACGAAACGGGCGCCTCTCGGCAGAACTTCCTCGAACCAGACATTGCCATTGTGCCGTTCGATGATCGATTTCGAGATCGACAGGCCGATGCCGGTGCCGACGCCGACCGGCTTGGTGGTGAAATACGACTCGAAGATGCGAGAACGTATCGCTTCCGGCACGCCCGGCCCGTTGTCCTCGACCGAGAAACAGGGATTGCCGCGATCGCTGCGAAACGTGCGAACCTTGATCAGCCGGTCGCCGCCGATGCCGGCCAGAGCGTGCTGGCTGTTGATGAGGAAGTTGGCGGCCACTTGCGTCACATGGTCGGCGTCGGCCATGGCCAGCAGCGGGCCGCTGGCGAAATCGGTGTCGATAATGATGCCGGTCGACCTGGCGCCGTAGGCGGTCACTTCGAGCGCCGCGCGGACCACCTGGTTGAGGTCAGTCTCGGCCTGCGACGCCGGATGCAGGCGGACCATCGAGAGGAAGCTCTTGACGATGCGGCCGCAGCGCTCTGCGGCGGCGCGCACCTTTTCGGCGCGCACCTTGGTCTGCGGGTCTGAAGCGAACTCGTGCAACAAAGTCGATTGGGCGACGACCACGGCAAGCGGGTTGTTGAGCTCGTGTGACACGCCGGCAAGCAGCGAGCCCATCGCCGCCATCTTCTCGTTCTGGTGCAGCTTTTCGCGCTGGCGGCCGATCTCCTCCTCGGCACGCAATTTGTCGCGGAGGTCGCGGATCGAGCCGAAGATCAGGCGGCGGTCGGCGACCCGCATCTCGGTTGCCGTCAATTCGATCGGAAAGACCTCGCCGGCAGCGTTCTGGGTGACGGTCTCGATCCGCTGCCCGACCATCGGCGCGCCGCGGCCCGACATGTATTCGGCGCCCGACACATAGCCCTTGCGATAATAGTCCGGAACGACGGTGTCGAGCAGGTCCTTGCCGAGGATGGTGCTGCGCTGGTAGCCGAACATCTTTTCGGCGGCCGGATTGAATTCGATGATCGAGCCGGTCTCGTCGATGACGATGATGGCGTCGAGCGAGGCCTGCAGCATGGTGCGGCGGATGACTTCGCTGGCGTGGGCATCGGAAAGCGATCGTTCGATGGCGTCGCCGATGGCCAGCGCCACGATGTGCAGCGTTGCCTCTTCCTCGTTGGTCCATTCGCGCTCGTTCACGCAGTCGTTGACCGCCAGCGTGCCCCACAGATGGCCATGCGCAAAGACCGACACCGACAGGAACGATTTGATGTGCTGCTTTTCGAAGTCGGTTCTCAGAAAGCCTTCGAGGTCGCGCGTGTGTCCCGCGAAGATCTTGCCTTGCCGCTCGTCCTCCGCCAACCGTTCCAGCAGTGGGTCCGAATTGACAACCGACTGCATGATCACCGTCGGCGATGCCAACTCGCCACCATATCGGGGGTCGATCCAGTAGGCCGCCACCGATTGGGCAAAGCCTTGGCCGGGCAGCTCGCGCAGCCGAAACAGGATGCCGCGCTGGCAATCCATGGCCCCGCACAGCGTTTCAAGGATGCTACCCATGTCGCGCTGCCAGTCGCCAGCTTCGTGAAGCCGGCGAACGATGTGAACAGCGGCCATCGCCGCGCTCTGCCTGACGCCGTGCCTATCGCTGCGTGCTTCAGCCGTCATGGTCAACCGTCATGGGGTCAGCCGTCATTTCACAGTCGTGCCACCGAGAGTGGTTGGTCGCGCCGCTCAGTTGCCTTCGCCGGTCGGCAGCGAGAAGATATAGCCTTCGCCGCGGACTGTGCGCAGGAATTTCGGATTGGCCGGGTCCGCCTCGATCTTCTTCCTCAGCCGCATGATGCGGATATCGACCGCGCGTGAGGAGTCAGGATCTTCCACGAAGCCGATCGCCTCGGAGATCGCCGCACGCGTCAGCAAGCGGTTGGCACGCGTCAGGAAGACCTCCAGCACGTCGAACTCGCTCTTGGCCAGGTCGATGACCGTCCCATTGGCGCCGGTGACGAACCGACCGTCGAGATCGGCATGGAAAGGGCCGAAGCTCATGGAACGGCGGTTGTTGGCAGTTGTTTCGGCCTTGGCGGCCTGCGGCTCGGCCGGCGGCGGCACGCGGCGCAGCACGCTGCGGACCCGAGCCAGCACCTCGCGCAATTCGTAAGGCTTGACAATGTAGTCGTCGGCGCCGAGTTCCAGCCCGACGATGCGGTCGAGCGCGGTGCCGGCGGCAGTGGCATAAATGATGCCGATCGGCGTTTTCGAGCGCATCCAGCGGCCAAGCGACAGGCCGTCCTCGCCCGGCATGGCGATGTCGAGGATGGCCAGTTGAAACGACTGCGTTTCCAGCAAGGTTCGAGCAGCGCTGGCGCTCTCGGCCGTAGCGACATCGTAGCCGCTGGCGCCGAGATACTCGGCGACCGCGTCCCTCAGATCCGGCTCGTCCTCGACGACGACAATTCGTGCCCGCACTATGTTTTCGCTCCCGCTTTCAGCGGAAAGTAGATTGGGTATAAACATCATGTCCAGCACTCATCTTGGGTTGCCGGTTGCAGGGTGGAAAAAAATGGCTGCACGATCCATCATCGCGCTTGTTTCCGTCGCCGAAGTGGTCGCGACCGATCTCGCCGACCATCTCGAACGGCGCGGTCATGACGTGCGCGCAGTGCGGCAGCCGTGGGAGGCCGAATCCTTGCTTTCCGGAAACGGCATCGATGTCGTCGTCGTCGGCGACAGCCTCAGCCAGGCGGAAGGGCGTGATATGCTCAAGCGCCATGGCGGCGAGGGCGGGCCGGATTTCATCTTGATCTGCCGGCCGGCCGATCTCGTCGACAAGGTGCTGGCGCTCGAGCTCGGCGCCGCCGACGTCGTCGAGAGCCCGCTCAACGTCAGGGAACTCGCCGCCCGTATCGGCGGCTTGCTGGCACGGCGCGGCCGGAACGCCGGGGAATTGGTCGTGCTGGAGAACGCGACGGTCGACCTCCGGTCGGCCATGGTCATGCATCGCTCCGGCACGGAAGAACAATTGTCGCCGGGCCAGGTGGCGCTGCTCAGATTGTTCCTGGCCAGTCCGCGCAAGGTCTTGACGCGCGACGACATCATTGCCGCCGCGCCAGCCGAAAATGCCGATGCCTTCGATCGCTCGATCGATTCGCGCATTGTGCGACTGCGCCGCAAGCTCGACACCGAAACCATCACCACCATAAGGGGTGCGGGCTACCGGTTCGACCCGCCGACGCAGTTCGCCGACTGAGGCTGGGGCTCTCACCGCAGGCCCAGGCGTTCAGCGCACCACGAGAAGAGATGGACCTGACGGCATTTCGCTGGCCGCGACGAATTCACTCGCATGGGCACGATCCCTGAGAAGCACGGTGGCGAGGCCGGCAAAGCCGAGCAGGCCCTGTGCGTAGAGCAGTGCGGAAAGCACCGAAGCTGCAAATTTCGCGTCCATCGTTTTCGTCCCCCAAATTTGGTTTCAGGTTCGCTTCAGGGAAAACCCCGAAGTGCCCGCGCCGCCTGCGGAGCCCCCCGTCGCGGCGCGGGCCTTCGGTCCTCTCGGCTGCAAGTTGCCGGAGGTGCCGCGCATCTTCTTCAGCCCAAAACCGACCCGCCAGAGGGCCTTGAGCCGGTTATGCGCAGGCTGGACACGATCCAGACCGTGGCGAAAACAGTGCGGCATGCAAATCAACGCTGCTTCTATGCTTATCCTGAACCAGGAGATCACGTTCGATTGCATGTTCATCTTGGTTTGTGCCGGCTGTTTTCGTTGGGTCAACTTTGCCGGTGGCCTGTATCAACATCATGCCGCTCGAGTCCGCGCTTTGTTGCCGATTGGTTTCGAGCTTTCTTTCATGTGAGGGAAGACCGCGCTTCCGCCAGGAGATGGCAGTAGCTTTTCCGGTCTGGGCTCGACCGGGCAGACCGTCCTGTTCTTGCTTTCACCCTTGCAAACGCCTCGGAATGGGCCTGCGGCCGTTAACCAGAGGAAACAGATTCGAAACAGAAAAATCCGCCGTGCGAAATCAATTCGAAACGTGACCCGACGACAAGCCAGTCATCGAATTGGAGCCGGCCATGCCCGGCAGACAGGGGACAACATGCACACGGCCATTTCCGCCAAGCTCATCAACATCGCCGCCGCCGTCACCGCGGGCACGGCTCTTTTGTTCGGCGCCGGCAACGGCGTCGCCGATGCCGCCAATGGGGCCGCCAATCGGGCCGCCAATCAGATCGTGGCGCGGATTTCGCTCTCGCAGCAGACGATGGAAGTCCTCGTCGACGGGCGGCCGACCTTCGCGTGGAAAGTCTCGACCGGCGGCAAGGGGCATGTCACCCCGATCGGCTCGTTCAAGCCGACCCGCATGCACCAGATGTGGTATTCGAGGAAGTATGACAACGCGCCGATGCCGCATTCGGTCTTCTTCAAGGGTGGCTACGCCGTGCATGCGACCAATTTCGTCAAGCGCTTGGGACAGCCGGCCTCGCATGGCTGCGTGCGGCTGCATCCGGACAATGCCGCCGACTTCTACCAGCTTGTCGATATTTTCGGTCCGGCCAACACCAGGATCCTCATCGTCAAATAGAAAGCTAGACGATCCGCTTCCAAATACGTTGCGGTAGGACATTTCTGCCCAAGAAAAAGGCCGGAAATTCCGGCCTTTTGTCAATCAATCAACCGGCGCCGGCATCAGCTTCGGGTCCGGCTTCTCGGCGTGATGCGGCAGGTCCTTGCTGGCGATGAAGGTGTAGAACATCGGCACCACGAACAGGGTGAACATGGTTCCCACCAGAATGCCGGTGAAGATCACCAGGCCCATCGAATAGCGCGCTGCGGCGCCTGCGCCGCTGGAGACGATCAGCGGCACCACGCCGAGCGCCATCGCCGCGGTCGTCATCAGGATCGGCCTCAGCCGCACCCTGGCCGAGGCGACGATCGCATCGCGTCGCCGCATCCCGTGCAGTTCGCGCTGCTGGTTGGCGAATTCGACCAGAAGAATGCCGTGTTTGGTGATCAGGCCGATCAGCGTGATCAGCCCGACCTGCGTGTAGATGTTGAGCGTTCCCAACCCCAGATTGAGCGGCACGATTGCGCCGAAGATCGACAGCGGCACCGACATCATGATGATCAACGGATCGCGGAAGCTTTCGAACTGCGCCGCCAGCACCAGATAGATCACAAGAACAGCTGCCGCGAAGGCGATGATGATCGTGTAGCCCTGTTCCTTCTCCTGCCGCGACTGGCCGGTATAGTCGATGAAGAACGTGTCGGGCAGGCTTTCCCTGGCGATGTCCTCGATGGTCCTCAGCCCGTCGCCGGTGGTGATGGTGGGCAATGGCAGAGCGGAAATCGTGGCGGAGTTCAACTGATTGAACTGCTCGATCACGGCCGGCGAGGCGTTCGTCGAGATATTCACCACCGCCGAGAGCGGCACCATCTCGCCCGACGCGCTGCGGACGAAATACTCGGCCAGCTTTTCAGGGTTGTCGCGGAAGTTCTGCGGCACCTGAGGGATGATGTCGTAGCTGTTGGATTCGCGGTCGAACTGCGCCACTTCGGCGCCACCGACCAGGAGGGTCAGCGTCCGGCCGATGTCGGCGATCGGCAGGTTGAGGGCCGCGGCGCGGTCGCGGTCGATCGTCACCGTCACTTGCGGCGCATCGAAGGACATCGAATTCTGCACGGCGAGGAAGCGACCGGAGGCCTGCGCCTTGTTCTTGATGTCCTCGGCCGCCTCGAACACCTGGGAGGCATCGCCGGTCGAGCGCACCACCATGGTGACCGGCAGGCCGCCGCCGGAGCCGGGCAGCGTCGGCGGTGCGAAGACGAAAGCCTCGACGCCCGCCACCTTGGCGAGGCGGGCGGTGATGTCTTCCTGAAGTTCCTTCGAGCTGCGCGCGCGCTCGGCCCAGTCCTTGAAAGCGAAACCGACGAAGGCGCTGTTCGTCGGGCCCCCGAAGGCGACGGCGGAGAACCGCGCCCTGGTTTCGGGGATGTCATTCACCAGCCCGAGAATCTGGTTCACATAGGTTTCGGTGTAGTCCGACGTGGCGTAGCGCGGCGCGTTCACAAGAGACAGCAGGAAGCCCTGGTCTTCTTCGGGCGCCAGTTCGCTCGCGGTCTTGGTGAACATGAAGCCGGTCGTGGCGACCAGTGCGATGACGATCATCAGCGTCACTGGGCGGTATTTCAACGAGCCGCTGACCAGCCGCTCATAGACGTTTTCGACGCGCCTGAACGTGTTGTCGACAATGCGCTGGAAGCGGCTGTGCGAGCCGGCCCTCAGGATGCGTGCCGACATCATTGGGGTGACGGTGAGGGCGACGACACCCGAAAGCACCACCGAGCCGGCAAGCGTCACCGCGAATTCGCGAAACAGGGCGCCGGTCAGGCCGCCGGTGAAGGCCAGCGGCGCGAACACGGCGGCCAGCGTTATCGTCATGGCGATGACGGCGGACGAGATCTCGCGCATGCCGTTGAAGGCCGCCTGCATCGGCGACAAACCGTCTTCCTCCATGTGGCGGTGAATGTTTTCCACCACCACGATGGCATCGTCGACGACGAGGCCGATCGCCAGCACCATGGCCAGCAACGACAAGAGATTGATCGAATAGCCCAGCGTAAACAACAGGAAGCAGACGCCGATCAGCGACAGCGGAATGGTCACGATCGGCATTAGCACCGAGCGGAACGAGCCGAGGAAGAGCAGGATGACGACGATGACGATGGCGACCGCCTCGCCGATGGTCTTGAACACCTCCTCGATCGAAGCGCTGATCTGCTCGGTCGAATCGTACACGATCTCGATCGTCATGCCTTGCGGCAGCGTCTCCTGGATCGTCGGCACGATTTCGTGGATTGCCTCCGCCGTCGTCAGCGGATTGGCGGCCGGCGTCGGGAAGATGGCGAGAAAGATGCCGGGCTTGCCGTTGAAAGTAACCCTGGTGTCGGTGTTCGCCGCGGCGAGTTCGACGCGCGCCACGTCGCGCAGCCTTACCACATTGCCGTCTGTGGAACGAAGCGGAAGAGCGGCGAAAGCCTCCGGCGTCTGCAGCGTCGAGCGGACGGTGATCGAGGAGGCGACGTATTCGTTTTCGGTATTGCCGGGTGCTGAGAGGAAATTCGATGCGTTGATGGCGGTCAGCACGTCCGACGCCGTCACGCCGCGCGCCGCCAGTTTGATCGGGTCGATCCAGACGCGCATCGAATATTCGGCGGCCCCGAAAATCTGCACGTCGGCGACACCCTCGACCGTCGACATGCGCGGTCGCACGACGCGCTCGATATATTCGGTGAGCTGTTCCGGCGTCATGTTCGGATTCTGCATCGAGATATACATCATCGCGAACTGCTCGCCGGTGCCCTTGACGATCACCGGGTCTTCGGACTCGTCCGGCAGGTCGCCGCGCACGCTTTGTACCTTCGACAAGACTTCGTTCAGCGCGACGTCGGGGTTGGAGCCGAGTTTCATCTGCACCGTCACGGTGCTTGAGGACGGCCGGCTCGCCGACGTGACGTAATCGATGTTTTCGGTCGAAGCGACGGCACGGGCGATCGGCGCAGAAATGAACCCCTGGATCAGGTCGGCGCTGGCGCCGGGATAGGCCGTGGTGATCGTGATGGCCGTCTCTTCGACCTCCGGATACTGCCGGATCGAGAGGCTGAAGATGCCCTGGAAACCCAGAAGCAGAATCATCAAGGCGAGCACGGTCGAAAGGACCGGACGGCGAATGAAGATGTCGGAGAAGCTCATTTCTGGGCTGCCTGCTGGTTTGCCGGCTTGGTCGGGTCGATGGTGTTGTCGACGGCAACGGACATGCCGGCGGAAAGGCGGTTCTGGCCGGCGGTAACGACTTCGTCGCCGGGCGCAAGGCCCTCCAGGATCTCAACCAGGCCGTCATTGCGACGGCCTGGCTTGACGAACACCTGGGCAAGCACGAGCTGCGGCTTCTGCTCTTGCGCCGTCGGCTCGGCCGGCGCAGCAGTGGGTTTTTCCTCGGGTTTTGCCGCGGGCGCTTCAGCCGCGGGCTTGGCAGTATCCGTGGCCGGCTTTTCTTCCGGCTTCGCCGCAGCAGCAGGGGCGGCGCCACCGTCGGCGGCGGGCTTTGCCGGACGCACCACGAAGACGAAGTCGCCGTAGAGGCTGGAGGTCAGCGCAGTCTGCGGCACCGTCAGCACGTTGTTTTCCTCGGGCAGTTCGACGCGCACCTGCACGAACTGGCCAGGTGTCAGCTTGCCTTCGGGGTTGGCGACCTCGGCCCTGACCGTCACCATCCGGCTGGTCGGATTGATCTTCGGGTCGATACCGCGGATGGTGCCGGCGAACGGAAGCTCGCCGTCGCCAATGCCCAGCCGCAGCGTCTGGCCGATCTTCAGCAGCGGAAGCTGCTGTTCGGGAACCGAGAAATCGGCTCGCATCGTCTCCAGATCCTGCAGGGTCGCTACGGAAGTGCCGGGTGAGAGATACTGGCCGAGATCGATCCTGGGGATACCAATGGTGCCGCTGAAGGGCGCTGTCAGCAGCTTCTGCTCGAGCACCGCCTGCAGCCTGTTGACCCGCGAAGCGGAAGCCAATGCGGCTGCCCGCGCTGAATCGAGCGTCGATTCCGAGCCGACATCGCGTTTCTGCAATTCAAGGGCGCGTGTCAACGCCGTCTGGTCGAGCGCTGCTTGCGCCTTCGTCGCATCGAGATCGGCGCGCTCTGCGGCATCGTCGAGCTGAAGCAGACCCGCGTTGGCTTCAACCTTCTGATTGGCCTGAAACAGGATGTCCTTGACGATGCCGGCGGTCTCGACGGTCAGGTCGACGCCGCGGACCGCACTGACAGTGCCGATCGCCTCGACGCCCGGCGTCCACCCCGTCGGCTTGACGGTCATCGTCGACACGGTCGCCGCCGGCGGCTTCATCGTGGCGAAGAATTCCTGCATTGCATTGTCGCGGAACAAGTTGAAGCCGACGATGCCGCCGCAGACCACCACGAGCAGAATGAAGGCGATGATGAAACGCTTGATCACGAACAGTCCCCTTGGCCATGGCCCGGCACAACAGTCGGATGACCCAAACACATAGCTGTGACTGGTCCCGATATCAAATGACGGCGACCTTACTGTACCGTCTGGACGGTCTTGTCAATTCCGCGTAGGCTAATGTATGGGGGAGCGATTGATGAAAGCCCGCAGAGCAAATTCGCGTGATAAAATTCTCGCCGCCGCCGCCGATGTGGCACGCGAGACAGGACCCGGCAGCCTGTCGCTGGACGCCGTCGCCAGCCGGGCCGGGGTGTCGAAAGGCGGCTTGCTGTACAATTTCCCGACCAAGGCGAAGCTGATGCAGGCGCTGGTTGAGGATTATCTGCGCGCCTTCGAGCAGGCGCTGGACGCCGCCCGCACTGCCGGCGTCGCGGGCGAGAGCCCGCTTGCAACCTACATCAAGCTTTCGGCCGAACATGCCGCGGAATCGAAACCGTCGGCTTCCTGGATATTTTCGGCGATCGCCGAGGATCCCGATTTCCTGACGCCGATAAAAGCGTTCAGGCGGCAGGTTTTCGAACGGCTCAAGGGAGAAACGCCGGACCTCAAGGCGCTGCTGGTCTGCTACCTCGCCATCGAAGGACTTCGCAGCATGAATCTCTTCGATTCGGATGTTCTTTCGGTCGACGAACGCCGGTTGCTGATATCGTCCTTGTTGGAGATTGCGGGATAGATTGCCGCGCAGGAGTGCCGTTCAGGGAACCTTTGTCCGCCTCGCGATTTTGGATGTATGGTGAGAAGCCGAACGGCCAGAAAGGCATTCCCCGATGACAACAAAACGTTTTGCGATCCGCGCTCTCGTTTTCGCAATGGGGTGCAGCATGTCTGCCGCGGCCTTGGCTGGAGATCGCGATGATCAGCCTGACCGTGATCGCTACGTCCCCGCCGAAGGCAACATCATCGACATTCTGTTCGGCGGCCCGCGCTACTATGATCGGCAGTTGTTCACGACAGCCGCAGGAGCCTGCTCCTACCACAGGGTCGGACCCGACGCGAACGCGTTGAACAAGATCAACGATCACCATTGCGGGAAGTAGACGGCAGGCCGCGGCGGTCGCCAGCCTTCTTCATCTGCTCGATAATCTCGGCCATCAGCGCCAGGTCGCGGCGGGAGTCCGCTAGGTCGGTCAGCGGCTTCGTCCCGGCGGTGATGTGGCGGTGGAAGGTTTCCAGTTCGTTGGAGAAGGCGTCGCCATACAGCGGCCCGAATGTCCGCGTCACCGGGCCGGCTGCCCCGGCTTCCGTCACTTCGAGTCGCGTCGGCAGGCTGCGGATGTAGGGGGTGTCGTAAATGATGCGGACCCGCTTGGTATTCGAGCGCACCTCGATCATCGCGTCGAACAGGCCGAGATCGTCGACCACTGCGTCGTAGCAGCAGGCGAAATGGCCGTAGTCGAAGGTCACGCTCGTGTTGGCCCCGCCATTGGTGCGGTGCGCCGCCAGCACACGGGCCGGTTCGCCGAGGAGCCCGCGCATCGCCGAAATATGGTGCGAGCTCAGCGCCGTCAGGCCGCGATAGGCGCGTACGAGATCGGCGGGCGCATCGCTGCCCACCACTTCGCGAATCAGCGCCTCGCGCTCCCCGGCGCCGCGTGCCAAAAGGGCCGGATCGATGTCGGTGGGATAGAGGACGTTCTGGCTCTTCTTCAGGAAATGCCGGCCCTCGGAGATCAGGTCGAAGATGCGGACATGGGTTATGTCGGCGAAGTCAGGCAGTTCCTCCATCGCTGCAAGATAGGCCGGAGCGTAGCGGCGCATGTAGCCGACGAAGATCGTCTTGGCGTAGTTTGGCGTCAGTGCCAGAAGCTCGTCGATCTCGCGCACCGTCAGGCAGGCGGGCTTTTCCAAGAGGACATGCTTGTTCGCCTGGACGGCGGCACGGACGAAACGGCTGTGGGTCTCGTCTGACGAGAGGATGAAAACCGCGTCGATATCCGGCGAGTCGATTAGCGCCTCTGCCGTTTCGAAGGCTTTGGCGGTCGGGTATTCGGATGTGCACAGCGCCATCAGGCTCGGCGACACATCATAGATGCCTGATACCAGCCAGCTGTCGCGCTGATCGCTCAGCACCGGCAGATGGATTGATTGCGCGACCTCTCCAAGACCCACTAGCCCGACACGGATCACCGCCACGGCACACTCCCTTCGCAAACCAATTGTTTCCAGCCAACAGCTCGTTATAGCTACAGGTGCGGCTCGACCCGGCCGTCCGTCATGCAGCGCCGGTGACGAGCGCGACGAGTTCGTTGCCGGTCGTCTCGGATGAACGGACGGTCGCCACCATCCGTCCCGCTCGCATCACCCAGATCTGGTCGGACAGGCGCCGCACCTGATCGAAATTGTGGCTGACCAGGATGACGCTGACGGCCTGTTCGCGCAGCCGCCGGATCAGGGCTTCGACATTGGCCGTCTCCTGCACGCCGAGCGCTGCGGTTGGCTCGTCCATCACCACCAGCTTGGCGCCGGAACCTGCGGCGCGGCAGATCGAGATCGCCTGTCGCTGTCCGCCCGACAGGCGCCGCACGCGCTGGCTGACCGAAGGCATGTTGATCGACAGGCGTGACAGCATGGCGCGCGCCTGCTGCTTCATCGCCTTGCGGTCGAGCAGTGCGAAGGGGCCGATCCGGCGCACGATCTCACGGTTGAGGAACAGGTTCTGGGCGACGGTCAATTCATCGATCAGCGCGAGGTTCTGGTGCACCGTCTCGATGCCGGCCTTGCGCGCCTCGTCGGGATTGGCGAAGGGGTGCGGCCGGCCGTCGAAGAAAATGTCTCCAGCGTCCGGCACATGCACGCCGACTAGGCAGCGTATCAGCGTCGACTTGCCGGCGCCATTGTCGCCGATCACCGCGGTGACCTCGCCACGGCGGGCTTGGAAGGCGACATCGGTGAAGGCGCGGATGCCGCCGAAATGCTTGCTCAGTCCTTCGCAGGCGAGGATCGCGTCGGCCGACGGGGAGTGATTGACGGCGCTCATTTCTGATACCGCATGATCAGTGCCGCCAGCACCACGATGGCGCCAACGGCCAAGGGCTGGTAGAAGGCCGAAACGCTGAGCAGCGTCAGCCCGTTGACGAGAGCGGTTAGCATCAGCGCTCCGATCGCCGGGCCGAGAATGCTGGCGCGTCCACCAAACAGGCTGACACCTCCCAAGACGACTGCCGCCACCGAATTGAGCAGAAGGCTGGTATTGATCTGCGGTTCGGCCGAGCCGATGCGCGCCACCAGAAGCAGTGCGGCGATGCCGGCGCAGAAGCCTGAAATCGTATAAGCGACGATCTTGACCCGGTTGGTGTGGATGCCGAGCGCGCTGGCGCTTTCGACCTGGCCGCCGGTCGCCAGCAGATGCACGCCGAAGCGGGTGTGGAAGAGCGCGATATGCGCCACCAGAACGGCTGATATCGCCACCCAGACGGGATAGCCGAACGGTCCAAGGGAGCCCGAGGCCAGCCGCAGCAGGAAGGTCGAGCCGACCATTATCGGCTCGCCGCCCGACAGGATCAGGCCGAGCCCGGTGACGCCCGAAAGCGTGCCGAGCGTTACCACGAAGTCGGGTATTCGCCCGGCTGTGATGAGCGCGCCGTTCAGGAAACCGACCGCGCTGGTGGCGGCTACGGCGAGCACGCAGGCGAGAAAGATGCCATAGCCCGCGGCATCGACGAGCCCGAGGATGATGGCGCCCAGCATGACGGCTGCCGCCAAGGAGAGATCGATGCCGGCGGTCGCGACGACGAAGGTCTGGCCGATCGACAGCACGACCAGGATCGCCGCGGCCAGCAGCAGGGCCTGCAAGTTGGCGATGCTGAGGAAGACCGGCTGACTAATGCCGAAGACGATGACGAGGCCGACAAGACCGACGACCGATGCCCAGTCGGCCCAGAAGGAAGGATCCAGGAGGAGAGCCGACAGGGAGGGGCGGCTCTCCTCCGCCGCGCCCGCAGTATGCACGGGCGCGTTTTGTTCAGGAATGCTCACTTCAACATCTCGCGGAAGGGATCGGGATAGTCGTCGCCTGGACGCGGGAAGTTCTTCAGCGAGGCTTCGGCATTGTCCTTGTTGATCAATAGAACCGGCGCCGGCACGTTGGCGGGCAGTTCCTTGCCCATGGCCGCTGCCTTGCAGGCTTCCACGCCCATGGCACCGACGACATAGGGATATTGCGCGACGGTCGCGGCGAGTTCGCCGGCCGCCACCGATTTCAACGCGTCGACGATGCCGTCGAGGCCGATCACCTTGACGTCCTTGCCCGAGGTCTGGACGGCGCGCTGAACGCCGAGCGCCATGATGTCGTTGGCGGCGAAGAAGCCGGCGAGATCGGGATGCGCGGCCAGGATGTCGGTGGCCGCGGTAAGCGCCTTCTCGCGATCCCAGTCGGCGCTGACCATCACCACGACTTCGAGCTTGCCTTCGACAGCCTGCTTGAAGCCCTTGATGCGGGCGTTGCTGCCGACATCGCCGACAATGCCGGCCACCAGCGCGACCTTGGAGCCTGCAGGAACCAGCTTCAGCATCTCCTCGCCCGCCAGAACGCCGGCGGCAACGTTGTCTGTGCCGATGTAGGTTGAGATGGTGAAGCCGGCGGCCTTGGCCTGCTCGGCGTCGATGGTGCTGTCGATGTTGACGATCGGCTTGTTCTTCTGGGCGACAGGGACAAGTGCCTGGACGAGGTTGCTGACGCTGATCGGATTGACCAGATAGCAGTCGAAATCCTGCATGGCCATGGCGGTCAATCGATCGGCCTGCCCGGTAGCGTCGCCCATATTGGCGGCTGCCTGGATAGTGACGGCCACGCCGTCGGCCTTGGCCTGCTCTTCGATGCCTTGGTGCATGTACTGGAAGAAGGGATTGTCGAGACCCTTGACGATCGCCGCGACGCGGGCCGCGTCCTCGGCATGGACCGGCACTGAAATCACGATTGCAAACAGGCCTGCGCCAAGCGTCAGGCAATTGAACATACGCATGCTCTTCCTCCTCCTAATTTGTTGGTGGTGTCGCAATCGACCCGTTGCCCGGCCAACGGAATGGCTGTGTGCAGGCGAAGGCCAGCCCGGTGCTTGCGATGACAGGCGACCGACCGACCGGCGATCGCCGCACGGCGGTTTCCGAGCGCCCGGTCGGGCCATTTTCGTGTCAGGCATTTCTCCTCCCGGAGCGCTGACCGATGCCTTGTCAGCATTTCCGCATGTTTTAGAAAAAATTAACATGCGTCAACATTTAAAATGGTATGCAGAGGTTTTGATGTCCTGCGGTGCAGCAGAAATTGACGCTGCGGGGGCGAAGCAGCTTGATGCCGGCGTCGTCAGTTGTGTGGCTTCAGCCTATGAATCCACCGCGAACGCCGAATGCAGCGGCACCAGCGCCCGGGCCACAGGTGACCGGCGCCAGCAGCTTGAGCTCAGCGATGGATTGCCTCCCTGCCGGCGACACGTTCGGTCCGGCCGCCTTTGCTGTCCTTGTCCTGCGCCATCGCCAATGGCGCGCCCGGTTCGCCTTCCCACAGGATCAGGCTGGCCGCGCCGATCAGTCCTGCGCGGTCGCCAAGCCGCGCCGGCACGATCGGTACATCCCTGTAGGCCGGCATCGCCCGCTGCTCGACGGTTGCCCTGATGGTTGGAGCCAACAGGTCGAAGCCATTGGCGAGGCCGCCGCCCATGACGATCAGGTCCGGCGAATAGAGGTGAAGCAGGTTGGTGAAGCCGATGCCGAGCCACTTCGCCTCCGCCTCGATCAATTCGAGCGCGCTGATATCGACGGCACGTGCGGCTTCGACGACCTGCCTGGCCGAAACGTCGCCGTCAGCCGAAAGGCGCCTAAGCAGGGAGCCGTCGCCCGGCGCGGTCAGCGCCGTGGCACGCCGCCCGAGCGCGGTACCGGAGGCGACCGCCTCGAAACAGCCGACGGCGCCGCAGAAGCAGCGGTCGCCCTCGCCGGTGATGGTCATGTGGCCGATCTCGGCGGCCAGCCCGCGCCGGCCGTGATAGATGTGGCCGTCGGCGACGACGCCGCCACCAATGCCGGTCGATACGGTGACGAACACGAGGGATCCGGTACCTTGGCCGGCGCCGAAGCGCCATTCGCCAAGAGCGGCCGCGTTGGCGTCGTTTTCCAGCCGCACCGGCAGGCCGAAATGCTTGCCAAGAATGTCGATCAACGGCACGTCGTGCCAGCCGGCCAGCGTCGGCGGCGCGATCACGATACCGGCCTTGGGATCGAGCGGTCCCGGCGCGCCGATGCCGATCCCGGCGACCTCCGCCTGTGGGCGCTGTGTCAGAAGAGCCCCGGCCAGTGCGATGATCTGGCCGATCACCGCATCCGATCCCGCAATCGCCATCGTCGGCGCCGAGACCTGCGCGACAACGCCGCCGTCGCTCTCGACCAGCGCGCCGCGCAGCTCCGTTCCGCCGAGATCGAAGGCGAGGGCCAGTCTTGTCATCAGGCGGCGACCTCCAGCCGATGCAGCCAGCGAATGCGCTGCGCGAGGTCGGGGTCGCCGAACGCCAGCGATCCGAGCACCACCGTCTCGGCGCCAGAGGCGCGCAGGCGCGGCACCGTCTCGTGACGGATGCCGCCGTCGGCAGCCAGGATGATGTCGGTCTCGCGACCGGCTTTTCTCATCAGTGCGCGCGCTTCGATCAAACGTGGGCAGGCCTGCTCGGAAAGGCTCTGGCCCTTGACGCCGATGGATGTGCCGAGAAGCGTAAAAAACGCGACTTGCGACAGGAAAGGCGTGACCGCGGCCACCGGCGTTTCCAGCCTGAGCACCACGCCGGCCTCGGCGCCGAGCGCATGCGCCAGCCGCACGGCGCGCAGGCCGGCTTCGCCGTTTTCGGCGTGGACACTGACCAGATCGGCGCCGGCCTCGATGAACTGACGCGTCTGCTCCTCGACGATCTCGGCTTCGACCATCAGGTGCACATGGATAGGCCTTGCCGTCAGCCTGGCGATCCGCGCTACCAGGTCCGGGAAGAACAGGAAGCCCGGAGTGAAGCGGGCGTCCGCGACATCGAGGTGGTGGAGGTCGACATGAGGTTCTATGCGCTTCAGGTCGCGCTCCATATTGGCAAGATCGGCCGACCACAGCGAAAACTCGCCGAGCAGCCGGTTGCGCGGCAGGGCGGCGATGGCGGCGGGGCCGGACAGGGATTTGCCGGACAGGGATTTGATGGTCATGACGGAATGAGGCTCCGAAAATTCGAGTGGGTGTGAAGGAAGGTCGTGATCTCGGCCTGCAACTCGGCGAAATGCCTGACGCTGTCGAGCGCCTTGGGATGGATTTCTGCAAAGGTCGCGCCGGGAATGGCTGCGGCGAGCGTTAGGGCCGCCGAGAGCGGATGCACCGCATCCATGGCATTGCCGATGACCAGCGTGGCAATGCCAAGCACGGCGGCGTCGCTCGCCGAAACGCCCGGGCCGTCGGCGGCAATGTCGGCGAGGACCTGCGCGAATGGCGCGGCGTCCGGCCGGTCGAAATAGCCGAACAGCGAGGCAAAATTGTCGGGTGCTACACGCTGCAGGCGCGCGGCGGTTTCCGATTGCGCGAAGATCGACCTCGCCTTGTCGGGCCCGTGGTCCAGGATGAGCCTGGCAACCTCGGCGATCGGCAGCAGGTTCACCGGCGCGTCGTCGAAAATCCAGGCCGGCCGCACCAGGAGAAGACCCGCGACGCGGTCCGGATGACGGCAGGCCAGGCGCGTGGCGATAGCGGCGCCCATCGAAATGCCGCCGGCGACGAAACGATCGAGGCCGGCCTGATCGGCGGCGGCAACAACATCGTCCGCGAACATCTCCAGGGAAAACGGCCGGCGGCTGCCCAGTCCGGAGGCGCCGTGTCCGCGGCATTCCAGCGTGATGCGCCGCAAGCCCGGCCCGGAAGGGAAGGCTTGGGCAACCTGCGCGTCGCCACCGCCCAGCCCATGCTGAAAGATGACCGCAATGCCGTCGCCACTATCGGAAATCCGAAGCGTGGCGTCATCGCGAAGCAGCGTGGCCAGGCGCGCCATCACACCAGCCCTTTGAGGAAGCGGGCAACGCCGGGGGCCTCTTCGGCCGAGAGGCCATGCGTGACCAGCGCCCCGTCAAAGCCCGATGCTTTCAGCCTGGCGACGAAATCCGCAAAGTCGACGACACCCCGACCGGCGGTGGCAAAGCGGCCGTCAGCAAAGCGGTCCTTGGCATGCACCATGGCGACGTGGTCCGCTGTGCGTTCGACGGCGGCGGCGACGATGGCGCGTGCTTCCTCGGGGCTCGCCTGCTCGAACAGGTTGGCCGGATCGAGCACGATGCGCAGCCGTGTCGAGCCCATCTCGGCGATCAGGCGCATCGCGTCCGAGGCCGAGGTGACGATGTTGGCCTGTTCGGGTTCGATGCCAAGATCAACGCCGTGACGCTCCGCGAGCTGCAACGCCTTTTCCATCTCGCCCGCCATGTCGTCCCATGCCGAGGGCTCGCTATTGTCGGGATGGTATGCCCACTGATCGTCGGCGTTGCGTGTTCCCGTGCACAAGGTGACCAGCGGAACGGAAAGCTCTGCCGCGGTCTTGATGACCACGCCAAGCCGGCGCAGGCCGTCGTCGCGCACGGTCCTGTCGGGATGGGCCATGTTGTAGGTTCCCGAGAGCGCTGCCAGGGCGACACCGCAGGCCTTCGATGCATCCGCGATGGCATCAATGGCGTCTTTTTGCACCGCCTCCGGCATCGACGGCAGCCCGGCGCAGGCAAGGTTGAACTGGGTGACGGCAAATCCCGCGTCGCGGACCGCTGCCAGCACGCCAGCCGGCTCGCTGCCCGGGAAGGTCTTGGCGAACACCCCGACCTGCATCAGACCGCTCCCGTTGCGGAAGCGATCTCGACGCGATCGCCCGTTTCGACCGAACGGGCGATCGCCACCATGGCGCGGATCGAGGCAAGGCCGTCCTCGACGTTGGCGCCGCGCATCGGCTTGCCGTCAAGGATTGTCTCGGCGAGGCCTTCGAGCTGGCGCCTGAAGAAATGCCCGTCGGCGCCGAGCGGCTTTCGTGACGTTGCATCCTTCTCGTGAAAGATATCGACCTCACTCGCCCGGAAATACCAGGGATTGAAGGTCTTCGCGATCACCGAGCCGTTTTCGCCATAGAGCTGAAAACCCTCGTGCCAGTCCATGCGGACAGCCACGGTGAGGTCAAGGTGGCCGAGCGCGCCATTGGCGAATTCGGTTTCGACGAACCAGCAATAGGCGCCGAAACGCTCGTTGAGACGGGCGCGCACGGCAACGATCTCGCCGCACAGGAAGCGCGCGGTGTCGACAAGGTGCGAGCCGTGCGCGAGCATGAAATACTGCCTGAGATCGGCCTTCGGATTGCCGCCCGGCTTGCGCGCCAGCTTGCTGGTGACCGGCAGCGGCTGGACCGCGTCGGTGTTGGTGTAGCGGTGCGTGGAATCGCAATACCAGGCTTTTAGCGCCAGGATC
Organism: Mesorhizobium sp. WSM4829; assembly: GCF_055811475.1. Classification (NCBI taxonomy): domain Bacteria; kingdom Pseudomonadati; phylum Pseudomonadota; class Alphaproteobacteria; order Hyphomicrobiales; family Phyllobacteriaceae; genus Mesorhizobium; species Mesorhizobium sp. WSM4829. The sequence continues at coordinate 118,520 of NZ_JBVVQJ010000006.1, read as the reverse complement.
TCGCCGATCTCGTCGCGGACGAAATCGCGCGCCGCTTCCAGTGCCGGGTCGAAGCGCTTCATATGGCCGACTTGCAGCACCTTGCCGGAGCGCCGGACCGCATCGGCGAGCATCTCGCCTTCCTCGACCGAGACGCCGATCGGCTTTTCACACAGCACGTGCTTGCCGGCCTCGAGCGCCTTGATCGACATCGGCACGTGATAGGCGTCGGAGGTCGCCACGATCACCGCTTCCAGTTGCGGGTCGGCGAGCATCTCATCGTAATCGCCATAGATTTTTTCGGGTTCATAGGTCGCGGCCATGCGCGCCAGAAGATCGGGGGCGGCATCGCAGATCGCATAGAGATCGGCGTTGCCGGCCTTCACGCAGGATTCGAGATGCGCGAATTGGGCGATCGGCCCGCAGCCGAGCACGCCGACACGAAGGCGACGGTCTTGCTTCCGGATCATGGTCTCTTCCTCACGCGCCGTAGCCGCGCATCGTCTGGCGGTTGGTCTTGACCGCGGCGGCCGGATCGCCGGCGGCGGTCTCGGATTCCTCTTCCAGCACCAGCCAGCCGTTGAAACGAGGTGCGGCGCTGGCGATATCGATCACCACTTGGGTGTCGCAGACGCCCTTGCCGAGCATGGCCCAGGTGCCGCTGGCGTCGACGTCTTTCAGATGCACGTAGCGGATGCGGTCGCGGTAGGTGGTGAGCGTATCGATCATGTCTTGATGGCCGCGCAAGATGTGTCCGGTGTCGGGCACCCAGCCGACAAGCGCGGGATCGATCAGTGCGAAGATCCGGTCGTAGTCGGCACGGTTGAACAGCAGCGTGTTGTGGTGGGAGCTGGGATGGACAGCGATTTCGACGCCCGCCTTGCGTCCAAATTCGCCGGCCTTGTTGTAGAACTCGGCAGCAATAGGGAACTTGTCGTCGCGCGGGCCGTCGGACACGACGGTGGCCGAGCCCATCGAGACCAGCGCGCCTGGAAAGGCAGCGGCAAAATCGATCCAGCGTTTCGCTGTCTCAAGGTCGGCGCCGATGCTCTCCTTCAGCGTAAAGCCGCTCTTCGAGCCGAAGGCGAAAGAAACAAGGGTGAGGCCGGCCGATCTCAGCGCCGCGGCGAATTCCGCCGGCCTGTCGGCATAGCGGCCGATCATCGTGTCGGTGATCTCGATGCCGGCATAACCGCCATCGGCGATCGCCTTGAGCAGATCGTCGGGACCACCGGCAAACCGGTCTCCGAGCATTTCCCAGGTGAAGGTCTGGCAACCGACTTTCAGGTCTTTCATGCTTTCATTCCTTGATGCCGCCCTGCGTCAGCCCTTTGTTGATGTGGCGCTGGATGAACAGCACGAGCACGATTCAGCGGCGCTATGAAGACGCCCGAGGCCGCGGCGTATCGCCTGCCAGCAGAGAAGGTCCAATCCATCGATTTCGACGCGCGGACTTCCCATCGGTTCTCCGTGGGAGGGACATCCTACTTGACCGAGCCCGCGGTCATGCCGGCGAGGAAGAACCTCTGGGCAACGAGGTAGATGAGCAAGAGCGGTAGCGAGCCCAGCACGCTCATCGCCATCATCTGGTTCCATTCGAAGGCGTGCTGCCCCATCAAAAGTTGGATGCCGATCGGGACGGTGCGCATGGACGTTGACTTCGTCAGTGTCAGCGCAAAGAGAAATTCGTTCCAGCACAACAGGAAGGTGTAGACCGACGTCGCCACGATTCCAGGCAGTGAAATCGGGACGATCACCCGCCAGAGTGCGGTCCAGCTGGTGCCGCCGTCGACAGCCACCGCTTCATCGAGATCGCGGGGCAAGGTGTTCAGATATCCCGTCATCAGCAGGATCGCGTAGGGCAGCGTAAACACCAGGTAAGTCAGGATCAGTGCGACGTAGGTGTCGAAGATGCCATACGAGACGACAAGCCCGAAGAAGGGGATCAAAAGCGTGATCGGCGGAATCGTCTGCGTGCTGATGATGAGTGTGTTGAGGCTGCCCTTTCCGCGGAAATTGAAACGACTGAACCCATAAGCCGCCAGCAAGGCGATCAGAACCGTCAGCACGGTCACCGCTCCGGCCACGAAGTAGCTGTTGAAGAAGAAGCGCAGCTTTACCGGGTCGCCAAGGATGGCCGCATACGCTTCCAGCGTGAAGGCCTTCGGCAGGACGGTTGGTGGCAGGGCAAAGATTTCGGTATTCGACTTGAACGAGCTGCTCAGCATCCAGTAGATCGGGAAGGCCGCGAAAAAGAGCCCTGCGGCAAGCGCGACATGGAGCGCGACGGTGATCAGTCTGTCTTTCGGTGTGTGCCTTTTCCTCATGGTGACTACCGAGCCTTTTGATAGCGGATGTAGAACAGCGTCAGGCCGAGAGAGATCAGCAGGATGACCACGGCGCTCGCCGACGCCTGCGACAGGTTGTAGCTCGAAAACGCCAGCTTGTACGTGTAGGTGCTGAGGACCTCGGTCGAGTAGATCGGACCGCCGCCCGTCGTTATCCAGATCAATGGAAAGACCTGCATGGTCCAGATGAAGTCGAGCAGCGAGATGCTGATGATGATCGGCATCAGCTGCGGGATGGTGATGAAGATCAGCTTCTGGTAGGCCTTCGCCCCGTCGATATCGGCGGCCTCGTAGAAATCCTTGGGAATGCCCTGCAAGCCTGCGAGCAAGCTGACCATGAAAAGCGGGTAGCCCGCCCAGATATTGGCGAAGGTGACGGCGTGCAGCGCGGTCGCCGTCGAGGAAAACCACTCGACCTTGGAACCGATGATGCCCATCTGCATGAGAACGCTGTTCACGACACCGTTCGGCTCGAGCAGGAGGCGCCAGATCACGGCGATAATCACCGCGGTGAACAGCCAAGGCAGTATGTAGAGCACGCGCAGAATGTTGCGCAGCGTCGGATTGATGCGGTCGCTGTTCAGCATGAGTGCGAAGACCATGCCGATGGTCATATGGAAGATGACACTCATGCAGGTGAAGTAGAGCGTGTGCCACAGCGAGGCCCAGAACACCGGATCGGCAAAGATCGCGTGGTAGTGTTTCAGTCCGGCAAAGGATGGGTCGCGACGCAGCACCGCGCTGTTCTGGAACGAATAGCCAATCACCGTCACCATCGGCAGTAGCATCAGAAGGCCGATGATGAGGAGCGAGGGTGACAGATAGAGATAGGGTGCGACCGCTCGTTTCAGTCGATGGTGGGAGCGCTTCTGCCGAGTCATGTGCCACCCTTGGGATGTGCCTTCAAGAGGAAGGTGCGCTTCGGAAAGAGGTCCATCTCAAATTGCCGATCCGTTGTTGACGGGTGGCCTGCCCTAAGTCAGGCTACCCGGTGGAAGATAGCAACGGGGAACAGGTCGCTCAGAATTTCGCCATCCAGCCCTTTTGAGCGTTGGCTGCGGCTTCTTCCGGAGACTGCTCGCCGGCGAGCATCTTCTGGGCTTCCACGTCGAACTGGGTCATCAGGTCTTCAGCCACCGGCAGACCCGTGAACTCGTTGGCGAGATAGCCGGTCTTGAAGATTTCGAAAGCCTTGGCGAAAGCCTTGTCCGAGGTCACGAAATCGGGCTTGGCATTGACGTTGCCCGGGAAGGCGTTTGCAAGCGTCACGAGCTTGGCGTTCACCTTTTCACTCATCAGATATTGGACGAGCTTCCAGGCTTCCTCCTGATGTTTTGAGGCCGCAGAGATGCCGATGCCCCAAGAGGCATAGGGAAGGCCGCGCTTGCCGTTGTAATTCTCCACGACCGGGACGGGGATGAGGTCGAAGTTCAGCTTGGGATTGCGTTTGCGAATGAGGTTCACATGCGCGAGCGAGTCGATCATCATTCCGACCCGATCGTTCACGAATTCCTCGACCTTTTCCTGCTCGGTCTTGGTGGCAATGCCGGGCGAAATGACGCCGGCGTCGTTCAGCGATTTGACGAAGGTGAGCATATCGACGACCGGCTTGCCCTCGAGAGCCGGCTTGCCGTCAGCCATCATCGATTGACCCGAGGCCCAGACCCACGACATCAGGTCGTTCTGGACACCGGACGGCGTTTGCAGCGACAAGGGCAGCACCCAGCCATACTGGTTCTTGTCGGCATGGGTCATCTTCTTGGCGGCTTCGAGAAACTCCGCGCGGGTCGACGGCAGCTTGGTCACGCCTGCCTGGGCGGCGAGATCCATGTTCACGAAGACCGGATAGACGAACGAAGCCACGGGAAACATCACCGCCTTGCCGTCCACCTTGATGATATCCGCGACCTGCGTCTGGTCGAACTCGCTCGCATCCATCATCGGGTTCATGTCGGCCAGCGCATTCTGCGCGTTCAGATTGTTCACCCAGGCGCCGTCGAGACCGACGACGTCGCTAAGCGTTCCAGTTGCAGCACCAACCGAGATCTGGTCTCGCGTGGTCGCATAAGGGCCGCTGACCAGCGTCACCTTGATTCCGGGGTTTGCAGCCTCGAAGTCATCCATGATTGCCCTGAGCGAGCCGGCCGGCAATTCGGGCTCCCACCATTGGGTGAATTCCAGCGTCGTGTCCGCCATGGCGCCGGTTGCGCCAAGCAACCATGCGGCCGCGGCTATTTTCAGCATCACGGGTTGTATCCGAAACATGATTTTCTCCTCCTTCTTTAAGATCGACCGCACAATGCGGACGATCGTCTGCTCTACTCAGAAGCCTTCTTGCGTTTCGCAGGCGCCTCGCTCTCGCCTGCGGTCTGCCGCAGATCTTCAGATCGCCAGATGCGTCTCGGGATCGAAGAAATGGAACTTGGCATCATCCAGGGCCAACCGGATTTCCGAGCCGGAGTGGACGGCGCTGATCGGCTCGAATCTCGCCACCGCGTTCGATGCCAGGCCAAAATCGTCCACCGCGTCCGGATCGCCGGAGTCCACCCGGACCGCGTCGATGTTCAGATGGACAATATGTTCGGATCCGAGTTCTTCGATCGAGGTCACCTTGGCCGGTATCGTCTGATACTTGCGGCCGGATTCGAGGCTGCTGTCATAAAGATCCTCCGGTCGTATGCCGAACACGACCTTGCGCCCCGCAAACGACCTCAAGCCCGGCCTGCGCACGAAGGCTGCCTCCTGCAGCCGGATGGCGAAGGTGCCGGACATCAGTTCGTCGCCCGTCAGGGTCGCCTCGAAAAGGTTCATCGAAGGAGAGCCGATGAAGCCGGCAACGAAGGCGTTCACCGGCGATTCATAGAGCCTCTTGGGTGTATCGACCTGCTGCAGCACGCCGCCTTTCAACACCGCGACCCTGTCTCCCATCGTCATCGCTTCGATTTGATCGTGGGTCACGTATATGGTCGTTACGCCGAGCTGCTTTTGCAGGCTGGTGATTTCGGCGCGCATTTGCACGCGCAGTTTCGCGTCCAGATTGGAAAGGGGTTCGTCCATGAGAAAGGCGGCCGGCTCGCGCACCATGGCGCGGCCCATGGCAACCCGTTGACGCTGTCCGCCTGAAAGGTTCGCGGGTTTGCTGTCCAGCAAAGACGTCAGCTGAAGGGTTTTGGCGATCTCATCCACGCGCATCTTGCGCTCGGCCTTCGGCTTGCCTGCCAGCCGCATCGAAAAGGCGATGTTTTCGAACACCGTCATATGCGGGTAGAGCGCGTAGCTTTGGAAGACCATCGCGATGTCGCGGTCCTTGGGCGGCATGTCGACGACGTCGACTCCGCCGATCCGAAGGCTGCCGCTGGTGATGTCCTCCAATCCCGCGATCATTCGCAACGCGGTGGATTTGCCGCAGCCGGACGGCCCGACGAGAATCAAGAACTCGCCGTCCTCGACCGATAGGTTCAATTGGTCGATTGCGCGAAAATTGTTACCGTAGGTTTTGCAGATATTCTCAAGAATGACTTCTGCCATATTCCTCCCTCCGCAAGTATAAGCCGCTGATTTTTATAACCCTCCTCGGAGCATGTTCACCTGCGAAATATTTCATCGTATAGTTTCTAGCTATGTTCCAGTATTGACATGCGTTTTTTTCAATTCGACTGCTGACGGCGCGTTCGTCGATGCCAGGAGTTCCGTAACCTGGTCGTCGGTCGGAAGCGCCTCGCGCCCGCCACGGCCCGTTATCGAAAGGGCTGCCGCCGCGGCCGCGAATGCCACCCGGCCTGCGGTGCCGGCTCCGCGCGTCAACGCATGGGCATAGGCGCCATGAAAGCAGTCACCCGCACCGGTCGAGTCGACGACCACAATCCTGTGCGGGGGCAGGTGCCAGAGACCTGTCTCTTCACGCCCGCGATAGTACACGCCCCTGCCACCGTCGGTCAGAACCACTGCGGACCGCGACGGCAACCACAATGTATCGAGCATCTCGGCGGGCGATCGGCACCCCGTGGCAGTCCGCGCAAAGCCGAGTGGAAGAATGAGATGGTCGCAGAGCGCGATCAGCCGCTCCGTGGCTGGGCCGCTGCTCCATTCGATATCGCCGAGAATCGCAAGGCCGAGATCGCGAGCCCGAGCCACGACATCCAGGGACCGGATCGCGTAGCTATCGACGATCAGGACGGTCGCGCGGCTGAGGATATCGTCCGGAAAATCCGGAGCGGTGCCCAGCATCGCATCGTCGTCATACGCGATGAACCGTTCCCCGTCCGAGCCGACGGTGATCCGCGAGCGCACCGGGCGCGCGTCGGGGTGGCGCGGCGCGAATGCGGTTTCAACGCCGCTCGCAACGAGATCGCACAACACGGCGTCGTCGGCGGCACTGCCCAGCCATCCGGCGAAGCCGGCGGTTCCGCCGAGCCGCGCGACGGCGGCAAGTGCCGTCGCGACATTTCCCCCGAAAGCGCGGGCACTTTGCAGAACCTTTCCCTTGCCCGCCGACAACGGCTGATCGACATAGACGATGTCGTCGATCGCAATAGCGCCGAAGCCGAGGATTGAAGGGACGGTGGGCATCGTTCAGGCACCCGCCTTCGCCAGGGCGTCTTGCGCCGAAAGGCCGTCATGGATGACGCCCCGAAAGGCAAGCGCTGCCTTCTCCGGATCGCCATGCCCCCAGAGATTGCGGCCTACCACGGCGCCGCGTGCGCCGGCACGGATGGCGTCCGCCGTCTGCTGAAGCGCGCCGAGCAGCGTATCGGTCTTTGGACCGCCCGCGATCACAACCGGCACCGGGCAGGTCCGGACGGTCTCTCGGAACGACTCGAAATCGCCCGTGTAGCCGATCTTGATCACGTCGACGCCGGACTCGTAGCCGATGCGCGCCGCATAGGCGATCTCGTCGGGGGTGAAGACGATTTTTGCTCCGTCGGTGAAATCGCGAGGGTAGATATGCGCCACCACAGGCATGCCGTAGCGGGCCGCTGCATTTACCGAATCGGTCAGCCAGCGTATGTATTTGCCCTCGGTCGCGCCGCGTACCGGAATGGCCACGGCCAACGCATCGGCCCCCGCGCGCACCGCATCCTCGGGCGTTGCGATCAACTCGCTGATGCGATCGTCCGGAGTGAAGCAGCCCGCCTGAATCACCAGGGAAGCTTTGCCCGCATATTGCGGCCACAGATGGCGCGCGGTGCCAGGCTGGATGCTGACGTAGTCGGGTTTGCCCACCATGACGCGTGCGAGCGCACCCGGCAGGTCGGCAAGGCCGCCTTTGCGCACGTCGCCATAGCCGACGAAGTGGTCGACCGCGCCGCCAAAAAGTTTCCCCGATGGATGCGAGAAGAGGCGCGCAAGACGCACCTTGGTTCCTAGGCTCATGAGTGCAAAATTCCCCAATCGTTTGATTTCAAAATCCTGGACCCAGTGTTTCCGAAAGAAACAAGAAATACAATCTTTCGAAAGCTTTCGAGTTTGCATATTTTTGGTAAGCTGAGCCGAGGCCAGAGCGGTTGCTTGGCGCAGGGAAGGGCAGGGCAATGTTGTCGGAGCAGAGACGCCAATCGATCCTGGGTGAGGTGCAGCGCAGCGGACAGGTGCGCATCAAGGACCTGTCAGACGGGTTTGGCGTGTCGGAAGTCACGGTGCGCTCCGACCTCGAGATACTGGACCGCAAGGGACTGCTGACCAAGACCCGTGGAGGGGCGGTGACCCGGACCACCGATTCGACTACGGCCGCGTTCGCCCGGCGGATGCAAACGAACCTCGACGCAAAGAAGCGCATCGCCCGGGCGGCGCTAGACCTGTTCGAGGATAACCAATCGGTCATCTTCGACGGCGGCTCGACATTGATGCAGGTTGCCATGCAGTTACCGCCGCTCAGCAATGTCGTGGTCGCGGCCACGGCCATGAATATCGTGCAGCATCTTATGCATCGTCCCGGGCTCGACGTTCATATGATCGGCGGCCGGGTCTATCCCGACACGGTGAGCACGCTGATCACCGATGCCGATACGGCTCTCGGCGGCTTGGTAGCGCATCAGGTCTTTGTTGGAGCGCATGCGATAGACTCGTCACTGGATGTGGTCGACGTGAACGAAGACATGGCGCGAACGAAGCGAAACCTCGTTCGCATGGCCCGGCGCGTTGTCCTCCTCGCCGATTCGAGCAAATGGGGCATCAGCGGGACCTCCAAGGCATTTTCGCTGTCGGCCGTCGATGTGGTGATCACCGACGATGGCCTGCCCGGTCCAATACGCAGCCAGCTTGAGATGACCGGGGCCAAGGTGATCTATGCCTGAACCCATCTCGGTCCCTGACCGCGACGGAAAGATCCAATGCGCATGACCCACGGAATTCGCATCTGCTGTTGGCCGCTTTTTTCATGTCAGTCATGTTCTCCTCCTCAGGGCTGGCGGCCTCCAATGTTGCGCCATCATTTCCGCATGTTCTATAATAATTTTACGCGCGTCAATATTTAAAATATTGTATAGCGGCTTTCGACTGTGATCCGTTGCCGACGCAACGGCTGAGGCAGACCATCACCGCGTTGGGAGGTACGATCTAAAATGCACGGGAGATCAAAGACAAAGCTTGGCATTGGCGTCATCGGCTGCGGCAACATCTCGATGACCTATCTGCGCAATGCGGCTTTGTTCGACGGGGTCGAGCTCAGCGCCTGCGCCGACATTTCGCCCGATTTGGCGGCCCGGCGCGCCAGCGAATACGGCATCCGGGCGGTCAGCGTCGATGCGCTTCTGGCCGACCCGGAGATCGATCTCGTCCTCAACCTGACCATCCCGGTGGCGCATTTCGACGTTTCGCTTTCAGCGCTTACGGCGGGCAAGCACGTCTTCACCGAAAAGCCGCTGGCGACCTCGGCCAAGGACGGCAGGCGGCTTGTCGCCGAGGCGGCGGAGCGCGGGCTGCTGCTGGGCTCGGCCCCGGACACCTTCCTTGGCGCCGCCGGACGGCGGGCACGCCGCCTCATGGACGAGGGTGCGATCGGCCGGCCGGTGACCGGCACCGCTTTCATGATGGGGCGCGGCATGGAGCACTGGCATCCCAATCCGCAATTCTATTATCAGCCCGGCGGCGGACCGGTCTTCGACATGGGTCCCTACTACCTGACGATGCTGGTCAATTTGCTCGGGCCGGTGGCCCGCGTGATGGCGATGGCGACGCGGGGCCAGGAGGAGCGGCTGATCACCGCCGAAGGCCCCTACCGGAACACCAGCTTCAAGGTCGGCACACCGACCAACATCCTGTCGCTGCTGGAGTTCCGCTCAGGCGCCACCGTCACCTTCGGCGCCTCGTGGGATGTCTTCAGGCACTCCAACCACCCGATCGAGCTGCATGGGACGGAAGGCTCGCTCCGGCTGCCCGATCCGGATACGTTCGGCGGCACCGTCTCGCTGTCGGAACGAGGGGCCGACTGGGCCGACTTCCACAGTGAGAGCGAACTCTATGGCGCGCGCAATTGGCCCTTCGCCGCGCCCGACCGCGCGAATTACCGCATGCTCGGCGTTGCCGATCTTTCGCGCGCGCTGACAACAGGAAGAAAGCCGCGGGCGTCCGGCGACCTTGCGCTTCATGTGCTGGAAATCATGGAGGCGATCCTCGCTTCGGGTGAGAGTCGCGAGTCCGTCGCCGTCAACGCAACGGTCGATCAGCCGCCGCGCTTCCAGGACGCCGAAGCGGCGAGCCTGCTCGCCTGATATCGGAGGGCTTACGATGACGACATTGCTTTCACCCTTGCTCGATCCGGAGGCCCGGCATGTGCTCGACCTTGACCGGCAGGCGGCCGCCCCGCCATTCGAAGCCGGCACGCCTGAAGAGGCGCGCCGCGCCTATGAGGAGGGCTTTCCGGCACTCCAGGGCGAGCGCGAGCCGGTCGGCTCATTGACCGAGCGCACCATCACCGGACCCGGCGGCCCGTTGACGCTCAGAATCTATCGCGGACAGGGCGCGGTCGGAGCCGCTGCCCCGGCGCTGCTCTATCTGCATGGCGGCGGCTGGGTGATCGGCAATCTCGAGTCGCATGACGAGATCTGCCGCTGGCTTGCGAATATGGCGGCCTGCGTCGTCGTCTCTCCCGACTACCGGCTGGCGCCGGAACACAAATTTCCGGCGGCCATCGAAGATTGCCGCGCCGTACTTTCCTTCATGCAGGACGGCGCGGGCGATCTCGGCATCGACGCCGGACGGATCGCTGTCGCCGGCGACAGCGCCGGCGGCAATCTCGCTACCGTGCTTTGCCTGCTTGGGCGCGGCGACAAGAAGCCGCCGGCGGCGCAGTTGCTGTTCTATCCGAACACGGACGCCTCGCAGGCGGCGGACAGCTATCGCCGCTTTGCCGACGGTTATGGCCTGACTTTGGCGACCATGGCCTGGTTCCGCGACCACTATATCAACCATGCTGGCGATATTGATGACTGGCGCGTGTCGCCGCTCAAGGCCGCAAGCCTTGCCGGCGCAGCGCCGGCTTTTGTCGCAATCGCCGGCCATGATATCCTCGCCGACGAAGCCGAGGCCTACGCGAAGCGTCTGGAAGATGACGAGGTGCCGGTCGTCCTGCGGCGCTGGCCCGGCCAGATCCACGGCTTCGTTTCGATGGGCCGCCATGGTCCGGCGGCGCGGCAAGCGGTCGGCGCGGCAGTTGCCGCATGGCGCGGCTTCGATCCTGTGTTTGGAAACGCTCAGGCCGACTGACGCATGACCAGCGTTGCGTCGAGACTGACCCTGGGGGCAACTGCCGCGTCGTCCTCGTCAAGCAAGGCCAGCAGCGTCTCGACGCTGCGTCCGGCCATGGAAGCGAAGTCCTGCGCCATGGTGGTGAGGGCAGGACAGGTGTAGCGGCTCAGCGGATGGTCGTCATGGGCTGCGATCCGCAGGTCGCAATCGCCCTTGCGGCCGACCTTGCGGCCTTGCGAGTAGGCGGCAGCCATCACGCCGAAGGCGAGACGGTCGTTGGCGCACAGAATGGTCTTGCCCGGCAGACCGCCACGGGCGAGCATCGCTTCCATCTGCTCATAGCCGATCCGTTCGAAATCCCAGGTGTAGTCATAAGGGGTGCCGATGAGCACCGGCTCATGCCCGAGCCGCTGCATGGCGCCGACATAGCTGTTCAGGCGCTCGCGCGAATTGTGGTTGACGTGCGGGATATCGAAATAGACCGGAGCATCGCCGGAGCGGCAGAGATAATCGACGATGGTCGAGACGCTCTGGCTGTTGTTGTTGCCGACGAATGGCGTGTCGCCCTCGAGATAAGTGTCGAAATAGACGATCGGTATGGTCTGTGTCAGCTTCTCCAGCGTGCGCTCGTCGGAGCGCAGGCCGAGCGGCGCGATCAGCGCGCCGGAAACTTTTAGCGAAAGAATGGTTCGCGTCGCTTCCACTTCGAGCTCACGCGAGCCGTGCGAGGAGATCACGATCGGCCAATAGCCTTCGTCGCGCAGCCTGAGTTCGATGCGGCTGACCATTTCCGAATAGAAGGGATCGGCGAGCGTCGGCACGACGATGCCGATGCTGCGGGTCCGCTTGCGGTTGAGGTTGCGTGCAAACAGATTGGGCTGGTAGTCGGACGAGCGCAGCGCCACTTCGATCCGCTGACGTGTCGCCGGCTTGACGCTGCTCGGATCGTCGAAATATTTCGACAGTGTCGGCCTGGAGACACCACAAGAGCGAGCAAAATCCTCCATCGTCTTGTGCGTCATCGACATCAAAGCCCCCGAATGCAAGGCGAAACTTTACACATAAATTGCATAGTTTCCATGCGTAAATTTATTAATTGACGCGAAAAAGCACAAGCCTTATTCACTTGAAGTAGGCGAATTCGAGGGATTCCGCGAGATGAAGAAGCTGGTCGGTGCCGGCGAGATTCTGGTCGAGATCATGGCCGAGCGGATTGGTCAGAGCTTTCTCGAGCCTGGTCCGCTGCTTGGGCCCTACCCGTCGGGCGCGCCCGCGATCTTCATCGGCCAGGCGGCGGCGCTCGGCCAGCCGGCAGGCCTCATCGGCGCCGTCGGCGACGACGATTTCGGCAGGCTGAACATCGATCGGCTGCGGGCACTGGGGGCCGACGTGTCGGCGATCGCGGTTCACACGGGCCATGCGACGGGCACGGCCTTCGTCACCTACCGGGCCGACGCGAGCCGGCATTTCGTCTTCAACATCCGCAACAGCGCCGCCGGCCTGATCGAGACAAACGCGGCGGCGACAAAGCTGCTCGCCGGTGCCGATCACGTCCATGTCATGGGCTCGTCGCTGTTTTCCGACCGCGCCATCACGGTGGCGCTATCGGCGATCGAGACGGTCAAGGCCAGAGGGGGAACCGTGTCCTTCGATCCGAACATCCGCCGTGAGATCATGCAGGCATCCGGCATGCGCGAAGCACTCGACCAAGTGCTGGCGCGAACCGACATCTTCCTGCCGAGCGGCGAGGAGCTCTTCCTGTTTTCATCCGCCAGGGACGAGAAGGGCGCAGTCGACGAACTGCTGGCCCGCGGCCTGTCCTGCATCGTCCTGAAGAAGGGCGCCGCCGGCGCCGTCTATCATGATCATCACGGTGCGGTCGCCTCGTCAGGCTTTGCCGTCGACGAGGTCGATCCGACCGGCGCCGGCGACTGCTTCGGTGCAGCTTTCGTCTCGTTCTGGCTGCGCGGGGCGGCTCCTGCCGAAGCCCTGCGGATCGCCAATGCCTGCGGTGCGCTTGCCGTCACCCGCAAGGGGCCGATGGAGGGCATTTTCCCGCTTGAAGCGGTCGAGGCATTCATCGCCACGGGGACACGCCAGTGAGTGACGCGACGCGAAGGTTTGCGAACATTGCGGGCAGGCGCGCTGCAGGCGAGAAAAGCGGCATCGCCTCGGTCTGCTCGGCGCATCCGCTGGTCATCGAGGCTGCCCTGCGCCATGGCGCGGCGCGGCACGCGGATGTGCTGATCGAGGCCACCTGCAACCAGGTCAACCACGAGGGCGGCTACACCGGGATGACGCCTGCGGGGTTCCGCAGCTTCGTCGAGGCGCATGCGCACAAAGCCGGTTTCCCAATTGATCGCCTGATCCTTGGCGGCGATCACCTTGGACCCAATCCGTGGAAGCACATGGCTGCCGCCGCCGCGATGAAGAAGGCTGCGGCGATGATCGATGCCTATGCGAGCGCCGGCTTCACCAAAATGCATCTGGATACGAGCATGGCCTGCGCCGACGATCCAGCCGTGCTTGCCGATGAAACGATCGCCGCGCGCGCGGCCGAACTTGCTGAAATCGCCGAGGCGGCGGTCGAGCGCGCCGGCGGCGAAAAACCCGTCTACGTCATCGGCACCGAAGTACCGGTGCCGGGCGGGGCTCTGGAGGCGCTCGACCACCTGCATGTGACGGCGCCCGGCGATGCCTTGCGCACCGTAGAAATCCACGCGCGAGCGTTTTCCCGCGTCGGCCTCGAAGCCGCTTTTGGCCGTGCGGTCGGTGTCGTCGTCCAGCCCGGCGTCGAGTTCGGCAACACCGAGATCGTGCCCTATGCACCGGCCAAGGCGACTGAACTGGTGGCTGTGCTCGACCGTATGCCGCAATTGGTTTTTGAGGCGCATTCGACCGACTACCAGCCGGCCGAAGCGCTCAATGCTCTCGTTCGCGACGGTTTTGCCATCCTCAAGGTCGGCCCCTGGCTGACCTTCGCGGTTCGCGAAGCGCTGTATGGGCTCAGCCATATCGCTGATATCCTCGCGCCGGACTTTTCGCGCGAAAGGCTGCCTGCCGCGATGGAACGCATCATGCTGGCGTCGCCGGACAATTGGCAGCAATACTATCCGGGCACGCCGGACGAGCAGCGCATGCAGCGGCATTTCTCGTTCAGCGACCGCATCCGCTATTATTGGCCGACGCCGGAGGCGCAGCGCGCAACACGGACGCTGCTGGACGTATTGGGCGAGAAGGATATACCCCGGCCGCTGATCAGCCAGTATCTGGGGCAGCTCGACGCCGAGGTTGCCGCACGCCGGGTCAAGCCCCTCGCTCACGAGCTTCTGATCGGCAGCATCACCCGTGTCCTCGATATCTACGCGGACGCGACGGGACAGTAGGGATCGCGCTGCCGGAAAGACGGCAGCCGCCCAAATCCGCATCATATATTCGTCCGATGTCGACGCCGTGTTCGAAAGGCCCCCTCCGCAATTTACAACTAACATGTTAGTGTGCTAGGAGTGCTGTACATCGACATCTGGAGAGAATAGTGGTCTCGCGCTTTGGTCTTTCGGTTGCCCTCGCCACGCCTTTCGATGCGTCCGGGCAAATCGCCATCCTTCCCATGGTCACGCAGGCCCGGGCTTGCCTTGGCGCCGGCTGCAGCAGCGCCACGCTGTTCGGCACCACCGGGGAAGGCGCTTCCGTGGGCACGGCAGAGCGGCGGATTGTTACCGAGGCCATGCTGGCCGCCGGCATTCCGGCGCATCGGCTCGTTGCCGGCGTGCTGGTCGATGCGGCCGAAGACGCCGCTGAACAGGCGCGGCATGCCTTGCAGTGCGGCGTCCGCAACATCCTGCTGGCTCCGCCGAGCTACTTCAAGAATGTCGGCGAGGACGGGCTGTTCGGATGGTTTTCTGCCGTCTTCGCTGCGCTCGGGCCGCTGGCTCGCGGCATCCTCCTCTACAACATCCCCTCTGTCACCATGGTGCCGCTCCCGCTTGCCCTGATCGGTCGGCTGTGTGCGGCCTTCCCCGGCGTGATCGCCGGTGTCAAGGATTCGGGTGGCGACTGGAGTTACAGCGAGGCGCTGCTAAGAGCCCATGGCGACATGGTGATCCTGATCGGCGACGAGCGGCACCTGGCCAGAAGCGTGCGCCAGGGCGGGCAGGGCGCCATTTCCGGCATGGCCAATTTCGTCACCGGCGAAATCCGCGCCATGGCCGAGGATGGGCGCGACGATGCCCGTGTCGAGAGCTTCGTGCTCGAATTGCTTGAGTTTTCGGTCATCCCGGCGGTGAAGGTCATGGTGGCGCGCAAAACCGGCGACGAGCGCTGGCTGACGGTCCGTCCGCCGCTGGAGCCGATCGGTTCGCAGGGGCGGCAACAGCTTGCTGCCGCCTATGACAGGCTGTTTGCGACAGAGCCGGCCTGACCGGCAAAGGGAAGCGCGCTGAAATGGACGACAGCAGCGAACCGGCAACCCTCAGGGAAAGAGCTTATGCCAGCTTCACGCGGCATTTGCTGGCCCGCGATCTCAAGCCGGGACAGTTCGTGTCGCAGCGCGAACTGGTTGCCTTTACCGGGCTGCCGCTAGGCGCCATCCGTGAGATCGTGCCGCGTCTCGAGGCCGAGGGGCTTTTGACGACCATCCCGCAGCGCGGCATGCAGATCGCCCATATCGACATCAACCTGATCCGCGAGGCCTTCCAGTTTCGCCTGTTCATGGAGCGTGAGGCGGTGGCGCTGTTCACCGTCAACGCCTCCGACGCCGTGCTCGCCGGCCTGCGGCGCGAACATGAGGACATGCTGGCTCAAGCCTTGTCGCAGACGCCCACGCCGGAAATGGAAGCCAAGGCCCAGAACATCGATTGGGCCATGCACGACACCTTCATCGATGCGCTGGGCAACGAGATCATCGCCAAGGCGTATCTGGTCAATTCGGTAAAGATCAGACTGATCCACCAGGAGCGTTTCCGCATCGATGGGCGCGTCGTGCCGGTGATGCAGGAGCACCTGACGGTGATCGAAGCGCTCGAGAGCCGCGATCCGCAAAAGGCGGTTGAGGCGATCAGTCGGCATATCGACAATGCGCGCCGGTTGGCGCTCCAGATCTGAGGACGTATGGTTCGCGGCTGCCGCGACACTATCCACAACGACAGCAACCCAAGGGAGGAAGAAATGTCGTCCAATCCGTTCAAGCCAACGAGAAGGCAAGTCCTTGCAGGAACCACGGCGCTCGCCGCCGCCGGCCTTGCCGGCATTCGCCCGAGCTTTTCCGCCAGCGTCGACTGGAAGCGCTTTGCCGGCACCACGCTCGACGTCAATCTGGTGAAAAGCCCGCGCAGCGACACCATCCTGAAATACATCGCCGAATTCGAGGAACTGACCGGCATCAAGGTCAATGCCGAGGCGACGCCGGAACAGCAGCAGCGGCAGAAGACGGTGATCGAGCTCAGCTCCGGCAGGCCGAGCTTCGATGTCGTGCATTTGAGCTATCACGTGCAGAAGCGCCAGTTCGAAAAGGGTGGCTGGCTGGCCGACATCGCCGGCTATCTCGCCGATCCGACGCTGACCGATCCCGGCCTGGTCGAAAGCGATTTCGCCGAGGCCGGCATGCTTTTCGCCAAGGACAACCAGGGCGTGCTGCGTTCGCTGCCGTTCTCGGTGGACTACTGGATCGTCTACTGGAACAAGGAGCTGTTCGAGGCCAAGGGCGTAAAGTACCCGGAATCATTCGAGCAGCTGGTGGCCGCCGCCGAAGCGCTGACCGATCCATCGACCAACACGTTCGGTTTCGTCGCCCGCGGCCTCAAGAATGCCAACACGCCGGTGTGGACGTCGCTGATGCTCGGCTACGACATGACGCCGCTCGACGACAAGGGAAAGCTGCGCACCGAAACGCCCGAGGCGATCGAGGCCGCTGCCCTCTACCAGAGGCTGATGACCAAGTCCGCCCCTCCGGGCGTCACCGGCTTCAATTGGGCGGAAGCGCAGTCCGCCTTCCTGCAAGGCAAGATCGGCATGTGGTTCGATGGCGTCGGTTTTGCCCCGCCGATGGAAAATCCCGAAAAGTCGCGCGTGGTCGGCAAGGTCGGCTATGGCGTCATGCCCAAGGGGCCCAAGGCGCATGCCTCCGGGACGTTTGGCGACGGCCTCGGGGTGACCGCCTCCAGCGAAAAGAAGGAAGCCGCCTATCTGTTCTGTCAGTGGGCGGTTTCCCCGGCGATGGGCGCACGCCTGCTCCAGGCCGGCGCCGGCGTGCCGTTCCGCAAGTCGGTGCTGGAAGATCCCAAGGTGCGCGAAGGCGTCACCATGCCGGCAAGCTGGCTCGATGCGGTGGTTCAGTCCGGCAATATCAGCAGGCTGGCGCTGCCGGTGATCATCCCGGTCACCGAGTTCCGTGACATCTACGGCGTGGCGTTGACCAACATGATTGCCGGTGCCGATCCTGCCGAAGAACTGAAGAAGGCCACCGCGCAGTTCCAGCCGGTTCTCGACAGGAGCGAGCAGGGCTGATGTCCGCCATCGCCCCTGAACGCACCGGGGTGACGACGCAAGCCATCGAAGGGAGCCAGACGATCCGGCTGGCTCCCAACTACTGGCCCTTCGTCGTTCCGGCGCTCGTCGTCGTTAGCGCCGTGATCGTCTTTCCGTGGGCGTTCACGCTCTGGATGAGCGTCAACCGCTGGACGCTCGGCCAGTCGCGGAGCTTTGCCGGGATGGAAAACTATCTCCGCCTGGCCAGCGACCCGCGATTCTGGGAATCGCTTGTTCATACATTGACCTACACCTCGCTGTCGGTGGCAGCGCCGATGTTGTTGGGCACTGTCGCCGCCCTGGTCTTCGACGCCAGGTTTCCGCTGCGCGGCCTGCTGCGCGGCGTCTTCGTCATGCCGATGATGGCAACGCCGGTTGCCGTGGCGCTGGTCTGGACCATGATGTTCCATCCCCAGCTCGGTGTGCTCAACTACCTTCTGTCGCTGGTCGGCATCCCGGCGCAGGAATGGATATTCAACGCGAACACGGTCATCCCTTCGCTGGTCGCGGTCGAGACCTGGCAGTGGACGCCGCTGGTGATGCTGATCGTGCTGGGCGGGCTGGCCTCGGTGCCGCGCGAGCCGTTCGAGAGCGCCGAGATTGATGGCGCCAATGCCTGGCAGCAATTCCGCTACCTCACTTTGCCGATGATCGCGCCGTTCCTGATGATTGCGTTGATCATCCGCACCATCGATGCGCTGAAGAGTTTTGACATCATCTATGCGATGACCCAGGGCGGGCCGGGCACGGCGTCCGAAACCATCAACATCTATCTCTACAACACCGCCTTCTCCTATTACGACATCGGCTATGGCTCAGCCATGGCCGTGGTGTTCTTCATTGTCATCGTGGCGCTGTCCTTCATCCTCCTGATGCTGCGCCAGCGCTCGCAGTGGAACGACGCGGAGGGCAAATAGATGAGCTCACGATTGCTCAACCAGATCGGCCTGTTTTTCGCGGCACTGGTCATCGTCTCGCCGGCGATTCTTTTCTTTCTCTGGATGATCTCGCTTTCGCTGAAATTCGAGATCGACAACGGCGCCTATCCGCCGATCCTGATCCCCGAACGCTTCGCCTGGTCGAACTATGTAAAAGTGTTTGAGGAGAACAATTTCCTGCTCTATCTCTGGAATTCGGTTCTGGTCACCGGCACGGCGACACTGCTGGCGCTGCTGATCGGCGTACCGGCCGGCTATGGCATAGCGCGGCTCAAGGCCGAAAAATCGGCGGTCGTCATCATGATCGCCCGCATGACGCCGGGGCTGTCCTATCTCATCCCGCTGTTTCTGCTGTTCCAATGGATCGGGATACTCGGCACGCTCTGGCCGCAGATCATCATCCATCTGGTGGTGACGGTGCCGATCGTGGTCTGGGTGATGATCGGCTATTTCGAGACCACGCCGATGGAACTGGAAGAGGCGGCCAACATCGACGGGGCCAGCTCCTGGCAGGTGTTCCGGCTGGTCGCCCTGCCCATCGCCAAGCCGGGCATCGTTGTCGCCTTCATCCTGTCGGTTATCTTTTCGTGGAACAATTTCGTCTTCGGCGTGGTGCTCGCCAGCCGCGAGACGCGGACGCTGCCGGTCGCCGTCTACAACATGCTTTCCTATGAGCAGGTGAGCTGGGGGCCGCTCGCCGCCGCCGCACTGGTGGTGACGCTGCCGGTGCTGGTGCTGACCATGTTCGCGCAAAAGCAGATCGTCGCCGGGCTGACCGCCGGCGCGGTCAAGGGCGGCTGAAGACGCATTCCAGCTCGACATCACTCTTCTCCCGGAGAAATCCAATGGCATCGGTAACCATCAACAACGTGCAGAAGGCTTTCGGAGCCACCAAGATCATTCACGACGTCAGTGTCGATATCGCCGACGGCGAGTTCGTCATCCTGGTCGGCCCGTCGGGATGCGGAAAGTCGACGCTGCTGCGCATGATCGCCGGACTTGAAACGATCTCGGGCGGCAAGATCACCATTGGCGAACGCATGGTCAACAATCTGCGGGCGCGGGACCGCAACATCGCCATGGTGTTCCAGAATTACGCGCTCTATCCGCATATGACCGTGGCCGACAACATGGGCTTTGCCCTCAAGATCAAGAAAGCCGATCCTGCCGATACCGCTGGCCGCGTCAGGAATGCCGCCAGCATCCTTGGCCTGGAAAAGCTGCTAGAGCGCTACCCGCGTCAGCTCTCCGGCGGCCAGCGCCAGCGCGTCGCCATGGGCCGCGCCATCGTGCGCGACCCGCAGGTCTTCCTGTTCGACGAGCCGCTCTCCAATCTCGACGCCAAGCTGCGCGTCCAGATGCGCGGCGAGATCAAGGCGCTGCACCAGCGGCTCGGCACCACCACGATCTACGTCACACATGACCAGATCGAAGCCATGACGATGGCCGACAAGATCGTCGTGCTGCATGACGGCCTGGTCGAGCAGATCGGCGCGCCGCTCGATCTCTACGACCAGCCGGCCAATCTCTTCGTTGCCGGCTTTATCGGCTCGCCCGCCATGAATTTTATTGCCGGCCGCATCGAGGAAGGCCTGTTCCGCAGCGCCGGCGGACTGATCCTGCCGCTGCCGGAAGGCGCCCGTCCGACCGACGCTGCAGGACGCGAACTTGTCTACGGCATCCGTCCCGAGCACATCCGCGCAACTGCCCAGGGCACGCCGGGCACGGTCACGCTTCTGGAAGCCACGGGTTCGGAAATCTTCGCCAAGGTCGACTGCGCCGGCGAGGAAATTGCCTGCTTGTTCCGCGAGCGTCTGCCGCTCAAGCAGGGCGCGGCGATAGGGATCGAAGTCGATCGCGCCTGCGCCCACCTGTTCGACGCGAAAACAGGTCGGCGTATGTGATGGCGTGGCCTGCGCGGCGGGTGCGCTGACGCGAAGACGATATTCACGCAAAAGCGCCGTAGTACCAATTTGCGGCGCCTGTCGCCAAACGCGTTTCCACCGACAATAACGTGCCCGATGGCACCTGACAGAACGGTCACGCCCGAACTATCGGCCGCTCGAGAGCCTTGTGAGAAGCGCGACCAGCTCCGACTGCCGATGCGTCTGCGTCTTCGCGAAGACCGATTTCAGCTGGTTGCGCCCGGTCTCATAGGAAACGCCAAGTTCGTCGGCTGCCGCTTCAACGCCGTGTCCCGAGCAAATCTTTCTCGCCAGCCTCGCTTCGGACGCTGTCAGCCTGAAGCAGGACTGCAGCACGGCTTCGGCAGGAGGAGGTCTCGCGTCAGGATCAATGAGGATGACGATTGCCTGGCACGGCGCCAGCGCGTTGTAGGAGACTGTCGGCAGTCGCAACGGATAGGCAAGGAGCGGCCGCCCTTGCAGTCTGGGCAGTGGCACGGGTGGCATCGATGCGGCCGTGTCCGGCGAACACAGCAGCGCTTTCAGCGATCGGTCGAGAGCATCGGTCGCGGTTCGGTCAAAGGAGACCAAACGCCGGCGCGTAATCTGCAGGCCTCGCCCCACAAGCCTTTCCGCCGGAGCATTGGACCGGAGGACATTGCCGCTCCTATCCAACATGACGGCAGGCGTTTCGGTGGCGCTAAACGCATCCAGTGCCGCGTCGGCCCTCCCGAAACCTATTGCCCGCGCAACTGCGGCCACAGAGCCCAGCTGTTTCGAAAGGTCCGCGAGCTGTCTCATCTCGTCTGGCGTGAACGGGCCCTGTTGGATCGACCGTTGCAGCGACAGCGCCCAGAAGTCGTCGCCTGCAGCGATCTTGACGGCCGCGCACCATCGCAGGCCGAAAGGCGCGAGGAATTCCTGGTAGTAGGGATGCTTGGCGATATCGTCTGACGTCAGGAGGTCGAACTCCGAGGTGACCCCTTTCCGATCGAGGAAGTTGATGAGGCGATACCGCTCGTCGCGGTCAATCCAACCATCGCGGACATAGGTGTCGAGAGCAGGGGCCATGGTGCGGCTGTAAGGCACGAGTGGCAGATGCCCTTTTATGTCGAAGAGCAGCGCGCCGGCGCTCCCGGTGGCCTTTTCTGCCACCTCCATCGCGGAATCCCAGCGTGATGGATCGAGGGCTGCCTCGACAAAGGCAACACCGATCGCGTCAAAATCGAAAGCAGCGCCCACCGCCAGCCCCTTGGTAGGCACCTATACAAACATACTGAATCTTGGATAGCGAGTCGGACCGTCTCGGGGCCGCCCGCGATCGTGATGCAGATTGGCGGCGCTTGCCGCCAGGGAATTAGTGTTTTTTGGGCGATGTTGAAGAGCGATGCCTGAACCGGAACGGCGACCTCATCTGCTTTGGCGACCTTATCGCCGCAGCCCGCTGCATTTCTGGCCCTCGCCACTGCTCCTCCGCCGCCGCGGTGAACTGCGGGGCCTGCATCCGTCCAATGCACCCAGTCTTCAGCTTGCGTCTGGGGTTGGCCAGGAAATCGGTGACAACCTCCGATCCGCAAGGGTCGGAATCGATCACATCGTGCCCAATCCCGCGAAGCACGACGACCTGCCCAAAAGGAAGGCTTTTGGCCGCACGATATGCCCAGTGAGTCGGTGTTGCCGGATCATACTCTCCCGACAACAGCAGGGTCGGGATATCCAGGCGGCGAGGATGCTTTTGCGAAACCGTCATTCCCTGGGGAAACCAAAGCGGGCAAACCCAGGTATAGTCGGCCTCTCCGATCCACTTCGTCCAGTATTCGAGGCGCTTGTCAGGCAGCTCGGATCTGTTGGTCTCGGAGCAGGTGACTGAAAAATCCATGCCCTGAGCAATCTCGGTATCGTCATGCTCAAAGATCATATCCGCGAGCGGTCTGAAATCGTTTTCGTATGTTTTCTCGACTAGCTTTGGAATGTCTTCGATAGCGTAACGATCGTATAGCAACCCGAATATAAGCTCAAGAAAATCCGCGCCGGAGACATATCTGTACTGAGCGGGAGCGTTTTCTCCGTCATCGCTCCGCAAAAGCACCGGCTGTTTGTCCAGCTGCTTTACGATCGCTCGCACTGCGTCTCCTAGTCCGCGCATGCAATTTTTTGATTTTTGGCAATCTCGTTCCAGCAGTCGCAAAGAACGATCCAGATTTCGCCCATCTTCCTTGAGGTAGTCGATATCAAGGGGAAGAACGGAATCCAGAATGCTCGCCGAGACGCCCTCTGGATGCTCGTTCATCACTTCCAAGGCAACTCTTGTGCCGTAAGAGACGCCGTAGAGCACCCACTTCTTTATGCCAAGCGCCTTCCGAACGTCGTTGACGTCTGCTGCATTTTCGGCGGTGTTGTAGGCGAAGAGGTCAATGCCCTTTGCTATCAGCGCGCTTCGGCACGCGACCACCTCATCTCTCATGAGCTTGTCAAAGCTGATTTCACCGTCGACGCTTAGTGAAATGGAGTTCCAATGATCGGCCTTGAAGTATCGCGAACAGCTCAGCCTGGGAATTGACTTTCCTATCCCTCGTTGGTCGACCACGACCACTCGGCGCCCGATCATCCAATTTTGATCACTTATGAACTGCCACCATGCCTCGATGTCTTCCCTGTCGCCAATATCGGTGGGCTGGCCAGGCCCGCCCGTGAGAAACACAATGGGCTCATGCCGCTCGCGGTCGGGTTCGAAGACCACCACCGATAGAGTGATTTCAGTCCCAGAAGCTTTTTTGCGGTTTTCAGGGACATTGAGAGTCCCGCACGTCATTCCACGGTCGCGCGGAACCTCGAACCAGCAATTCGTTTTCTTGAACTCTCCGGCATGGATATCCCCGCTCCACGCGCAAAAGAGAAGTACAGCTGACGCGAGCTTAAGGAGTACTCGATCCAGATTGATGAACATACGTCGAAAAGAGGCGCGCATGTTGCCCTCCAGCATGAAACAAGGCCTGAGGCATTCGCTCGCCACCCACTGAGCTTTGACATCAGCGCGGTCGTAGGAATGATCGTAGTTTCCCCCTGCCCCACCAATTGCCAAGTGCGATTTTGCTCGCAGCAAGCTACCCCTCATCGATAATAGAGTGGTTCCATGGGCCGCGCATGACCCATTTGGGTATAGGATCATGGCGACCGTGGCGTCAGGGCAGTTGTCACCGTTGCCGTACCCCTGAGCCTGTGGAGCGCGCCGACTTACTCCGTCGGGCCGCGGCAGCAATCCAGGACTATCGTGACGAGATCGCCATCGCATTCGGGTTGGCGCATGCCGACGAGATCGTCGGCAAGCACGCGATTGCGAATCCCACAATGCGCTTTGCCTGGAACGCTATCGCGACGGGCGTAAGAAGAAGAAATGCCGCAGCGATGGAACGACCAACAATTATCGTGATCACAACCGTTTCACGTTAACCGTTAGGAAACGACGGGCTTGTTAAATGAGTTTCCCCACGGGGCATAAATATGGCACTTCACCTTTCGGCGGATGCAGTTCCTGTGGCGGCGGCCCCACAGAAGTATCTTTTTGGTCCGGTCGCTGACTTTCTCATGCTTGGCGGGAGCGCGTTGCTCATCCTGCCGGTCTTGTCTTTTGTCCCTCTTAAGTACGAAGATTTCGTGGGCGCAACGATGTTGTTGCTGGCTCATCTGATAAATCATCCGCACTTTGCCCACTCGTATCAACTTTTCTATCGCAATTTCGGGCGGAAGGTGCGCGGAGACGGATATGACAAGAACCTTCAGGTCCGTTACATCTTCGCGGGCATTGTCGTCCCGCTGATCATGGGCGGTTTTTTTGCTTACGGTTCAATAGCGGGGAATGCGCGCCTGCTGGGGTATGCTGGCAATGCGATGGCCTTTTTTGTGGGCTGGCACTATGTCAAGCAAGGCTACGGCATGCTGATGGTGGACGCCGTATTGAAGCGCAGGTTCTTCAACGAGCAAGACAAGAAAGTGCTGCTGTTCAACGGCTATGCCGTATGGCTGTTCGCTTGGCTTCAGACAAACGCGGTGATCACCGAAAGGCAATTCTGGGGCTTGGACTACTACACATTTGCCGCCCCTCATGGGTCACCAATATTGCCGTATTTGCCGCCGCTGCTTCCACGGCAGCCACGGTTGTGATGCTGATCAATCGCTGGCGCAAGCATGGTGGCACGCTACCGTACAACGGCGTCGTCGCTTACGTCGTGTCTCTATACGCCTGGATTCTATTTGTGAGGATAAACCCGCTCTGGCTGCTTGTGGTGCCGGCGCTCCATTCGTTGCAGTACCTGGCGGTGGTCTGGCGTTATCAGACCAATGTAGAGCTCGACCGTTCAGATGCTGTTATAGAACCCGAATTCAAGGTCCTGTCCATTATTGGTCCGATGTATAGGTTGCGAGTGCTGGGCTTTATCATCATTGGTAGTGTTCTTGGGATTCTCGGTTTCTGGCTGGTGCCGATCGCGTTGTCTGCTTTGATTCCTTATAATAAAGAGGTGCTCGGCTCGTCGCTGTTCCTCTTCATAGCTTGGATATTCATCAACGTGCACCACTACTTTCTGGATAACGTTATGTGGCGACGAGGCAATCCAGAGGTGTCAAAATATCTGTTCCGCTAGTCACTTGCCGCGGCAATCCTGTGATGGCCACAGATAGTCGGCCGGACCGCTCGCCACGCGGCGGCCAGCGTCGGAAAACGGTTCGGCCATACCTGCGTCAGCCGCTTGGTGGGCTTCAATAATGTTCGAGATAATCGATCTGAAAGCGATTCTGATCGTTTTTATGATCTTCGTTCCGCTGGAGCATCTGGTGCCGCTGCATGATGGGCGACGGTACCTGCGACGGGCGTTCGTAACCGACCTCCTTCACCTGCTGGTGACCGGACTGCTGTTCAAGATCGGATTTCTGATCTTTGTCGGCGCCTGCATGATGGCCATCAATTCAGCCGTGCCGAGTATCATCGGCGAGACGGTGCGGACGCAGCCCATATGGCTCCAGACGATCGAGGTGATCGTTATCTCGGACGTTGGTTTCTACGTCGCCCACAGGACGCTCCACTCTGTGCCGTTCCTTTGGCGTTTTCACGCGATCCACCACAGCATCGAAGAACTGGACGCCCTGGCTGCCCACCGTGTTCATCCCCTCGACCAACTCTTCGTCAAGGCGACGTCGCTCCTACCGATCTACGCCCTCGGCTTTTCGGTCTGGCCAATCATCATCGCTGGGCTGATCTACCAATGGCAGGCGCTACTAATTCACTCGAACATCAGGATCGGGTTTGGGCCGTTCAAGTGGGTGGTCGCCTCACCGCTCTTTCATCATTGGCACCATGCTAACGAGCCAGCGGCCATCGACAAGAACTTCGCCGGCCAGCTTTCTATCATCGATGCGATATTCGGCACGATGTACATGCCCGAAGCGATGCCGACGAAATACGGGACCGACGAGCCGGTGCCAGATGCCTATTTGGGACAACTCGCCTATCCGTTCACCACGCCTAAAAGGCCCATCGCATCAGACTTGCAAATGGCGGAGCTGAATCATGACCAGTCGAATTGAAGACTTCGCCGGCCAGGCCGCGATCCTGGCTATTTTCTCGGCGCTGGTGGTGCTGGAAACAGGTACAATTGGCGGCATATTCAATGCGCGCGAGAGTCTCGAAGGATGGTCGCTAGTATTGATCTCTCGGATCGCTGCCTTGATCTTCATGGCTATGTCGCTCTTTTTCACGCTGGTGAGGCTGCCGGCCAAGGCCAGCGCGTCGGGCCTTGCACCGCGCATAGTCTCGATCGCGGGAACCTTTGTGATGTTCTTGCTGGTCGTACTCCCGGTCGGAACCGTTCCAACAGAAGTTCGACTGTTTGGAACCGCGATGATCGTGGTGGGCACGATCCTTTCAGCCTACTGCCTGCTTTGGCTTGGACGGTCATTTTCTATAATGGCGACAGCTCGAAAGCTCGTGATCGCCGGCCCCTATAGCATCGTCAGACACCCGCTTTATGTTGCGGAGGCGATCACAATCAGCGGTGTTATCATCGCCAACTGGTCGAGCTCGTCGGTTGCGGTCGGTGCCTGCTGGTTTATGCTTCAGTTCCGGCGGGCCGTGAACGAAGAGCGCGTGCTGCGCGCCGCGTTCCCCGAATACCAGGAATACGAACGGCGAGTGCCAATGCTGCTACCATTTCGAGTGGTCAAGGCAGCCCGCTGATCGTTTCCGGCGCCACCTGGTTAGGATCGAGATAGAGTATCTTGTCGGGCAATGGCGTCAGGCCATATGCCGTGCGGAATTTCCCGTTGTGGCGCTTCTTTCGACGCTCGCCTGAGGACATGAGCTACAAGGCGTTCCCTTCTAGTTCTTCTGACGAATTGACAGTGTTGCGACCGGAACGGAAACAGGCGTGATGACGTAGCGTGTCTCGAAGCAGGGCGTGGTCCAGGAGCCAGGGGTTTGGCAACTATTTGGTCTCGTCATCTGTTTGTCTTCTTCCTGAGTGCACTGCACGTTGCGTATGAAAACGGTGTCTGGCTGGCACCAAGCGCACACCAAGCGCGCTACGACCACAACGTGTACAAAGTTCGCCATACAAAATCGCAGAAAAAAGTACGGCGATGGCTCCCTAAGTAATTGAAAACTATGGTGATCCCGACAGGAATCGAACCTGTGACCTACAGATTAGGAATCTGCCGCTCTATCCTACTGAGCTACGGGACCACGCGGCCCGACACATAACTGCTTCGGACCGTTTCGCCAAGAGGCAAGCTTGACGCAATCGGCCGGTCGCGAGTGGACCGCAAAGATGAGCCGGAAATACCGGAACTTCGGACCACCGCCGCGCTTTAGTGTGCCGAAGGAGAGACCCGCATGAGTGCCACGAAAGAGTTCTTCGAAACCTGGCTCCAGGAGAACGTCGGTAACCTGCCCGCGGAAAGCGAAGTGAGCGTGGCCGTCCTGGTTCAGCAATTCGAGCAGGATGCCGATGCGGCCGGCTATGGTCACGAGGTGCGCCAAGACGAGATCGGCGACATCGAAGAGGCCATTGAGAAAGCTCTGAACAGGGCCCGGACAGGCGAACAGCCGCAGGCTGACGATCCGGCCGGAGAGAGTGATCTGGCGCCCGTCATGGAGGCGCTGGAGGTCGACGACCCGAAGAGCGGGCCGTAGCGGTCCCAGGCAACATCGGATGGCAGCCTACCAGCGGTTGCAGCTCTCCCCTTCCACCCTAAATGACCTGGCATGATGGATGCCAAACACATCACACTCGGCGTTGTGATCGGCGTGGCTATCGGCGTCGCGTCGGACAATATTATTGCGGGTATCGGAATCGGTATCGCCCTGGGCATTGCCTTGGGTCTTGCGCGGAGGCGGTCCGGTCGGAAGTGACGATCGGAGCATCGCCACGTCCCGGGCCCGACCGCCTTGTAGCCATCCCAGTCGCAGCGCACCCCTCGGATCAAGCCGCAGGGCGGTTTTACGGCCGATGCATCAAGCGGCCAGCGCCGTCTCCGCGAGTTTCACCCAATAGCTCATGCCGTGCGGGATGACCTCGTCGTTGAAGTCGTAGGCAGGGTTGTGGAGACCGGCGGTGTCGCCATTGCCGATGAAGATGAAGGCGCCCGGCCGCGCTTCCAGCATGTAGGAGAAATCCTCGCCGCCCATCACCGGCTGGATGGCGCGTTGCACCTGTGCCTCGCCGGCGATTTCAGCGGCGACATCGCTGGCAAAGACCGTCTCCTCCGGATGGTTGAAGGTGACGGGATAATTGGCTTTGTAATCGACCTCGATCGTTGCACCGAAGGCCGCGCCGACGCCCTCGCAGATGGCGCGCACACGCTGCTCAGCCTTCCTGGCGACCTCCTTCTTCAGCGTGCGCACGGTGCCTGCGATCTCGGCGCTCTCGGGAATGACGTTGTAGGCGTCGCCGGCGTGGAATTTCGTCACCGACACCACGACAGCCTCAACCGGATCGGTGCTGCGCGAGGCGATCGTCTGCAGAGCGCCGACGAGCTGGCTGGTGATGACGATCGGGTCGATCGTGCCGTGCGGCATCGCCGCATGCCCGCCCTTGCCCTTGACGGTGATGGTGAATTCGGCTGTCGCCGCCATGATCGGGCCCGGCTTGATGGCGAATTGTCCGACCGGCAGGCCCGGCATGTTGTGCATGCCGAACACCTTGGAGATGCCGAAGCGCTCCATCATGCCGTCCTTGACCATCTCGTTGCCGCCGCCGCCGCCTTCTTCGGCCGGCTGGAAGATCACTGCGACGGAGCCGGCGAAATTGCGCGTCTCGGCAAGATATTTGGCGGCACCGAGCAGCATCGCGGTGTGGCCGTCATGGCCGCAGGCGTGCATCTTGCCCGGAATGGTCGAGGCGTAGGGTTTGCCGGTGATCTCGTTGAGCGGCAGCGCATCCATGTCGGCGCGCAGGCCGATGCTGGTGCCTTCGCCAAGGCGGCCGCGGATGATGCCGACGACACCGGTCTTGCCGAGGCCGGTCACCACGTCGTCGCAACCGAAGGCGTTGAGCTTCTCGGTGACGAAGGCGGCGGTCTCGAAGACGTCGAAATTCAGCTCTGGCGTCTGGTGCAGATGGCGGCGCCAGCCGGCGACCTCGTCTTGCATTTCGGCGGCGCGGTTCAGGATCGGCATGATGTTCCATCTCGCTGTTGGAGCAGACGGATTCAGCCTGCTGCTTTGCAATTGTGCCTGCTGTATTAGAATTGTCATTCAGGCACTTTGCCATCTTGACGTCACATAGGCTAAATAGCACCGCAAGATAGTGATCCGGATAGAGGGACCGGATCACCATGCTGGCGATCGCGTAACAAATCTTACGGAGCCAGAGGCGACTGCGGCAAGAGGCGATTTCGGATTCCACCATGCGGTACAGGCGTTTCCTCAAATTGTTGCTCGCGGGCGCCGTGGCGCTTGCGGCGCTGGCCGGCCCGGCTCTCGCCAATCCGACGATCGTGTTCGACCTGGAGAATGGCAAGATCCTCCAGCACCAGGAGGCATTCAAGCGCTGGTATCCTGCCTCGCTGACCAAGCTGATGACCGCCTATGTGGCGTTTCGTGCGATTGCCGCCGGCGAGGTCCAGGTCGATTCGCCGATCAAGGTGACGAAGCGTTCCGCCAGCGAGCCGCCGAGCAAGATGGGCTTCAAACCCGGCTCGGTCATGCGGCTCGATAACGCGCTGAAGATGATACTGGTAAAATCGGCCAACGACGTCGCCATGGCCATCGGCGAGAACATCGCCGGTTCGCAGGCCGCTTTCGCCGAGCGCATGAACGCCGAGGCGCGCCGGCTCGGCATGACCGGAACGCATTTCGTCAACCCGAACGGGCTGTTTTCGCCGGACCAGTATACGACTGCGCGCGATCTCGGCTTGCTGGTGATGGCGATCCGCACGGAATTTCCACAATATGCCCCATGGTTCTCGATCGAGGGCCTGGCCGTCGGCAAGAAGAAGATCTCGAATTACAATCTTCTGATCGGCCGCTATCCCGGCGCCGACGGCATGAAGACCGGCTTCGTCTGTCCGTCGGGCTTCAACATGATCGGCTCGGCAACACGCGACGGGCGCACGCTGGTGGCGGTGGTGCTTGGCGAGAAGTCGGCCATCACCCGCGCCGAGACCGTCGCCAGGCTGCTCGACCAAGGCTTTGCCACGCCGACACCGGGCTGGCTGACGGTGGCGGCGCTGCCTTCCTATGGCGACACCACATCGGTCAACGACATGAACGACGAGATTTGCAGGAAGAAGCCGGCTAAGGAGCAGTCGGAAGCTGCCGCCCCCGTCGGCGATAAGAATGCGGCAAAATCTCCCTATCGAAAAAAACTCGATCACGCGCCGACATTGGTCGCAGTCGGCCTTGGCGGCGCCACCGGGCCGATACCGAAAGCCATGCTCGATGCATCGGGCCAGGAGTATGCCGACGTGCCGCTGCCGAGTTGGCGGCCCGACCTGCCGCCGCCGCCCGGCGCCGAGCCGGCAGTGATCGGTTCCGCCACTGCGGCCCAGGAGCCCGCCAAGGCGGTGAACTAGGCTGATGAGCAGCGGCTTTCCCATCGCCGTCTCGGTGCTGACCGGTTTTCTCGGCGCCGGCAAGACGACGCTGCTCAACCGGCTGCTCAGGGATCCCGCGCTCGCCGACACCGCGGTCATCATCAACGAGTTCGGCGAGGTGGCGATCGACCATCTCCTGGTCGAACAGGCCTCCGACGGGATCATCCAGCTTTCCGACGGCTGTCTCTGCTGCACGGTGCGCGGCGAACTGGTCGACACGCTGGCCGATCTTGTCGACCGGCTGCAGACCGGCCGCATCGCCAGGCTTGCCCGCGTCGTCATCGAAACCACCGGCCTCGCCGATCCGGCGCCGGTGCTGCAGTCGATCATGGCCCATCCGGCGCTGGTCGAGGCCTTCCGGCTCGACGGCGTCATCACGCTGGTCGACGCGGTCAACGGCGATGCGACGCTAAACGCCCATGTCGAGGCAGTGAAGCAGGCGGCGGTCGCCGACCGCATCGTGCTGACGAAAACCGATCTGGCCACCGATCCGCGCGACGTCGAGGCCTTGCGGGCGCGGCTGCGGCAGATCAATCCGGGTGCCGAACTGCTCGATGCGGGTGACAGAAGGACCGATGCAGCGGCGCTGTTCGATTGCGGCCTCTACAACCCAGCCACCAAGTCCGCCGACGTGCGGCGCTGGCTGGGCGAGGAAGCCGGCCATGATCACCACCACCATGACGACCATGACCACGGCGACCACGACCACGATCATGACCATCGGCACGATTCCCGGGTGCGCTCCTACTCGCTCGTTCATGAGGGGCCGGTGCCGTTTTCGGCGATCGAGATGTTTTTAGACCTGTTGCGATCAGCACATGGCGAGCGCCTGTTGCGCATGAAGGGCGTCATCGAATTGCTGGAAGACCCGTCGCGGCCACTGGTCGTCCACGGCGTCCAGAAGATCCTGCATCCGCCGGCGCGGCTGCCGTCCTGGCCGGACGGCCAACGCGGCACAAGGCTGGTGCTGATCACGCTCGACATGCCGGAAGATTACGTCCGCCGGCTGTTTGCCGCCTTCACCAACCGGCCGTCGATCGACTCACCGGACCGCGCAGCGCTGGAAAACAACCCGCTGGCCATCGCCGGGCGGTGAAGCGGCTGATCTCCCCCCTCGAGGGGGAGATGTCCCCGAAGGCGACAGAGGGGGTCGTCTCGGCTGGTGCGACGCCCCGTAGGAACGAAAGATAAGGTTGGCGCTTCACGCGCGGCAACCCCCTCTGGCCTGCCGGCCATCTCCCCCTCAAGGGGGGAGATTATCCCGCTCAGCCGCCGCCGCGCTCGACCAGAAAGCGATGGCCGCCTGAGATCGCTGCCGTTTCGATCAATCGATGGCCGCTCTCGGTGCAGAAGGCGGGAATGTCGATGACGGCGAGGGGGTCAGTGGTTTCGAGCCATAGCCGGCTGCCCGGCCGCATTGTGGCCAACCGCTTTTTTGCCTTGAGCACGGGCAACGGGCAGTTCAGGCCTTTGAGGTCGTAGACAGGGGCGGGGGCGGGGCTGGTTGAGGGCCTGTCTTCCTGGGCCCCATCTCCGTGTTCAGGCATGAAGCTCAGCCGCCGAACATGCCGAGCAGCTTCTTCTTCAGCCTTGTCGTCCTGCTTTCACCGGCATTCGCCGCCTGCGTTGCGGCCGGGGCGGCATCGGGGGACGAGGCGATTGTCGCGGTAGCGACAGGCGCTTCGGCAGCGGCCCTGGCCTCCTCCTCTTCGGCCAGCGAATTGATCCTGGCGGTTTGCTTTTCGGCCAGAGCCTGAGCCTTAGCCGCCTCTTTCGCGGCCTTGGCCGCTTCTATCGCGGCAAGCCTTTGC
Organism: Mesorhizobium sp. WSM4829; assembly: GCF_055811475.1. Lineage (NCBI taxonomy): Bacteria > Pseudomonadati > Pseudomonadota > Alphaproteobacteria > Hyphomicrobiales > Phyllobacteriaceae > Mesorhizobium > Mesorhizobium sp. WSM4829. The sequence goes on along the minus strand of NZ_JBVVQJ010000006.1, from coordinate 86,244 downwards.
TCCTCGGCCTTCTGCTTGGCGGCCTTCTCCGCGTCGAGCGCGGCCATCTTGCGGCCCGCCGGCGAATCGATGCGGCCCATGCGCGCCGTCTCGGTCACCGAGCCGTCGGCGTTGAACGACGGCGGATCGATCGGCACGCGTTCGCCACGGGCGCGTTTCTTCGACCACTCGGAAACGATGCTGGCTTCCTTGATCCCGCCGATGGTCGGCTTGGGCGCCGGCACGCTGGCCTTGACCGCGCCGCTGAAAGCCGCCTCGTAGGTGCTCTGGTAGGCATTGAAGGCGCTCTTCAGCGAATCCGGCTGCGTCGTCGCGGGGCAGGCGCCGGTCGGATCGAAGGTCTCGCCGTCAGGCGCGACCTGGTTGAAGACATAGCGCTTCTCGCAGACATCGACCTTCGGCGGCACTTTCGTGATCTCGAAATTGTCGTAGCCGACCTTCAGCATCTTCCAGAATTCGTAGTTCGGATCTTTGCGATAGCGCGCCATGTTGGCGGCGGTCATGCGGAACGGAAAGGCCTGGATCTGGAACTCGGTCTGCCCACCCTGGAAAGCGTCGCGGCCGAAGGCGTAGATCTGCTCGATCTGCGCGTCGGTCATCGAATAACAGCCCGACGACGAGCAGGCGCCATGGACCATCAGATGGGAACCGGTGCGGCCATTGGCGCGGTCGTAGACGTTGGGATAGCCGATGTTGAAGGCAAGGTGGTAGCTCGACCGCGGATTCATCTGCGCCGGACGGACCGTATAGAAGCCCTCCGGCGCCTGGCGGTCGCCTTCGGTGTATTTGGGGCCCAGCTTGCCCGACCATTTGCAGATGTCGTAGCTGGCGACCAAGTCATAGCGACCGTTGGTCTTGGCCTTCCAGATTTCGAGCTTGCCCTCTTCCTTGAAGATGCGGGCCATCACCGGCGAGGTGCGGGTCATGCCCTTGGCCTTCATGCTGGCCAGGATTTTTTCGGGCAACGGCTTGTTGGCGTGGGGGGCAAAATCCTTCATCGAAGAATCGTTGCAGCCAGCGACGCCTATCGCGGCAATCACAAGTGCGGTGCGGGCAAGCTTGGCAAACATGGCTATGTCTTTTCTTTCGGACCGCAGGCATCAGGGCAGACAGGCCCAACCCTAAGCCCGTTAACCTTGAAAATTCCTTACCGCAGCGCCGGGCCTTACGGCAATCCGATTGAAACGAGCGCAGCGGCATTTTTGTGGCGAAGGTGCTTAATCTCGCCACATTGCGGCGTCGAAACCGTCCGGCGGTCCGTCCGACTGAAATCGGCCGGCCTGAATCCTCTTGTTCGACCACGCCTTTTGCGAAAACCGGTACCCACTTTTTGCTACGCTGAGCCCCGGTTCGGGATCATAGTCTAGAGGTTTCGCCCCATAGCCAGATATTTCTCGCGGCGCTGCTCACGAAAATCGGTGTTGGCGCCGGAGAATTCCTTCATCGTTTTGGCGATGAGATCGCCGGTGGCGGCAATCACCGTATCCGGGCCACGATGGGCGCCGCCGAGCGGTTCGGGAACGATGGCGTCGATGATCTTGAGCTCCAGCAGATCCTGAGCGGTGATCTTCATGTTGGTCGCCGCATCCTTCGAGCGGGTGGTGTCGCGCCACAGGATCGAGGCGGCGCCCTCCGGCGAGATCACCGAATAGATGGCGTGCTCGAGCATGTAGACGCGGTTGGCGGTGGCGATCGCGATGGCACCGCCCGAGCCGCCTTCGCCGATGACCACCGAGATCGACGGCACCTTCAGGCGAAGACAGGCCGAGGTCGAGCGGGCGATGGCTTCGGCCTGGCCGCGCTCCTCGGCATTGACGCCGGGATAGGCGCCGGCCGTGTCGACCAGCGTCAGCAACGGGATATTGAAGCGGTCGGCGAGTTCCATCAGCCGCACCGCCTTGCGATAGCCCTCCGGCCGCACCGAGCCGAAATTATGCCTCAGCCGGCTGGCCGTGTCCGAGCCCTTTTCCTGGCCGATGATCGCCACCGGCTCGCCGCGGAAGCGGGCGAAGCCGCCGACGATCGCCTGGTCCTCGCCGAAATTGCGGTCGCCGGCAAGCGGCGTGAAATCGTTGAACAGGCCCTTGATGTAGTCGACGCAATGCGGCCTGTCCGGATGGCGCGCCACCTGCACCTTCTGCCACGGGGTCAGTGCCTTGTAAGTGTCGCGCAATGCGTCGCGCACGCGTTTCTCGAGACGGCTGATCTCATCGCCGACATCGACCGCCTCGCCATTCTCGGCGAGCTTCTTCAGCTCGAGGATCTTGCCTTCGAGATCGGCGACCGGCTTTTCGAAATCGAGGTAATTGTACATTCTTGAGCGGACCGATAAGCCGGAAGGCAATGACAAGCCGGGAGGCAATGACTGGCGGAACCTGGGAAATAGAGGCTCCGGGCGGTGGAACGTCGTCCTCACATAGCGATATGACGCCTAGTCGGCAAGCGGATGATGATCGTTGACCAGCCGCACCAGCCGCTCCTCCAGAACATGCGTGTAAATCTGCGTTGTTGAAATATCGGCATGGCCAAGCAACTGCTGCACCGCCCTGAGATCGGCGCCGTTCTGCAGGAGATGGCTGGCAAAAGCATGGCGCAGCACATGCGGCGATATTTTCGCCGAGGCGATGCCGGCCCGCGCGGCAAGGCCCTTCAGGTCGCGGGCGAAGACCTGCCTGGAGAGATAGCCGCTGTCGCTTGCCGCCGGAAACAGGAACGGGCTGTCTGCCAAAGCCGGCACCGTTGCCCGGGCAGCGAGCCAGGCCCGCATGGCCACGCGCGCCTTTGCCGATAGCGGCACCATGCGTTCCTTGTCACCCTTGCCGCGCACCATGAAGAAACGATCGTCGCGCAGCGCCACCGTCACCGGCAGGCCGACCAGTTCGGAAACCCGCAGGCCGGTGGCGTAGAGCACCTCGACCAGCGCATGCAGGCGCAGCGCCGCCAGGCCGTCGCCATCGTTCAGCGAGGCGCCAGCTGCCTCCTGCGCCGCTCGGTCGATCAGCCGGCCGGTGTCGGCCTCGCTCATCGTCTTCGGCAGCGGCCGGCCCTTCTTCGGACTGTCCAGGGTGCCGGTCGGGTCGTCGCCGCGCAGACCCTCGGCGTAGAGGAACTTGAAGAACTGGCGCATCGCCGACAGCTTGCGTGCCTGCGAGGTGGCGGCAAAACCGCGTGCGGCTATCTCGTCGAGATAGTTGCGGATATCGGCAGCGGCGGCACCAGCGAGCCCGCCGTCGATCTCCGCTGATGCGTCTTCGAGGTCGCGGCGATAGCTGGAAAGCGTGTTTTCGGCAGCGCCGCGCTCGGCGCTCATCATTTCCAGAAAGGCTTCGATGCGGGCCGCGCTGTGCATGTCTCTCAGTTTTTCTTATTTCTCAGTTTTTCTTGGGAATGAGCTTTTCGGGAGGGATGCGCACGCTCATTTCGGCCTTTCTCGGCTCGACGAACATCGCCAGAGCGAACATCGCGCCATAGACAATGCCGGCCAGAATCGTGAGCGTCACGACAAAGCGGAACAGTGTCGGCATCAATTCTCGCCCGTCTTGTTGTTCTGCGTTTCCAAACCCAGTGCCCTTATGAGACGCCAATCCGGCCAATTCAAGGGCGAAGCGCGGACGACGTGCGGCGGCGCCACGCTTGACGCAATCAGGCTTTTGATGTCGATACGCCGGCAAAGAGGGGTCTAAGCAGGCATTCGTGGGCTAGCCCGAAAATGCCTGCCTGGATTCTTTGGCTTGTCGCAGGTTCTGTCGCAAAACCTGGGATAGATTTGCGGAACCTGCTTAGAAACATCATGGTGTCATGAACGCGTTGCCAGCCAATCCTCCCGATGAGAGCCATGCCGCGCTGCTCGGCCGGCTGGGCAGCCGTTCCATTGTCTTTGTCGGCCTGATGGGCGCCGGCAAGACGGCGATCGGCCGCAAGGTGGCGGGGATGCTGGGACTGCCTTTCATGGACAGTGATCAGGAAATCGAAAGCGTGTCGCGGATGAGCGTCCCGGAACTGTTCGAACGCTATGGCGAGCCCGAGTTCCGGGCGCTGGAGCAGCGCGTCATCCTGCGCATATTGGAACACGGCCCGCAGGTGCTGTCGACGGGCGGCGGCGCCTTCATGAGCGCGCCGACGCGGGAGGCCATTGCCGGCCATGGCGTGTCGGTATGGCTGAAGGCCGAGATCGACCTGTTGATGGACCGCGTTTCCAAGAAGCAGAACCGGCCGCTCCTGAAAAGCGCCGATCCCCGTGCCGTGATCGAGCGGTTGATGGCCGAGCGCTATCCGGTCTACGCAACCGCCGATGTTACCGTGCCGACCCGCGACGATCGCAAGGAGGTCATCGCCGCCGAGGTGGTGAACGCGCTTTGCGGGTATTTCGGCGTGGCAGCCGCGACAGGCGAGGTGGGCTCGTGAAAAGCAACGCGACAGTCACCGTCGAAGTCGGGCTCGGCGATCGCGCCTATGACATATTGATCGGCTCCGGCCTGCTGTTGCGCGCCGGCACCGAGATTTCGCGCCGCCTGCCCGGCACGCGCGCCGCGGTGGTCACCGACGTCAATGTCGCCGCCGCCCACCTCGAGACGTTGAGGGCCGGCCTTGAAAAGGGCGGCATCCGGCCCGCCGTCATCACGCTGCCGGCGGGGGAAAAGACCAAGAGTTTCGCGCATCTCGAAGAGGTGGTGGACGGCGTGCTCGCCGCAAGACTGGAACGCGGCGATGTCGTCGTCGCGCTCGGTGGCGGTGTCATCGGCGATCTGGCCGGATTTGCCGCCGGCATCGTGCGCCGCGGCATGAATTTCGTGCAGATCCCGACCTCGCTGCTGGCGCAGGTCGACTCTTCCGTCGGCGGCAAGACCGGCATCAACAGTGCGCGCGGCAAGAACCTCGTCGGCGTCTTCCATCAGCCGAAACTGGTGCTGGCCGACACCGAAGTGCTCGACACGCTGCCGATACGGGAATTCCGCGCGGGTTATGCCGAACTCGCCAAATACGGGCTCATCGATCGCCCCGACTTCTTCGCCTGGCTGGAGGAAAACTGGGGCAAGGTGTTCGCCGGCGGCCCGCAGCGGGCCGAGGCCATCGCCGAGGCCTGCCGCGCTAAGGCCGATGTCGTCGGCCGCGACGAGTTCGAGACCGGCGACCGCGCGCTGCTCAATCTCGGCCACACGTTCGGCCATTCGCTCGAGGCCGCCACCCAATATGACAGCGCCCGTCTCGTCCACGGCGAGGGCGTCGCCATCGGCATGGCGCTGGCCTATCGCTTTTCGTCACGCCTCAACCTGGCAAGTCCCGACGATGCGGCGCGCGTCGAGGCGCATCTTCGCGCCGTTGGCCTGCCCTGGCGCATGGCCGATATTCCGGGTGAATTGCCTGACGCCGAAGCGCTGCTTGCCTTTATCGCCCAGGACAAGAAGGTGTCGCGCGGCGCGCTGACCTTCATCCTGACGCGCGGCATCGGCCAGGCCTTCATCGCCAAGGACGTGCCGGCGTCGGAAGTGCTGTCGTTTCTGAGGGAGAACCATCCGGGTCAGCCGAGAGGCCGACCGGGTCAGCCGAGAGGCCGACCGGGTCAGCAGAACAGCCGACCGGGATGAGCGAGGCCGGCTGGATTGTCGCTGCTGTCCTTGCCGGGCTCGGCCTGCTCGCCTGTGCCTTTCGCGCGCGCCTGCTCGCTGCATTCGGCTATGAATTGCAGCGCAGCGAGCCGCAGCATTCGAACCATGATGAATCGCGCGGCGCCGTCGACGATTTTCGTCGCGACGGCCAGGTGGTGCGCGAGGATCGCGCCCGCATCGGCCGCCTGTCCGATCTCGACGAACTCGAAGTGTCCGATGTCATGGTCCATCGCACCAACATGCGCTCGGTCAATGCCGACAATCCGCCGGAGGCGGTGGTGCGCGAGATCCTGCAGAGCCCGCATACCCGCATGCCGTTGTGGAAGGGCTCGCTCGACAACATCGTCGGCGTGCTGCACGCCAAGGACCTGCTGCGTGCGCTGAACGATGTCGGCAACGACTTTTCCAAGATCGACGTGATGAAGATCGCTTCAAAACCGTGGTTCGTGCCCGATACCACGACGCTGCAGGAACAGCTCAACGCCTTCCTGCGGCGCAAGGCGCATTTCGCTATTGTCGTCGACGAGTATGGCGAGGTCGAGGGGCTGGTGACGCTGGAGGACATCATCGAGGAGATCGTCGGCGAGATCGCCGACGAGCACGATATCGACATGCAGGGCGTCAAGCAGGAAGCCGACGGCTCCGTCGTCGTCGATGGCACTGTGTCGATCCGCGACCTGAACCGGGCGCTCGACTGGGACCTGCCGGACGAAGAAGCCACCACCATTGCCGGTCTCGTCATTCACGAGACGCAATTGATCCCGGACGAGAAGCAGGCTTTCACCTTTCACGGCAAGCGCTTCGTCGTCATGAAGCGCGACAAGAACCGGATTGCAAGGCTGAGGATCAGGCCGGCCGGCGAGATTTAGTTCTGATAGGTTCTTTCGCGGCTAATCAATCCTGGACGTTCGCCGCGCCGGCGTGCACTTTCGACCGGGCTGTCTGGAGGTGACGGTGATCGATCGGCGAACCCTGCTTTTGATGTCGATGGCTTTGTTGACGGCCAGCGCTTCGGCGGCGTCGCGCCGGCTTTCGCCATCTCCGCAAACTGTCGACTACGGTCCGGCCAGGCTCGACATCTACGCGCGCGCCGGCGCCAGCTCCCTGCCTGTGATCCTTTTCATCCATGGCGGTGCCTGGCGAGCCGGCAATCGCACCAACGTCGACGTCAAGTCGGACTTCCTGCTCGACAATGGCTTCTGCTTCGTCTCGATCGACTACCGGATGCTGCCTGAGGCTGATGTCGCCACCCAAGCCAACGACGTTGAGCAGGCCTATCGCTATGTGCGCGCCAACATCGCCGGATATGGCGGCGATCCGAACCGGATTGCGGTGATGGGCCATTCGGCCGGCAGCCATCTCGCCGCACTGACCGGGCTGCGCGGCGGTCTGCCCGGCGTCGCGGCGCTGGTTCTGAACGATACCAGGGCTTATGACCTGGAGGCGCTTGCGAGGAGCGGCGGCATGACACGGGCCTATGCAAAGGCCTTTCCCGACCCGGCGCAGTGGCGAACGCTGTCGCCTGCCACCCATGTCGGGAGTCGCAAACATCCGGCGACCTTCATCGCTTATTCGCGCGCAGCGGGTCGCGCGGCAGCCTCACGGGCCTTCGCCGAGCGCCTGCGGGCGACTGGAACGGAGGTGACACTGTTCGATGGCAGCGCCTATTCGCACATGTCGATCAATCGCGATTTCGGCGACGAAGGCGACGCCTTGACCGGTGCGGTGATGATTTTCCTGAAGGCAGCGCTCGTATAGAGCGGTTCATCGTTTCACGGAAACGCCGAACCGCTCTATCTCTTTGTTTTTGCGCAATTCCCTAGGGAAAGCGCTATGCGCTTTTCCCGGGAAAACCGTTTCACACTTTTCCTGGAATTGCTCTGAGGCCTACCACCTGGTCTTTTCGTCCGGCGCGGCCGGCTCGATCGCCAGCGCATGGACACCAGCCTTCAATTCGTCGGCCAGCAAGGCGTTGACCGCGCGGTGGCGCTCGATGCGACTCATGCCGGCAAAGGCTGAGGAGACGATGCGGACGCGGAAGTGCGTCTCACCGGTGCCGTCATAGGTGCCGTGATGATCGGAGTCCTGATGGTGATGGCCGGCATGGAGATGGCTTTCGTTGATGATGACCAGTCGCTCCGGCAAAAACGCCTTCTTCAACTTGCCTTCCATCGTCGACTGTATGGACATTCGTACTTCCCTTCACCACATATGGCGGGCGCAACCCCCGAAGATCGGCGGCCTTTGCGCGTCCGGAACGACGCGCGGCGCCGCCGTCGCGACAAAATTCGCCGATCGCCCGCTTTATGCCGCGATTCAGCGGTTAGGGCGATCATCGCGAAAATGTCAATTCTTGTTTCGCACCGGCGAACAGCCCATAAATGGGTAAGATGAAACCGTACCCCAAATATTTCGAGAAAATTCGCATCCGCCCGGAAAAGGATGCGGAGCTGAAGTCTCGTTCGCCGATCTGCCAGTGGGACGGTTGCAAGGAGGCCGGCACCCATCGCGCGCCGGTCGGGCGCATGAAGGAGGGCGAATATTTTCAGTTCTGCTTCGATCATGTGCGCGAGTACAACAAGGGCTTCAATTATTTCTCCGGTGTCCCCGACACCGAGATCGCCCGCTTCCAGAAGGAAGCGATGACCGGCCACCGACCGACATGGAAGATGGGCGTCAACGGCGCCTCGACGCGCTCCTCGCCCGATTTCGCCCAGCAGCGTTCCGGCCGCGCCGGCTACTACAACCGCATGCGCGATCCGTTCGACCTGTTCAAAGGCCCAAAAGATCCGCGCGAGGCGCGTGAGCGCAAGGCCAAGCCGCTTGAGGCCAAGGCGCTGGAAACGCTTGGCCTTGATACAAAGGCGACTGGCAAGGACATAAAGGCGCGTTATAAGGAACTGGTGAAACGCCACCATCCGGATGCGAATGGCGGCGACAGAGGTTCGGAAGACCGGTTCCGCGATGTGCTCCAGGCCTATCGCGTGCTCAAGCAGGCAGGATTGTGCTGAGCGACCTCCGTGTCGTTTTCCAACTTTCATAAGGTTGGAAAAGGCTCTAAGACCGCCCCCGGACAAAATCGATTGCCGGCGAAATCAGGCGCTTCGCCCGTGGAGACGTTGATAAAGATGAACAAGGTCGATCGCGACATCGCCAACCTGCCCGACACCACCGTGCCGGTGAAGGAGAAATTCGGCTTCGAGTCCAAGATGGTGGTGCCGGCCTATTCCGTGACGAGCGAGCATGTGCCCGACATCGATCCGGACTATCTGTTCGACAAGAACACAACGATGGCGATCCTCGCAGGCTTTGCCTACAACCGCCGCGTCATGGTGTCGGGCTATCACGGCACCGGCAAGTCGACGCATATCGAGCAGGTCGCCGCCCGCCTCAACTGGCCTATGGTGCGTGTCAATCTCGACAGTCATGTCAGCCGCATCGACCTCGTCGGCAAGGACGCCATCGTCGTCAAGGAAGGGCTGCAGATCACCGAATTCCGCGACGGCATCCTGCCGTGGGCCTACCAGCACAATGTCGCGCTGTGCTTCGACGAGTACGATGCCGGCCGTCCGGACGTGATGTTCGTCATCCAGCGCGTGCTGGAATCGTCGGGACGGCTGACGCTGCTCGACCAGAGCCGGGTCATCCGCCCGCATCCGGCGTTCCGGCTGTTCTCGACCGCCAACACCGTCGGTCTCGGCGATACCACCGGCCTCTATCACGGCACCCAGCAGATCAATCAGGCGCAGATGGACCGCTGGTCGATCGTCACCACGCTGAACTATCTGCCGCACGACAATGAGGTGAACATCGTGCTGGCCAAGGCCAAGCACTATCGCGATGCCAAGGGCAAGGAGATCGTCAGCAAGATGGTGCGTGTCGCCGATATGACGCGTTCGGCCTTCATCAATGGCGACCTGTCGACCGTCATGAGCCCGCGCACGGTCATCACCTGGGCCGAGAATGCCGAGATCTTCGGCGATATCGGCATGGCGTTCAGGCTGACCTTCCTCAACAAGTGCGACGAGCTGGAACGCTCGCTGGTCGCCGAGTTCTACCAGCGCGCCTTCGGCCAGGACCTGCCGGAGAGCGCCGCCAACGTGGTGCTGGGGTAAGCATGGCTCGATTCCGATTTTCGGGGTCATGCTCCAAGGAATGATCGATGGCGGGTCCAGGCGACAACACGCGCAACAAGTCGAAGACGGGGTCTGAAGCCGACAGCTTCAAGCGCGCCGTCACCGTCTGCATGCGCGCGATTGCCGGCGACAAGGAGCTCGAAGTCGGTTTCGCCAAGGATCGGCCGGCGCTCGCCGGCAGCCGCGCCCGGCTGCCTGAACTGCCGAAGAAAGCCACGAAGGCCGACATCGCCATCACCCGCGGGCTCGGCGATTCCATGGCGCTGAAGCGCGCCTGCCACGACACGCGCATCCACACCAGGCTGGCGCCGGAGGGCAAACAGGCCCGCGCCATCTACGATGCGGTCGAGCAGGCCCGCGTCGAGGCGATCGGCTCCCGCGCCATGCAGGGTGTGGCCGACAATATCGGCTCGATGCTCGAGGACAAATACGCCAGGGCCAACCTCATCGATGTCAAGGACAAGGCCGACGCGCCGATCGAGGAGGCGCTGGCCCTGATGGTGCGCGAAAAGCTGACCGGTCGCACTGTCCCGAAGAGCGGCGAGCGGCTGGTCGACCTCTGGCGCCCTTGGGTCGAGGAGAAGGCAAGTGCCGATCTCGACGGACTGTCGGCAAAGCTCGACGACCAGCAGGCCTTCGCCCGTGTCGTGCGCGAGATGCTGGCTTCCATGGAAATGGCCGAGGAACTCGGTGACGACCAGGAGACCGAAGACTCCGAAGACCACGATGAAAACCAGCCGCAAGGCGAGGAGCAGAGCGAGGAGGGCGGCGAGGACGATTCCGGCTCCGAGCAGTCGCAGTCGGACGACACCGAGGCGTCATCCGACGACGAGCAATCGGCCGAGACGGAGGCATCCGATGCTACCGCCGACGACCTGTCCGACGACGACGACGCCGATGCCGAGACGCCCGGCGAGGCGCGCCGCAACGACAATCCCTTCACCAATCTGTCGAAGGAGATCGATTACAAGATCTTCACCACCGCCTTCGACGAGACGGTGGGTGCGGAGGATCTGTGCGAAGAGGAAGAACTGGATCGGCTGCGCGCCTTCCTCGACAAGCAGCTTGCCAACCTGTCCGGCGTCGTCGGCCGGCTGGCCAACCGGCTGCAGCGCCGCCTGATGGCGCAGCAGAACCGGTCCTGGGATTTCGATCTCGAAGAGGGTTATCTCGATCCGGCGCGGCTGGTGCGCGTCGTCATCGACCCGATGCAGCCGCTGTCCTTCAAGCAGGAGCGCGACACCAAATTCCGCGACACGGTGGTGACGCTGGTGCTCGACAATTCGGGCTCGATGCGCGGCCGGCCGATCACCGTCGCCGCCACCTGCGCCGACATTCTGGCGCGCACGCTGGAACGCTGCGGCGTCTCGGTCGAGATCCTCGGCTTCACCACCCGCGCCTGGAAGGGCGGGCAGGCGCGCGAGAAATGGCTGAAGGAAGGCAAGCCGCCCAATCCTGGGCGGCTCAACGATCTGCGCCACATCATCTACAAATCCGCCGACCATCCGTGGCGGCGGGCGCGGCGCAATCTCGGCCTGATGATGCGCGAAGGCCTGCTCAAGGAAAATATCGACGGCGAGGCGCTGCTGTGGGCGCACAACCGCCTGATCGCGCGGCCGGAGCAGCGCAAGATCCTGATGATGATCTCGGACGGCGCGCCGGTCGACGATTCGACGCTGTCGGTCAATCCGGGCAACTATCTCGAGCGGCATCTGCGCGCGGTGATCGAATTGATCGAGACGCGCTCGCCGGTCGAGCTCCTGGCCATCGGCATCGGCCACGACGTGACCCGCTACTATCGCCGCGCCGTCACCATCGTCGATGCCGAGGAACTGGCCGGCGCCATGACCGAGCAACTGGCCTCGCTGTTTGGCGAGGAAAGCATGCGCGACACGCGACGCGGCGGCATGCGGCGCGCCGGATGATTTTTTCGCGGGGCGGCTTTCGGCAGACGCTTTTCGCCGCCACAGCCCTGTTCGTTGCCGGCATCGCCTTGTCGGCTCCCATCGCTGCCGGCACCGTTGCGGTCGAGCCGATCGAAATCTCGGCACGGCTGATAGACCGGTTTCATATCGGCGGTGACGAAAAGCGGTTCGGCCCGCTCGAATTCGTCGGCGGGCTGGAAATGACCTCGCCGTCACGCGATTTCGGCGCGCTGTCGGCGTTTCGTTTCCGCAAGCCCGGCAGTGATTTCATCGGCGTCGCCGACACCGGTTTCTGGTTCTTCGGCACCGTCACCCATGATGCCGACAAGCGCCCATCCGGCATCCGGAATTTCCGTATGCAGCAGATGGCCGACGAGGCAGGCCAGCTGATCGCCGAGAAATGGGAGGTCGACGCCGAAGGCCTTGCGCTCAAGGACGGCATTGCCACAGTCGGCTTCGAGCGCGATCACCGCATTGCACAGTTCAAGATCGAACCGGGTGACATGGAGCCGCCGTTCAGGCAGCTCGACTTCCTGATTCCAGCCGGGGAGCTTCGCCGCAATCGCGGCTTTGAGACCATCACCCACGCCAATCCTGAAGGCCAGCACCAAGGCGGGCTGGTCGTGGTCTCGGAAAAGAGCCTCGACAAGGCAGGCAACATCTATGCGGCCGTTATCGAAGGGCCGCACAAGGGCGTCTTCACCGTCAAGCGCAACGGCAATTTCGACATTGCCGACGGCGCCTTCCTGCCGGACGGCGACCTCTTGCTTTTGGAGCGCAGCTTTTCGATGGCCGGCGGCGTCAAGATTCGGCTGCGGCGCATCTATGGCGAAAGTGTCGAGAAGGGCGCGGTTGCCGACGGGCCGATGCTGATGGAAGCCGACATGGGCTACCAGATCGACAATATGGAAGGGCTCGACGTCTGGACCCGCGACGACGGCGCGCTGATGGTGTCGCTGGTCTCGGACGACAACCACTCGATGCTACAGCGTAATTTGTATCTGGAATTTGTGCTGCACGAGGATTGAGAGGCGGTCGGCAAAGGACGGCCGATAACAAGCTACAGCTTGGCGCCGGTTGCGGCAGGCCGGGGTCCGTTGGTCGCTATCCAGATGATTTGGCGTGCCCCGCGCTTGCCATTGGCTCGCACCTTGGCCTCCTCGACCGCGAAGCCCGCCTGCTTGAGCCGGCGGGTAAAACCGCTGTCGGGTCCCTGCGACCAGACCGCCAGCACGCCGCCGGGCTTGAGCGCTGCTCTCGCGCTGATCAGCCCGGCTACACTGTAAAGGGCATCGTTGGCCCTGTGGACGATCCCTTCCGGCCCATTGTCGACGTCGAGCAGGATGGCATCCCAGGCCGAGGCTTCCGATCGTATGATCTGCCCGACATCCGCCTCGCGAATGGTCACGCGCGGATCGTCGAGACAGCCGCCGAACAGCGAGGCCATCGGGCCGCGCGCCCACGCCACCACGGCGGGCACCAACTCGGCGACAACGATGCCGGCATCGGCGCCAAGCTCGGCAATCGCGGCGCGCAGCGTGAAACCCATGCCCAGCCCGCCGATCAGGATTTTCGGCTGCCTGCGGCCGGCAATCCTTTGGCAGGACAGCCTCGCCAGCGCTTCCTCAGAACCGCTGAGGCGGCTGTTCATCAGCTCGTTCGAGCCGAGCATGATCGAGAATTCGGCGCCGCGTTGTTTCAGGCGCAGCGCGTGGTCGCCGTCAGGCGTTTTCGCGGTATCGAGTTGGACCCACGGGATCATGCTCGAGAACCTGTGGGCATGATCTTTTCTCTATGCCGCCAGTGCCGGCTGGCTCCAGCGGGCGGCAAGCAGCCGGTAGGGGATCAGCGCCACCACGGCGATGATCAGCTTCACGCCGAGGTCGCCGAGCGCCCATGAAACCCAGCGCATGGCCTCGACCGGCAGCACGCCGATCAGCGGCGCGGTTTCGAGCGCAAAGCCATCGTTCGGGCCAGCGAAGGCAAAAGCCGCCGAAAAGGCGATCGTGAAGAACACCGCGGTGTCGAACACCGAGCCGACCAGCGTGCCGACGATCGGCGCCCGCCACCAGCTCTGCCGGCGCAACCGGTTGAACACGGTCACGTCGAGCAGCTGCGCGATCAGGAACGCGGTGCCGGAAGCCGCCGCAATGCGCACCAGCCGGTCGGCAGCCGTCTCGAATTCGATCAGGCCGCAGCGGAACAGCAAGGGCGGGATGACGACCGAGCAGATCACTGCCGCCGTGAAGCCGACAAACACGATCCGGCGCGCCACAGCCGGGCCGTAGCGGCGATTGGCAAGGTCGGTGACCAGGAAGGAGAACGGGTAGGTGAAGGCGCCCCAGGTCAGAATGTCGGCCAGCGACAGGCCGCCGATTGCACCCTGCAGCGGGAACTGCACGAGGACGTTCGACGCCACCACGACAAGCGCCATGGCCGCAACAAAGGGCAGGTATCGGGAGAAAAAGCTCATTTTTTTATCCTGGGTAATGGAACCAGCGGGGTGTCATGCCGAGTTCGGACGACACTCCATTGCTGTTTGGCCATCGGATTTCTCCGAAAACCGCTTCGCACTTTTCGGTCCGATGCCGAAGGCGGTTGCCTGAAAAATCAAGCGGCCGGCTGTTCGGCGAGCTTCTTGGCGATCTGCTTCTTCAGCAGCCGCGCGCGCTGCGACAGCTCCTTGGCGTCGGCCTTGGCCAGGAACGCATCAAGGCCGCCGCGATGCTCGACCGAACGCAGCGCGTTGGCCGAAATGCGCAGGCGCACATTCTGGTTCAACGCTTCCGAGATCAGCGTCACATTGACGAGATTGGGCAGGAAGCGACGCTTGCTCTTGTTGTTGGCGTGGCTCACATTGTTGCCGGACATGACTGCCTTGGCAGTGAGTTCGCAGGTGCGGGACATGGTTCTAAACCTTCAGTTCTCGGTCTGGCCAAACATTCAACCCGCGCCGGGTGGCGCGCGGTTTCGGTCAGGCGGCCTTATGGAAAAAGTTGGCGTTCCATAGTTGCATTTCGGCGATGCGTCAAGCTCCGGCTTGCGCCCGGGTGTGACGACGTCTTTCACATAAAGGCCGAAATTCAGTCTATAAGCGGTCGCACAAGGAGATACCAGGCTGGAGTTGCGCGCTTCTGCTGAAATCGAGGATCGATCCCGCCATGCTTCGTTCGTCTCATGCTCTCCTTGCATCGCTCGCCGTGGCGCTGCCGACGGCAATTTCTGCCGCCACGCAACAATCCTTCAAGGGCGAGTATACGGTTTCGGTCCACGGCTTCTCGGTGGCCAAGGCAAGCTTTTCCAGCAGTTACGAAGGCGATACCTATTCGATCGAAGGCAGCGTCTCCAGCGCCGGCCTCGCCACAATATTCGACGACACGCGTGGCACGGTCTCCTCGAAGGGCAAGATTTTGGGCAAGCAATTGCAGCCGCAGGCGTTCCGCGCCGACTACAAATCGGGCGACAAGGCATCGATGATCGATATCCAGTTCGCCAACGGCACTGTTACCGCGACCAAGGTCGTGCCTGCGCCGAAGAAGCGCAATTCCAAGAAATGGATACCGCTGGCCGCCAGCCATCTCGCCTCGGTGCTCGATCCGATGGCCGCCACCGTCATCCATGCCGATAGTCTCGACAAGGTCTGCGGGCGCACGGTGAAGCTCTATGACGGCGAGATGCGCGCCGATCTGACGCTGACCTACGAGTCGAAAGGCTCGACCTCGGTGCGCGGCTACGAGGGCGATACCGTCACTTGCCGGCTGGATTTTGAGCCGGTGGCCGGTTATCGCAAGAACCGCAAATCCCTGGATTACCTGAGAAAGCGCAGCCGCATCATGGTGACGTTTGCACCGGTCGGCCAAACCGGCGTATATGCGCCCATCCACGCCACGGTCGGCACGAAAATCGGCACCCTCACCGTCAGCGCGGAGCGGTTCGAAGCGACAGAATAGGCGCGATCGCGCGCCGCCGGAGACGGACATGGGGCGCGCAACACTGATCGGCTTCTCGGCGGTCGCCATGTGGGCGCTGCTGGCGCTGCTTACGGACGCTTCCGGCGCGGTGCCGCCATTCCTGCTCTCGGCGATCACCTTCACGATCGGCACTGGCGTCGGGCTCGTCGCGCGGCTGTTCATGCCGGCCACCGCCGGGAGCGAGAAAATACCGCCGCAAGTGTGGCTGATCGGCATTGCCGGCCTATTCGGCTATCACTTCTTCTATTTCACTGCGCTGCGCAACGCGCCGGCGGTGGAGGCGAGCCTCATCGCCTATCTGTGGCCGCTGCTGATCGTGCTCGGATCGGCGCTGATGCCGGGCGAGCGGCTGGCCTGGAACCATGTCGTCGGCGCACTGCTCGGCCTTGCCGGCACTTTTCTGATCGTCACCAAGGCCGGCGGGATTGCCTTCGACGCGCGCTATGCCTTCGGCTATGCGATGGCCGGCGTCTGCGCCGTGCTGTGGTCGTCCTATTCGCTGTTGTCGCGCCGCTTTCCGTCGGTGCCGACCAGCATCGTCACCTGGTTCTGTGCGGCCACGGCAGCGCTTTCGCTTGTCTGCCATCTGATGCTGGAAGAGACGGTGCTGCCAGTCGGCGCCGGCCAGTGGCTGGCCGTGCTCGGCCTCGGCCTGATGCCGGTGGGCGCGGCCTTCTACGCCTGGGATATCGGCGTCAAGCGCGGCAACATCCAGGCGCTGGGCGCGGCAAGCTATGCCGCGCCGCTGCTGTCGACGCTGGTGCTGATATCAGCCGGCTTCGCCGAGCCGTCCCTGCGCATCCTCGCCGCCTGCGTGCTGATCACCGGCGGCGCAGCGCTTGCGGCGAAATCGCTGTTCTTGCGCAAGAGGGCTGCGAGCGAGGCAGGGGCGTGATGCCGTTTCCCGGCGGCATCGACGCCGACGCCAATGCGACGCTGCTGTTTTCGCTGGCCGCCGCGGTGATCTACGCCTTCACCATCGACATGCCACAGACGCTTGCGCGTTCCGCGGTCAAGACGCTGGCCGTGGCAATGCTTGCTGTGCTGGCATCGCTGCAGGGCGGTCCGTGGCTGCTCATCGCGGCGCTGGCGCTCAGCGCTATCGGCGACGCATTGCTGTCGCGCGACGCTGAAAAGGCTTTTGTCGGCGGGCTGGCCAGTTTTCTCGTGGCGCATGGGCTTTACATCGCGCTGTTCCTGCGCTCCGGCGAGGGGGTCGGGCTGCTCTCGGCCGAGCCGTTGCGCGCGGCGATTGCCGTGGCAATGGCCGTGTTGGCGCTCGCCATGCTTTTTGCGCTCTGGCGCCGTGTCGGCCCCGCCCTGCGCCTTCCGATCAGCGTCTATATCGCGACAATTTTTGCCATGGGCATTTCGGCGCTGACCCTGAGCAATTTCTGGGTCGTCGGCGGCGCCGTGCTGTTCATGGCGTCCGACGGGCTGCTCGCCTCGGAAAAGTTCCTGCTGAGCGCCATCTCGCCGCACTGCGATTGGACGCGCCGCGCGGTCTGGGTGCTGTATTATGCCGCCCAGCTGGGGATCACGATGAGTTTCCTGCTGGGTTAGGTATGTCGATATTCAGGTGATGCCGGCCTGCAAACGGCGGTTTCCTGCGCTTCCGGTACTCACGTACCCAAACGTACGCTCCGTTCCGGTTCTCGGAATCCACCATTTTCGGCTCGGCCTGACCTGAATCTCGATATACCTAACGCGTTCCCGGTTGCCAGCCCGGTTCGGCCAGCTCGAAGGCGGCGAAATCGAAGCCCGGCGCCACGGTGCAGCCGGCCAGCGTCCACTCGCCCAGGCTGCGCGCCGACTGCCACCAGCCTGCCGGCACAACGATCTGCGGCCGCTCGCCCGCCGCCAATGCCGTGCCGAGCACCTGCTCGATCACCGGCCCGTTTTCCCGATGCATCGACAGTGCCAGCGGGGCGCCGGCATAGAAATGCCAGACCTCGGCGGCGTCCTTGACGCGGTGCCAGGCCGACACTTGCTCCTGCTCCAAAAGGAAATAGATCGCGGTCGAATGGCCGCGAGCGCCTTCCGCGCCATCGCGAAAGGTCTCGGCATACCAGCCGCCTTCCGGATGCGGTTTCAGGCCGAGCGCCGCGATGATTTCGGCGGAACTGGTCATTTTCCTCAGACCTTCATGGATGCCAGACCATCAACGGTGCTCAGAAATTATCCTTGCGCTTGCGTATTTCGGCGAACACTTCGGCGTCGGAGGCGTTCTCCATGCCGAGATGCTTGCGGATTGCCGGATCGTGCCAGCGCAGGAACGGATTGGTCGACAGTTCCTCACCGATCGTGGTCGGCAGCGTCGGCTTGCCGTCGGCGCGCAGCGCTTCGATTTTCGCGGCGCGCTCCTTCAATGCCGAATTGGTCGGGTCGACGGTCAGCGCGAAGCGGGCGTTGGAAAGCGTGTATTCATGGCCGCAATAGACGACCGTCTCGGCCGGAAGCGCCGCGAGCTTCTTCAACGAATCGTACATCACCGGCGGCTTGCATTCGAACAGCCGGCCGCAGCCGAGTGCGAACAGTGTGTCGGCGGTGAACGCCACTTTCGACGCCGGCAGATGATAGGAGACATGGCCCGCCGTGTGGCCGGGCGTGGCGATCACGTCGATCCTCTCCTCGCCGAGGTGGATGACCGAACCCTGCTCGACGGTTTCGTCGATGCCGGGAATCTTGGCCTGTTCCGCCTCCGGTCCGACGATGCGCAGCTTGTACCGTTGCTTCAACGCCAGATTGGCCTCGACATGGTCGACATGGTGGTGGGTGGTCAGGATCATCGTCGGCGTCCAGCCGGTACGCTCGATCGCGGCCAGGATCGACGCCTCCTCGGGCGCGTCGATGATCGCGGTCTGGCCGCTTTTCGGGTCATGCACCAGCACACCGAAATTGTCGCTGCGGCACATGAATTGTTCGATTTCAACCGGCATCGCATCTCTCCACGAGAGCGCCGCGCGTCCAGTAGGACGCACAAAGGACGCTTCTGACACTTTTTACCTGCTGCATCGTGTCTTCCGAAATCGAAACCGATTTCTGGCCGATGCAGCAGTCGCCGCAGACATAGGGCGCTTGCCCGCGGATGTCATCGTCTTTGTAGAACTTGGCGCCTTTGTTGAACTTGGACAGCATCGAAGATAGCGTGCCGCGCATGCATTCCGATATCGTCGACCTTCGCTCCTTTTATTCGACCACGCTCGGGCGATTGGCCGAACGCTCGATCACCATGGCGTTGTCCTCGATATGGGCTGTCGTGCCCAATGAGCGGCTGGTCGGCCTCGGCTACACCTTGCCGTGGCTGGAGCGGTTCGGCACCGATGCCGAACGTGTCTTTGCCTTCATGCCGGCGACGCAAGGCGCGGTGGTCTGGCCGGCCACCGGGCCGACCGCGACCGCGCTGGTCTTCGATGAGGAATTGCCGCTGGTCGATGCCTCCATCGACCGCATGCTGCTCGTCCATTCACTCGAACATGCCGAGAACCCGCGCGAGACGCTGAACGAAATCTGGCGGGTGCTGTCGCCCGCCGGCCGCGTCGTCATCGTCGTGCCCAACCGGCGCGGTGTCTGGGCCCGTTTCGAGCATACGCCGTTCGGCAGCGGCCGGCCTTTCTCGCGCGGCCAGCTCACCGAATTGCTGCGCGAAGCGAATTTCACGCCCGCGGCTTGGTCCGACGCCCTGTTCTTCCCGCCATCGCGGCGACGCTTCATGATGCGGTTCCACAATGTGCTGGAGCGCGCCGGCCGCAGGTTCTGGCCGATCTTTTCCGGCGTCATCGTCGTCGAGGCGCAGAAGCGGCTCTATCAGGGTGTGCCGGTCGTCCAGCGCGCCTCTCGCCGCGTCTTCGTGCCGGTTTTCTCGCCGCATGGCGCCACAAGGCTCGGCCGGATATCGCCGAGCGGGAAGGCGCCGTCGCCGGGCCGCCGATGACGTTTTCGTGATCGGAATCACGCTTTTTCCCACCTATCTGTCGTGGGCGGGTTTGCTACCCGATTGAGTCGACTTGCTCACCGGTTTCAGCACCGCTTGCGAAGGGTCTTCATCAATGGCTGATCATCCGGATTTCGAGGCCAGCGCCAAGCCGATTGCCGCGTCGGTCAAAGCTAGCAGCCTGCGCGACCAGCTGGCGACAATCAGGCTGGCGCTGGCGACGTCGCCGATCCGCAAACAACTGCTCTGGGCCTGCCTCGGCATCGTCGCCGTCATTGTGGCAACCTCGATCGGGCAGGTTCTGCTCAATCGCTGGAACGAGCCCTTTTACGACGCGCTGGCTCGGCGCGACATGCAGGGTTTCCTGCACCAGCTTCTGGTGTTTTCCGCCATCGCCGGCGGGCTTGTGGTGCTCAATGTCGGCCAGACCTGGCTCGACCAGACGATCCGGCTGAAGCTGCGTGAGGCGTTGACCGTCGATCTGATCGGTGAATGGATGCGGCCGGCGCGGGCTTTCCGGCTCGCCAACGCCGGCGCCATCGGCGTCAACCCCGACCAGCGCCTGCAGCAGGATGCCGGGCATCTCTCCGATCTTTCAACAGGTCTCGGCATAGGGCTATTGCAGTCGTTCATTCTGCTTGTTTCGTTCGTCGGCGTCCTATGGTCGCTGTCTTCCGGCTTCGTCTTCCATGTCGGCGGCTATTCGCTGGCGATTCCGGGCTACATGGTGTGGGCCGCGATCCTCTATGCCGGCACCGCCTCCTGGCTGAGCTGGCTGGTCGGACGGCCGCTCATCCGCTTCAACAGCGACCGCTATACGCGCGAGGCGGAGCTGCGCTCCTCGGTGGTCCGCGTCAACGAGAATGTCGATGCCATCGCGCTTGCGCACGGCGAGGCCGACGCGCGACGGCGGCTTGAGCTCGACCTCGGCACGGTGCTGGGCGCGATGCGGCGCATCTACAGCGCCCAGATCAATCTTTCCTGGGTGACCGACACCTATGGCTGGATCACTGTCGTCGCGCCGATCCTCGTCGCCGCGCCGGTCTATTTCGCCGGTGACATCAGCTTCGGCGGGCTGATGATGGCTGTCGGCGCCTTCAACCAGGTGCATTCCTCGTTGCGCTGGTTCATCAACAATATCGGCGGCATCGCCGATTGGCGCGCCACGCTGATGCGCGTCGCCGATTTCCGCATCGCGCTTGCTGAAACGGATGTGCTCCACCACAGCGAGAGGCGCATCGAGTTCGGCGAAAATCCGGACGGCAGGCTGACATTCGACAAGCTCGAAATTGCGTCGCGGGATGGATGCACCAAGCTCGCCGAGCCCCATGTCGAGATCCGTGCCGGCGAGCGCGTCATGATCACCGGAGATCCGCGCGCCGGCAAGACGCTGTTCTTCCGCGCCATTGCCGGTCTGTGGCCGTGGGGAAGCGGGCGGATCGGCATGCCGGCCGGAGAGGTGCCGGCCTTCGTTCCCCGAAAACCCTATTTCCCGCTCGGCACGCTGCGCGAGGTGCTCGACCACGCCGATGCCGCGGTCAGCGACGCCGAGATCTCGGCGGTGCTTGCCGAGGTCGGTCTCGGGCGGCTGTCATCCTCGCTCGACCGGTCGGCGCGCTGGGAGCGCGAATTGAGCGATGACGAGCAGCGCCTGCTTGCCTTTGCCCGGCTGGTCTTGCGGCAGCCGAAATGGGTGATCATCGATGAGGCTTTGGACACGTTCGACGGCGCGACGCTGCGGCGGGTGCTGTCGATGCTGGAGGCGCGTCTTGCCGACGCCGCGATCCTCAATATCGGCCGTGGCCAGCAGAATATTGAATTCTTCCCGCGCTCATTGGCGATCGTGAAAGATTTCGAGCGACCGGCTCTCAAGCCAGTCCGCGTCAGGGCCGGCGCGATCGAACCACCCCCGGCCGTCGCCAAAGCCCACCAACAGGCATAGCCGGCCGTAAGCTTTATTTTGCCGTGATCGCGGCGAAAGATTGCCGGCATCGTTCGGAAGCCTGCGGCGTTGGATTCATGCGACACGCTTTGAGTCTTTGCTTCGATGCTTGTCGTTACCCCAAAACCGCTGCGCGCTTTTGGGCGACCTGCGTCAGCCTGCTTGCCTGCCTTGCCCGTGCCCAGGCAGCACCTTTGGCCGCGCCTGCCGACACCATTGCCGTGGACGTCGAACTGGTGCTGGCGGTCGACATCTCGCACTCGATGGACGAAAAGGAATTCGCCCTGCAGCGCGCCGGCTATGTCAAGGCGCTGCGCCACCCCGACTTCATCAATGCGGTGCGTTCGGGCGTGAACGGCCGCATTGCGCTGGCCTATTTCGAATGGGCAGGCACCGTCCGCGACGACGCCGTCATTGCCTGGCAGGTCATCGACGATGCCGAGAGCGCCGAGGTATTCGCCGGCAAGATCGAGGCGCGCCCGTTCAGGAGCTTTCGCGGCACCTCGATTTCCAGTGCGCTCGCCTTCGGCGCCAAGCTTTTGGATGGAGCCGCCTTCGACGCGACGCGCAGCGTCATCGACATCTCAGGCGATGGCCCCAACAATATCGGGATGCCCGTCGCCACGACACGCGACGCCGCGATAGCAAAGGGCATCGTCATCAATGGCCTGCCGATCCTGATCAGCCCGTCGCCCAGCTTCAGCCATCTCGACCAATACTATGCCGAGTGCGTCACAGGCGGGCCAGGCTCCTTCGTGCTGCCGGTCTATGCCGCTTCGGAATTCGTGACCGCCATACGCCGCAAGCTGGTCCTCGAGGTCAGCGGTGTTACCGATCCCAATGCCGGTCCCGGGGCCGATCCCGGGTCCGTCCCGGTCGACGCGGCAGCACCGGTCGACTGTTTGCAAGGCGAGCGCGGTCGGCGGTTTTTCTCCGATCCGTATTTTCCGGAACTTGATCGTTAGACCTCGACGAACGGCGATCTGTCCCAGATGTCTCCGGACTCGGGCCGGCTGGCCGAAGCGACGGGTCGCCGTTATCGCTTCAGCAGGAACACCGCCTGCTGGCCAAAGAAATTCCAGAACCACCATGGCATCGACAGGCCGATTTTCTGGCCATTGGCGTCGAGCGCGGTTGCCTTTTCCACCGTTGCGCCGAGCTCTTCGCAGAGATTGACGAAGTCGCGGATGGTGCAGAAATGGATGTTGGGCGTGTCGTACCAGGAATAGGGCAGGTCCTTGGTCACCGGCATCCGCCCTTCGACGAACAGCGAAAGGCGTACCCGCCAGTGGCCGAAATTGGGGAAGGAGACGATGGCGTGCTTGCCGATCCTGAGCAACTCGTCGAGCACCAGCTTCGGGTTGCGGGTCGCCTGCAAGGTCTGCGACAGGACGACGAAATCAAAACCCTTGTCGGGATAGAATTTGAGGTCCTTGTCGGCGTCGCCCTGGATGACGGACAGGCCGCGTGCCACGCATTCGTTGACGCCGCGCTGCGACAGTTCCATCCCACGGCCGTCGACCTGCTTCGTTGCCTGCAGCAATTCGAGCAGCAGGCCATCACCGGAGCCGACGTCCAGCACCCGCGACTGCGGCGGGATGAGATCGGCGACGACTTCGAGGTCGACGCGCTGGGCGTGGTTGACACTCATGATCGTGGCCTTTGACTGGCGCATGACCTTGATCCGAAAAGTCTGCAACTTTTCGGGGCCATGCGCTGATGCCTGGCGCATGACCTTGATCGGAAAAGCCTGCAAACTTCAGGCGTCATGCGCTGCTGCCTGGCGCAAGATGCCGGTTCGAAAAGGCTGTAATCTTTGGGGGTCATGCGCTGAGCCCCCTGGCGCGGGCCGCCGAGGCGATGAAGCCGTTGATGGCGGCGAACAGCTCCGGCTCGTCGAGCAGGAAGGCGTCGTGGCCGCGATCGGTCTCGATCTCGACGAAGGACACCGAGGCGCCGGCCGCGTTCAGCGCGTGAACGACCGAGCGGCTCTCCTCGGTCGGGAACAGCCAGTCGCTGGTGAAGGAGACCAGGCAGAAACGGGTCCTGGTGCCGGCAAAGGCGTCGGCCAGCCGGCCGCCATGATCGGCGGCGAGGTCGAAATAGTCCATCGCCCGGGTCATGTAGAGATAGGAGTTGGCGTCGAAGCGGTCTACGAAGGTCATGCCCTGATGGCGCAGATAGCTCTCGATCTGGAAATCGGCGTCGAAACCGAAGGTGAGTGCTTCACGATCCTGCAGGTTGCGGCCAAACTTCCGGTGCAGGGCCGCCTCCGACAGATAGGTGATGTGAGCGGCCATCCGCGCCACGGCCAGCCCCTTTTCTGGACGCTTGCCCTGCTCGAAATACTTGCCGCCATGCCAGTCGGGATCGGCCATCACCGCCTGCCGGCCGACCTCATGGAAGGCGATGTTCTGCGAGGAATGACGCGCGCCGGTGGCGATCGGCAGCGCCGAGAAAACGCGCTCCGGATAGCTCGACGCCCATTGCAGCACCTGCATGCCGCCCATCGAGCCGCCGAGCACCGAGAACAGCTTTTCGATGCCGAAATGGTCGACCAGCATCAACTGCGCCCGCACCATGTCGCGGATGGTGATGATCGGCAGGTCGAGCCCGTAGGGCTTGCCGGTGACTGGATTGGTCGAGGCGGGGCCGGTCGAGCCAAGGCAGCCGCCGATGACGTTCGAGCAGATGACGAAGAAGCGGCTGGTGTCGATGATCTTGCCGGGGCCGATCAGCACTTCCCACCAGCCCGGCTTGCCGGTCACTGGATTGGTGCTGGCGACGTGCTGGTCGCCGGTCAGTGCATGGCAGACGAGGATGGCGTTGGAGCGGGCGTCGTTGAGCGTGCCGTAGGTCTTGTAGGCGATCTGGAATGGCGACAGCAGTGTGCCGGCATCGAGCTTGAGCGGCTTGTCGGCGCCGAAACGCAACACCGGGCTCGACGGCTCGTCGGCCTCGTTGTTAGTTCTTTTCGTGCGCAGCGCGACCATCGCATCCTCTTACATTAACCCATCGTGTTTTCCGAAAGTCGATTGCGATTTTCGGCTCGATGCGACTGTCCGGCCGGCTGCGGACAACAAAAAAACCGGCATTGCCTTCGCAAAGCCGGTTACAGGATGCAAACGGCCCTTTAGCGAGTTGTTTAACGTGGCTGCAAGCCGACCGGCCAAATCACCACGGGATTTCGCCTTTCTTTAGGACCGGCGCGCCTCGGCGTCAACGGCCAGTCACGCACCGATCATTGCCGCCTCTCGACATTCCAGGCCACGGCTTGTATTTCCGCGGCGGCTTCCAGTGTGGCGGATCCGAAATTCGCATCGCGTTGGAGCAGCGGAAGCGTTCTCGACGGATTTTTGCAATATGAACCAGGCATCGGATCAGGCACGTCCAACGCCCCGCCCGGGGATCATGGAGATCGAGGCCTATGTGCCGGGCAAAAGCACGGCGCCGGCCGGCGTTGCCAAGGTCCATAAATTGTCGTCGAACGAGAATCCGCTCGGCCCCTCGCCGAAGGCGATAGAAGCCGCGCGCGACGTTGCGGCCAAGCTCGACATATATCCCGACGGCACCGCCAGGCGCCTGCGGGAGGCGATCGCCGAGGTGCATGGCCTCAATCCGGCGAATATCGTCTGTTCCAACGGTTCCGACGAGATTCTGGGCCTGCTTGCGCAGACCTATCTCGCACCCGGCGACGAGGCTGTGATCACCGAACACGGCTTCATGGTCTACAAGATCTACATCCAGTCGGCAGGTGCTGTCCCGGTTTCGGTCAAGGAAACCAATGAGCGCGCCGACGTCGACGCGATCCTCGCTGCGGTGACGGCGCGTACCAGGATCATTTTCCTCGCCAATCCCAACAACCCGACCGGCACCTATTTGCCGTTCCAGGAGGTGCGCCGCCTGCATGCCAGCCTGCCTCGAAACGTGCTACTGGTGCTTGATGCAGCCTATGCCGAATATGTCCGCCGCAACGACTATGAAGCCGGCGTCGAACTGGTGGCTGGCGCGGAAAACGTGATCATGACCCGTACCTTCTCCAAGCTCGGCCTCGGCGGCGCGCGGATTGGTTGGATGTACGCGCCGATGCATGTCATCGATGCGATCAACCGGGTGCGGGGTCCCTTCAACGTCAACGCGACGGCGATCGAGGCCGGCATTGCCGCGATCCGCGACCGTGCCCATGTCGAGCGAAGCGTGGCGCATAACGAGACCTGGCTGACCTGGGTGAGCGAGGAGTTGACCAGGCTCGGACTGCGGGTGACGCCGAGCGTCGGCAATTTCGTCCTCATCCACTTTCCCGAAGACAAAAAACATTCGGCGGCAGCTGCGGACGATTACCTCTGTGCGCGCGGCTACATATTGCGGCGCGTTTCCGGCTACGGCTTCCCGAATGCGCTGCGCATGAGCATCGGCACCGAAGAGGCCAATCGCGGCGTTGTCGCCGCCATCGCGACATTTCTGAAAAGCTAGAACACCATGACATCACCGATGTTCGAAAAGATCGCGCTGGTCGGCATCGGCCTGATCGGCTCGTCGCTGGCCCGCGTAATCCATCGCGAAGGCCTTGCCGGTCATGTCGCCATCTCGACGCGCAGCGAAACGACGCTGGCGCGGGCGAAGCAACTCGGCCTCGGCTCCTTCTACACGTCGGATGCGAAAGAGGCGGTCGGCGATGCCGACCTGGTCATCGTTTCGGTGCCGGTCGGTTCTTCGGGCGAGGTCGCCGAGGAAATCGCACCGGCGCTGAAGCAGGGCGCAATCCTCACCGATGTCGGCTCGACCAAGGCGTCGGTCATCGCGCAGATGCAGCCGCATGTGCCTGCCGGCGTGCATTTCATTCCCGGCCATCCACTGGCCGGCACTGAAAAATCGGGCCCGGACGCCGGCTTTGCCGAATTGTTCGAAAACCGCTGGTGCATCTTCACGCCGCTACCCGGCACCGATCCCGAGGCGCTGGAAAGGCTCTCGGAATTCTGGCGCCGCTGCGGCTCCAACATCGACACGATGGATCCCCAGCATCACGACATGACATTGGCCATCGTCTCGCACCTGCCGCACATCATCGCCTATAACATCGTCGGCACCGCCGACGATCTGGAGTCGGTGACCAAGTCCGAGGTCATAAAATATTCGGCCTCCGGCTTTCGCGACTTCACGCGCCTTGCCGCTTCCGACCCGACGATGTGGCGGGACGTCTGCCTGCACAACAAGGATGCCATCCTGGAAATGCTGGCGCGGTTCTCGGAGGATCTGGCCTCGCTGCAGCGGGCGATCCGCTGGGGCGACGGCGAAAAGCTGTTCGACCTGTTCACCCGCACCCGCGCCGTGCGCCGCTCGATCATCGAGGCCGGCCAGGACATCGACGTACCGGACTTTGGCCGGCAGGCAGTCGAGCATCCGGCCAAGGGATAGAGCATCGACCCAAAAGCAACGGTTTTTGGCGCTGTCTCAGTCCGTCCAGTGAGCCGCCATCATCGCCAGTGTCTCGGCCCTGTCCGGCGCGCCCAGCCTGCCGCCGAAGCGCAGGCATTTGAGCGCGGCGGCGGCGCTGGCAAAGCGCAATGTCCGTTCGATCGGCATCGCCTCGGCCAGTCCGACGGCAAAGGCGCCGTGAAAGACGTCGCCGGCGGCAAGCGTATCCACTGCCTTGATCCTTGGCGCCGCGACGTGGCGCACCGACGCCACCGAGCGGTCGAACCACCAGCTTCCCGCTGCGCCGCCGGTCACCGCTACGAAAGCATCGGTGCGTCTGGCCAGCGCTTCACAGGCCAGCTGCGGGCCTTGCTCCTCGCCGCAGAGGATGAACGCCGCCGGCTCCGACGCGACGACATGCGAGGCGAGCGGAAACAGCCGTTCCAGCACGGCCCGTGGCGCGGTGTCGGCGTCAAGTATGGCTGGACGGCCGATTGCGCGCGCCGCCGTCAGGGCCAGAGCTGCCGCGCCCGGCCAGCGCACGTCGACCAGGACGGCATCGAATGCGGTGAGATCTTTTGTGGGGAGCGCTTCGGGGTCGGCCTGGGCGAGCTTGTCATAGAACGGAACGATAATGCGCTCGCCATGCGTGTCGACCAGGATGGCCGACAGCGCCGACCGCGCGCCGGCGACGCGCCGGACAAAGCTGCAATCGACGCCTTCGGCCTCAATGCCTGCGACCAGCTGATCGCCGACGAGGTCGTCTCCCGCGCTCGCCCACAGCGATACCTCCGCGCCGAGGCGGCGTGCGGCGCAGGCAGCGCTCGAAGCCATGCCCGAGGCGATCTGGACGCCGTCGGACGCGATGAACTTGCCCTGACGCGCCGGAAGCTTGTCGACGCGAAGGATCGTATCGAGCGTCAGCGCGCCAACACTCAGGAGCTTCACCGGGCGGTTCATTTATCTACCTGTTTGACCATGGTCTTTCCGAACTGGAGGTTCGCAATCATCGCCTAATCGACCGGCTCGATGCTGCCCAGCGGGATAAAACCGAGCGAGGCCTTGCCCTTGACGATCTTGAGCGGCATCGACGGTTCGTTGCCAAGCAGCGCCAGCCCGGCAAAGCCGGTTTTGATCTGGCTCTTCTGCTCGGGAATGGCCTTGCCGAGGATTTCCGCCACCGCCTTCGGATCGCTGAGCCTGATCATCAAATCGGCGTCGATCAGCCCGTCGGCATCGACCGAGACCGGCCCGGAAACGGTGACGCGCGCGCTTCCCGACGACAGATCGAGCTTGCCGATATCCACCGCCTGGCCGCGCAGGCTCTCTGTTTGTGTCTTGATCAGCGCCACGCCGTTCTTCAGCGTCACGTCGCCGCTGCCGTCGAGCGGCGGCAGCACGCGGCCATCGATCGCGCCCGGATCGATTTCGAGATCGGTAAAACTCCCGGCATAGTCGATGTCCTGGCCGTTCGGACGCAATTCTCCGGCCGCTGTCCCAGCGCTGAACAGCTCGACCGGGTCTGTGCCATCGGCCGGATCGGTCTGGGCTGACAGAGCCTCTGCCTCCAGTGAAACGCGCCGGGGCAGGGGCCAGGACAGGTTGACGTTCGCTCGCAGATCGTCCCAGTCGATCCACAGCGGCGCCATCCCCGGCACGGAGGTCCTGAGCGGCCCCCGCAGGTCGGCGCCAGGGGACAGGATCTGGGTGATGTGCGTGACTGCTTTGAGGCTGCCGAGCGAGGCGGCGACGTTCCTGCTGTCGTCCTGATAAGCCAGGCTGTCGCAGGAAATGGCGAAGCTTGAGGGGTAGCCGCTGACCGTGAGATTGGCGCAGTCCGCCTCGATGCCACTGCCGTTGAGTTCGGCCACCGCTATGTCGGCTTCGCTCTTGACCTTGTCTGCCAGGTAGAACCAGCCGGCACTGTAGAGGCCGAACAGCACGACGATGAAAACGCCGAGCCAGAACAGCCGGCGGAGAAAATTCGGCGGGCGTTCGTCATTTGACGTCATGCTGCGGCTCTCGTTGGCGCGTGTTGCAGAGGTGTCGTTTCCGGCAAGATCGGGTAGACGGAGACGGATTGAAAAAAACACCGATTCCAGTGCGGTGCTGCAACCAGGCTTGGCGATATGGGCGATTTTTGGGTTTTTGGCTACGGCTCGCTGATCTGGCGGCCGGGATTTGCGCATGTCGAGACGCGGCGGGCCCGCCTCCATGGCTATCGCCGCTCGCTGTGCGTCTACTCCTTCGTGCATCGCGGCACGCGCGAACGGCCCGGCTTGGTGCTCGGCCTCGACCGTGGCGGCTCCTGCATCGGGCTGGCTTTCCGCGTCCCCGGCGATCTGCGCAACGAGGTCATCACCTATCTGCGCGAGCGCGAACTGGTCACCAATGTCTATCTCGAGCGCATGCTTAGCATTCGCCTCGACAATGACGCTACGAACGGCGAGACGGATGGGGGGGAGACGGTCTCGGCGGTCGCATATGTCGTAGATCGTGCCCACGAGCAATATGCCGGCGCGCTCCATGCCGCCGATGCAGCGGCCGTCGTTCGCGGCGCCGTCGGCCAGTCGGGAAAAAACGAGGATTATGTGCTCAGCACGCTAGAGCACCTCGAAGCGCTGGGGATCCGCGACCATTGGCTGGAGGAGGTGGCGAAACGGATCGGATCGCGATCTTCTTTCGTTGTTTGACCGTGATCCCGAAAACCGTCGCTTACCTTCGGTTCGGGATCATGGTCCGGGTTACATCCTGAAAATCTGCTTTCCGAGATCGGCGCGATCCAGGCTGGATGTCACGGCGAGTTCGAACTCCGCCAGTGGATGGATGCCACCGACAGGGACATGGAAATCGGGTTGGCCGAAGATGTCGACAATCTCGCGCAACACTGGCCGGTCGGCTTCGACAGGCGGCGAAAAGAAATAGCGGTAGATATTTGCCCTGATCTCGAGGCCGCTCAGCAGCACGTCGAAATTGTGCAGTTCGAAACGCTCGGTGCTCATGCCGCCATTGATAACCACCTGCCCGCCCATCGCCAGGGTGCGGATCAACTCGCCACTGACGGGTCCGCCGACATTATCGATGATCCCGTTCAGCCCGGCGCCGCCGGTCATGTCCATGATCGCTTCCCGGATGTCGACCTTCAAACCCGACAGATCGAGGGTGGCTGTGGCACCAAGCCTCTTCAGGTCCAGCCCGTCGTGAGAGCGTCGCACGAGCGCGATCACGTTGATGCCGCGCCGTTGGGCGAACTGCATAACCATCGTCGAAACCGATGAATAGCCGGCCGTGACGGCCAGCCACTGTCCAGGCTGCACACGGGAATCCGCCAGCAGGTCCCAGGCGGTGATAGGGTTCACCATCTGCCCGGCGCGTTCGACCGGATAGCCGGTGGGCAGCGGGATCAGCCAAGCGGCCGGAACGGCGGCATATTCAGCCCAGCTGTTGTAGTAGCTGAATGCGACAACCGTGCCCGGTTTCAAGGCGACGTTCGCGCCCACGGCCTCGACAATGCCGGCGCCATGGTTTCCGGCGATCTGGCGGGGGAAATGCGGCTTCTTCGGTTCGGGATAGAGGTTCTGGATGAACAGGAAGTCGCCAGGATTGACCGAGGCGGAGACCATCCTGAGCAGCACCTCACCGTCGCCGATTCGCGGCATGGGCACGTCGCCGAGATAGAGCACGTCCTGCGGCGAGCCGATTGCGTCGAATACAACTGCTTTCATGGCGGTCTCCAATAAAGGGCGATCTGGCCATGCAATCTGGACGCGGCCAGATCGCAGGCACCGGTGTTTGCATCGGCGTCGCGGAACCTAAGGCTGCTGGCAAAAAATCGGAATTGGCAGATTTGACAATCTATGTGCTAAACTTGCCATAGCTGTTCAAAGGAGCCATCTTGGACAATCGTCCCGTTCACGCCGTGATCTGGCTGCCGTCGACGTTCTATTCGGCTGTCGCCGCGACGCTTGTCGAAATGTTCGAGCTGGTGAACACCATTCGCGGCGCGCCGGCGATTTCCTTCGAATTCGTGGCACGGCAGGCCGACGCCACGACGACGCGTGGAATCTCCTTTCACACCAGACGCGAACCCTCGCAGCGCATGGACCTGCTGATTCTGCTGGCCATGCCCGGCATGCAAGTCCCGGAGCTTGTTGCCGCGCTGGAGGAAGAGAGCCGCCACGCCGCGCCGCTTATCGCAAGGGCGCAACGCGACGGCGCCATTATCGCCGCGCATTGCGGGGCCGGTTACTTCTTGGCAGACGCCGGTCTTCTTGACCGAAAGCGCGCGACGATCTCCTGGTGGCTGAAGACCGATGCCCAGCGCCGCTTTCCGAAGGTGCGTTGGGACGCTTCACGTGTGCTGATCGGGGACGGACGGATTTATACTTGCGGCGGCGGTTTTTCAGGCCTGGAGCTCGGCAAGGCGCTTCTGCGGGATCTTGGCTTCGCCAGGGAGGAGGGCCTGGTTCGCAAGTTGCTGGTGCTGCCGCCGTCGCGGCAGATCCAGACACCCTACGAGTTCCCGCTCACCGATCTGCTGCCTTCGCAAGAGCCGTTCCGCGACCGGCTCGAAACGTTGTCCAGAAAACAGCTCGGAGCGCTCGACCTTGCCTTCCTTGGTGCGCAGCTCGGTCTGTCGCCGCGAACGCTTGCGCGCCGGTTTTCCGATGAATTGCACACCACTCCCGGCCGATGGATCCAGGACCGGCGCCTTGAGGCCGCGAAGGCGCTTCTTGAAAGCACCAAGCTCGGTATCTCGGAAATATGTTACCAGGTCGGATACCGGGATACGGCGTCATTCAGCCGGCTTTTCAACCGCGTGGTCGGACTGCCGCCTGGTGAATACCGGCGCCAGAGCCAGTAGGCATCGGCTGGAATGTGGAGCGCGGCGGATCGCGCCCCTGGGTCGCGCCCTTGTGAAGCACTGGTCCGTCGGAAAGAACGGCTAGGCCTTTGACCTCGGCGCGAGTGAGACCTAGGTAAGCGAGGGCTTTTCGCCCCGATCCTTCCCATCCTCACGGAGATCAGTCTTGCAGAAACGTCGTCTCGGTCAAACCGACCTGTCCATCGCGCCACTGGTTCTGGGTGGCAACGTCTTCGGCTGGACCGCCGACGAGAAAACCTCTTTCGACCTGCTCGACCGGTTCGTCGGCGCCGGCCTCAACGCCATCGACACCGCCGATTCCTATTCGCGCTGGGTTCCCGGCAACACGGGCGGCGAATCCGAAACGATCATCGGCAAATGGATGAAAAGCCGCGGCAATCGCGACAAGGTTGTGGTGATCACCAAGGTCGGGTCGGACATGGGGCAGGGCAGGAAAGACCTCTCCGCGGCCTATATCGAAAAGGCCATCGATGCGTCGCTGCAGCGGCTGCAGACCGAAGTCGTGGATCTCTATCTGTCGCACTGGCCGGACCCGGCCACCCCTTACGAGGAAACGCTTGGCGCCTATCAGAAGCTGCTCGACAAGGGCAAGATCCGCCACGTCGGCGCGTCCAATCTCGATGCTGGCCAGTTGCGTGCCGCGCTGGACGTGGCCAGCTTGCGGGGCCTGCCGCGCTATGCGGTGCTGCAGCCGGAGTATAATCTCTACGATCGCGCCTCTTTCGATGGGCCGCTGCGCGATCTGTGCGTGGCCGAGGATATCGGCGTCATCACCTATTTCAGCCTCGCCAAGGGGTTTTTGAGCGGCAAGTACCGCAGCCAGGCCGATCTCGGCAAAAGCGCGCGTGGCGACGACGTGAAGAACTATCTCAACGCGCGCGGCATGCGCATCCTGGCGGCACTCGACGCCGTATCGGGACGTCACGCGGCCAAGCCGGCGGAAGTGGCGCTCGCCTGGGTGATTGCGCGGCCCGGCGTCACCGCGCCGATCGCCAGCGCCACGACATTGGATCAGGTAGACAGCCTCGTCCGCGCCGCATCATTGGAGTTCGGTCCGGACGATATCGTCGAACTCGACAGCGCGAGTGCTTAGACGCCAGCGCGCAGCGGTAGCTCGATCAAACAGCAGCCAAGAGCCGTGCGCGGCCTGCGCCGGAAGGCTCCCTGCACGATCGTTCAAGACGCCCTGTTGTGCCTTGCCATACCATTGCCGGCATCGCGCCTGGATACTGGTATACAGATGGCCGAACAGGTCTTTTCCCATCCGGAACTATGGCAGCAATTGCTCGCGCTTGTGCTGGAATCGGCGGTCGTGATGGGCAGTCCGGGGCCGGCGACGATAAGCGTCACCGCCGTTGGCGCCGCCTTCGGCCCGCGCGATTCGCTCCGCTACGCCTCGGGCATCATTCTTGGTACGGTCGCCGTGCTTTTGGTCGTGGCGACGGGCATTACGGCCACGCTCGCCTCTGTGCCGACGCTCACACCCCTCCTGGCGGTGGCATCCGCAGCCTACATCCTCTACCTCGCCTTCAAGATAGCAACGGCCCCGCCTCTGGCAGCGCGTACCGGCGGCGCGGCGCGTCCCACATTCCTCGGCGGGTTTCTTCTGGCCGTTGCCAACCCAAAAGCCTATGTGGCGATTGCCGCCGTATTTGCCGGCACGTCGTCCGCTGGTGAGCTCGATGCAGGTCTCAAGCTGGCGGTCCTCGCTTCGATGATCATCGCCATCCATGTCCTGTGGCTTCTCGCCGGGGCAGCGTTTGCGCGCTTCCTGCGCAAGCCGCTGGCGTCGCGGATCATCAATCTGACGTTCGCGGCAACACTGGTTTTGACCACGGCGCTGGCTGTGATTCCCTAGGGGACAGTGCCGCAAGCTTAGATGGTTCAGGTCGGGGTGTCGGAGCCAAGTTCCCCCAGCCGCTTTACCGCCGTCGGCGGCATTGGCGGCGGGTTTGGCGCCTGGGACGCCTCGATGAGCAGCTGGTCGCAGGCGGCTTCCGTCCCGCCGATCAGCCGTTCCATGAATTCTTCCTTGCCCAAACCCGCCGGGATCGGCGGCAGGAAGCGGGCCTTGATCGTGCCGGGATAGCGCAGGAATTTCCGCCGCGGCCAATAGAGGCCGGCGACATGGGCGACCGGCACCACCGGAATGCCAAGCTGGGTATAGAGCTCGACGATGCCGTATTTATAGGCCGGATCGTCGCCCGGCGCCCGGCGCGTGCCCTCGGGATAGATGATCAGCTGGCGGGGATTGCGCGCCAGTTCCTGCCTGGTCGCGGCGACCACCGCTTTCAGCGCCTTCGAGCGGCTGCCGCGGTCGACCGGGATCATTCGCATTTTCAGGATGTACCAGCCGAAGAACGGGATCCAGGTCAGTTCCCGCTTCAGGATGTAGATCGGATCCTGCAGGAACGGGAAAAAGGCGATCGCGTCCCAGAAGGACTGATGCTTCGGCGCCAGGATGAAGGAACCCTCGGGTAGGTTTTCCTGGCCGGTGATCTCGCTTTTGGTGCCGGCGATCTTGTCATAGAGCCACATGCTGGTGTGTGACCAGAATTTCGGCACGAACCAGGCGCGGTGGCGCGGCGACAGGAAATAGTACGGGGTCCAGAGGATCATCTGGACGATCAGATTGACGTAGAAGACGAAGTTGAACGCCAGCGAGCGGACATAAAGCATGCAGGAAGAGCCCGGTGAGGAGGTGTGCGTTGGTTACACCAAGCGCGGGCAAAAAGGAAACGGTGCGATGGCCCGTTCGTCAGGTCTGCCACGTCTCTTGCACCAGCCGTTTCTTCAGGCGTGGGGCGGCGAAATCGAGGAACGCACGCAGTTTCACCGGCAGCAGACCCTGGCCGGCATGCACGAGGCTGACCGGCCATGGCTGCGGCTCGAATGCCTCCAGCACGGTGCGGAGGGTGCCCGACCGCACTGCAGCTGTGATCTGGTAGGAAAGCACCCTCGTCAACCCGATGCCGGCAATCGCGGCATCGATCGCCGCTTCCGCGGTGTTGACCCGAAGCCGTGAGCGGATCGGAACGGTGAGTTCGGTCTTGCCCGTGGCAAAAGTCCATGCGGCGGGAGCGGTGAGTCCCTCGAAGGTGACGCAGTCGTGTGCCGCGAGGTCTTTCGGCGTCCGCGGCGTGCCGTGCTCGGCCAGATAGGCAGGGCTCGCGCAGACAACGCGCCGAATCGAGCCGATGCGGGTGGCCACCAGACTGGAGTCGGGAAGCTGGCCGATGCGGATGGCGAGATCGATGTGCTCCTCGGTCAACTGGGTTATCCGGTCCGCAAGCATCAGCCGAATAGCTACGTCGGGGTAGGCAGCGAGAAAGCCGGTGACGACCGGCAGCACATGCAGGCGGCCAAAGACGATCGGTGCGGTGATGATCAGTTCGCCTGTCGGGGCGCTGTATTCGCCGGCGGCAGTCCGCTCGGCCTCGCCGACCTCGTCGAGAATGCGACGGCAGGCAGCGAGGTAGGCGTGACCTGTGTCGGTCAGCGTCAGCTGCCGCGTCGAGCGATTCAGAAGACGCGTCTTCAGATGCCGCTCCAGGTCGGAGACCTTGCGGCTGACCGTTGCAAGCGGGATGCCGAAATGGCGTCCGGCGGCCGAAAGGCTGCCGGCCTCCGCCGCGGCGACAAAAAGCGACATGGCCTCGAGGCGATCCATATTTCTCCCGGAAAATGGAAGGATAGGTTGCAAATATGGCATCTACATCCGAGCGATGGAAGGGGCCATGTTTTGGCGGCGAGCTGATCAACGAGAAGGAATGCCGATGCCCCGTATCCCTACACCAGCGTCCATAGAGGCCGCGCCTGCTGCGTCGCAGCCGATGTTACATGCCGTCGAGAAGCAACTCGGCGTCGTGCCTAACCTCTTCAGGCTTGTTTCCAATAGCCCGGCTGCGCTTGAAGGCTATCTCAGCCTGTCTGGAGCGCTTGCCAAAGGCCGACTGCCCGCGCCGACGCGCGAGCGCATTGCTCTGGCGGTTGCCGAGGTCAATGGCTGCAACTACTGCCTTTCCGCTCACACCTATCTCGGCAAGAATCTCGCCAAGCTTGATGATGCCGAAATGGTCGCCAATCGCGCGGGCAGTTCCAACGATCCCAAGGCCGCCGCAGCCGTGCGTTTCGCCACCAAGATTGCGCGCGACCGCGGCCATATCGGTGACGAGGATCTCAGCGCCGTCAGGCTCGCAGGCTACGACGATGCGCAGATCATCGAGATCGTCCAGCATGTCGCTCTCAATGTCTGGACCAACTATGTCAATGAGGTCGCCAGGACGGAAATCGACTTTCCGGTCGTTTCTGCCCGCAGGGCAGCCTGAGTCAGTCGCAAGGAGTTCCCATGTCTGAAAGCCGCCCGCCGCTCCCGCCATTCACCGCCGAGACCGCCGCACAGAAGGCACGCATGGCTGAGGATGCCTGGAACTCCCGTGATCCGGCACGGGTCGCGCTTGCCTACACAATCGACAGCCGCTGGCGCAACCGGGCCGAGTTCCTGCAAGGGCGCGAGGCTATCCAGACATTCCTCACACGCAAATGGGGTCGCGAACGCGACTACCGGCTCATCAAGGAGGTCTGGGCCTTCCGCGACAACCGTATCGCCGTGCGTTTCGCTTATGAATGGCACGACCACAGCGGCTCGTGGTTTCGCAGCTACGGCAATGAGAACTGGGAGTTTGATGAGCTTGGATTGATGCGCCTGCGCATCGCCAGCATCAACGACCTGCCGATCCTCGAGGCCGACCGCAAATATCATTGGCCGCTTGGCCGCCGGCCGGACGGTCATCCCTCTCTATCGGAACTCGGCCTTTGAAGGAGGCTTTCCATGAATGCTCACCTCTTCACCAGCGATGTCGCCTTTACGCCAACCGTCAAGGCGATCCAGGCCCGCAAAGGCTCACGCGAGGCCTATGCCCGCGTCGAGGAGCGCGGCAGCTGGCAAGCTGATATCACGCCCGATCTCGCCGCCTTCATCGAGGCGCAGACCAGCGTCTTCCTGTCGACGGCCAATGGTGAGGGCCAGCCCTACATCCAGCATCGCGGCGGGCCGGCCGGCTTCCTCAAGGTGCTCGACGAGCGGACGATCGGCTTCGCCGATTTTTCCGGCAACAAGCAATTCATCACCCAAGGCAATCTGGACGACAACCCGCGGGCTTTCCTGTTCCTGATCGACTATGCGCATCGGCAGCGCATCAAGATCTGGGGCAGCGCACGGGTCGTCGAACAGGACGCCGAACTGATGGCGAAGCTGATGCCGGAAGGCTACAAGGCGCGCCCGGAGCAGATCATCCTGTTCACGGTTTCGGCCTGGGATTCCAATTGTCCGCAGCACATTCCACAGCGTTTCGAAGCGGCCGATGTGGCGGCGGCGCTGGCCGAGCGGGACAAGCGTATCGAACGTCTCGAACACGAGATCGCGCGGCTGCGCAGCGTCTCAAGCGCCACGCTCAAGGAATGATAGCGCTGCCGGTTCCAGATCGGCTCAGTTCGGCGCAACAGCCTCGGCCAGCGCGATGCCGGTTGGCGTTGGCTTGACCGGCACGATGCCGCGCGCCAGCGCCAGTAGATATTTGTTGTATTCGGTGAACAGCACGCGCAAGGCTCTCGGCTTGGTCAGCCAGCCGCCATTGCCAAGATTGCTGTTGACCACCGGATAGGGCTCGAGCCTGGCCTTGTGCAGCAGCCGGCCCATTTCCAGCAGGCTGCGCGGCATGTGATAGTTGTTGGTGACGAGGATCACGGTGCCATAGGCGTGGTCTTCCACCCACTTGGCGCTTTCCTCGGCATTGCCGATCGTGTCGAGCGCGGCACGGTCGATGTCGACGCAGCAGGAAAACAATTCCTTGTCGCCGCGGGTCGCGACCTGAAGCTGGCGGCGGCTGGCGGAAGGATGCACGCCACTGATCAGCAGCCGCTCGCCCTTGCCGGACGCCAGCAGGCCCATGGCCGCGTCGAGACGCGAATGGCCGCCGGTCAGCACGATGATGGCATCGGCCCTTGCCGGATTGGCGGGCGTCGCGAGACGGCTGACGGTGCTGGCGAACCAGCCAAAGCCGCCGGCAAACAACGTTGCCAGCACGAGCAGAAAGAAAGCGGAGATGCGCAGCGCGCTCGCCAATCGACCGGGCTTGACGCGCTCGCTTGAACGCGTGATCACCAAGGGCAACTGTCCAGCCATTCCGGTCGAGTCGCGCGCGTCCATCGTCCTTATCGTTAACTCCGAAATACGGCGTTTAGTAGGTCGGAAAGCACAAATTTCGTTACGCTAATTCTCTATTCGTGATCACCCTGCGTCCGGCTGGCGGACATCGATGTCGCTGAGATAGGTGACGACGGTGACATGGGAGGTTGCCGCCGTCAGCGCACCGATGACCAGCACCATGAGAACAACGCCGAGATAGCCCGCCGAACCAATGGCGAAATTGCCGAACAGGGCGGTCGCCTGATCGGCCTGCGGCGTCGCCATGTTTCGCGACGACCACCACGAGAAGACGATGA
Organism: Mesorhizobium sp. WSM4829; assembly: GCF_055811475.1. Classification (NCBI taxonomy): domain Bacteria; kingdom Pseudomonadati; phylum Pseudomonadota; class Alphaproteobacteria; order Hyphomicrobiales; family Phyllobacteriaceae; genus Mesorhizobium; species Mesorhizobium sp. WSM4829. The sequence goes on along the minus strand of NZ_JBVVQJ010000006.1, from coordinate 47,926 downwards.
AGACGAACACCGCCGCCGCACCCCCGGCGGCGGCGCCCTTCATGCCGGTGACGAGAAAGTGGTGGCGGAATTCGCGCGCGATAAAGCGCGCTTCGGCGCCGACGAAATGCAGCACCTCGATGATGTGGCCGTTGCCGGCCATGGCGCCGCGCGTCGCGAACACCACGGTCAGCACGGTTGCCGCCAGCATCAGCGCCAACACGGCGATGCCGATGGTCACCGTGGTGCGGGCCATGGCGACCAGCCGGTCGACCCAGGTGCGATGGTCGTCAAGCGAGGCACTGGGCAGTTTCGGCATGATCGCGGCGCGCATTGCGGCGAAATCGGGAGGGTTGGTCTCGTCTATGGTGACGATGATCAGACGCGGCACCGGCAGCTCGTCGATGTTGAGACCCGAACCGAGCCAGGGTTCCAAAAGCCGCGCCGTGGCATCGCGGTCGACGATCCTGGCGCTCTTCACGCCAGGAAATTCGCCGGCGATCTGCGAGGCCTGGGCAAGGGCTGCCTCGATGTCGAGGCCGTCCATCGGCTTGATCTGGATCGTCGCCTCGCGTGAGATCTGGTTCTCCCAGACCGAGGCGGTGTCGCGCACCAGCGTCACCGCGCCGAAAGTCAGGCAGGAGAGGAACGTCATGATGGCAATGACCAGGACCAGCGCCCGGCCGGCGATGTTCTGCGCCGGCACGATCGGCGCCATCTTGCGCTGAACGCGCTGCGTCCCGGCCCTCTCAGTGTGTTGGCCTTCGACATGGTGAGCGGACAGGTCAGTCATAGATATCCAGCCTTCCGCCGGACAGGATCATGCGGCGTGCGTCGACCTGTTCCATCAGGCCGAGGTCGTGCGTTGCGATCACCACGGCGGTGCCCAGCCGGTTGAGTTCGATGAACAGCCGCAACAGCCGTCGCGCCAGCGGCGGGTCGACATTCCCGGTCGGCTCATCGGCAAGCAGGATTTCGGGCTGCTCGATCAGCGCCCTGGCGATTGCGGCGCGCTGCTTCTCGCCACCCGATAGCACCGGTGGCAGCACATGCATGCGCTCGCCAAGGCCGACCCATTTCAAGAGCTCGGTCACATCGGTGCGGTAGCTGGCTTCCTCGCGCCCGCGCACGCGCAGCGGCAAGGCCACATTCTCATAGGTCGTCATGTGGTCGAGCAGGCGAAAGTCCTGGAACACCACGCCGATGCGCCGCCGCAGATGCGGCAGCTCGGCGCGCGAGATGCGCGAGCGGTCTTTGCCGAAGATGGTGATCAGCCCACGCGTCGGCTTGAGCGACATGAACAAAAGCCGCAGCAGCGTCGTCTTGCCGGCGCCCGAAGGGCCGCTCAGGAACTGGAAGGAGCGCTCCGGTATGTGCAAGGAAATGTCGCGGAGGATTTCCGGACCCATGCCATAGCGGAGGCCGACATTTTCGAAGCGGATCACGTTCGACGACCTGAAACTTGCGGCGGCGACGAGGCAGCCTTCTCTGAGAAAAGACCATCGGCCGGCATGGTTAACCGGCGGTTAATTTTGGGTTTTTTTGGGCGCGTCACAAGGGGTTTCCGGGGGAAACGTTAACCATTTCCGTTTACGCATAAGAAACGAAGAGCGAACAAGTGCGAAGTGCTGGGGCCGCGATGGCTGACGATCGAACCGCGCGCCCGGTTTCCGGCGAAATCATGACCGATACGGCCGCAAATCCTGCGCCGGAACGCATCATGCGTGATCCGCCTGGTGACATCGTCGACGCCGATTACGAGGTGCTGCCGCGTTTAACCGCCAGCACGGGCGTTTCACCGCCGCTTTTGCGCGTGATCACGACGCCATCGATCAAAGGCATGGACATGCTGCGCAAGCCGGTAGCGGCGATGGAACGGCTGCGGGCGTCGCGCGGCGGGCCGATCTTCTGGATCGCCGGCCTCAGTGCCGCGTTTGCAGCCTTCTGGATCTCGGGCGGGCACGCACTGGTGCGCCAGACGCCGCTTCTTCTGGCGGCGCGACAAGCGGGCGCTGCCCTGACCATTTCAGGCGTTACGTCGCGTATTGATGCGTCCGGGCCGCAACCTGTCCTGTTCGTCGGTGGCGAGGCCGCAAATGACGGCGCCAGCCCGTCGCCATTGCCACCGCTGGAAGTCCGGGTCACCGGCAATGACAGGCGCACAACCCGTTATAGGCTGGCGACATTTAACCGTTCGCTGGCGCCCGGCGAAAGATTTGGCTTTTCCAGCCGGCTCGACGTGCCTAGAAACGGGGTCAAGACCGTCTCGGTCAGTTTCGCCAATTAGCGGCAATCATTTCTGGAAGGGCAGCCAATGCCAATCGTGCGCGGCAAGGATATCGAGGTCCTGTTTTCGGCGTCGGCGATCGCCCGCCGCAATCTGGAGCTCGCCAAGGAGATCGCCGGGCACGATTATCACGACCTTCTGGTGATTTCGGTGCTGAAGGGATCGTTCATCTTCGCCGCCGACCTCATCCGCGCCATGCACGATGTCGGCCTGTCGCCCGAGGTCGAGTTCATCTTCATCTCCAGCTACGGCGCCGGCACCACCAGCGGCGAGGTGAGGGTGCTGCGCGACATCGACAATGAGGTCGCCGGCCGAGACGTGCTGTTGATCGACGACATCCTCGAATCCGGCAAGACGCTGTCGTTTACCCGCGACCTGATGCTGTCGCGCGGCGCCCAAAGCTGCGCCATCGCCGTGCTGCTCGACAAGCGCATGCGCCGCCAGACCACGCTCAACGCCGACTATGTCGGCTTCGACTGCCCCGACTATTTCGTCGTCGGCTACGGCATGGATGTGGCCCACGCCTTTCGCGAACTGCCGTTTGTCGGCGTCGTCAAGGGCGACGCCTAGATTTATCTTCGATGCGGTTGCGGTTCAGGAAAAGTCAACTTTTCCACGCCAACATTCGGCTATGGCAAAGCTCCTGATCGTTGAGGACGATGAGTCCGTCCGCACCCTCGCCGCTCGCGCGCTCGAACGCGCCGGGCATATGATCGACATCGCCGCCGACGGCGCGCAGGGGCTTTCCCTGATCCGCGCTGCACGTGGCGGCTACGACCTTGTCGTCTCGGATATCCGGATGCCGGAGATGGACGGCATCCAAATGGCCAAGGCGGCTGCATCGCTTTTCCCGGCGATGAAGATCTTGCTGATGACCGGCTATGCCGACCAGCGCGAGCGCGCCGAGGAATTGAACGGCGTCATTGTGGACGTCGTGCAGAAGCCGTTCACGCTGGCCGAAATCCGCGCGCGCGTCGAACAGGCGCTCGCCTGTTTCGCTTAAGATTCCGCGCAGTCAGGCCGGATCGCAGGTCGCTGCGATTGCCGGTGCGCTGCTCCGGCGCCGGCTGGCGTTGAGCGCGAACAGACCGGCGCCGATGATGAGGGCGGCGCCGATGACGGTGGTCGATCGCGGCACTTCGGCAAAGAACAGGAAGCCCCACAGCGGCGACCAGATGATGCCGGTGTATTCGAAGGTGGCGACGCCGTTGGCCGGCGCCAGCCGGTAGGCCTGCGACAACAAGATCATCCCGGCCGAAGCCACGACGCCGCAGGCGGCCATCGTCAGGAAGTCGATTGACGTCGGCCAGATCCATGGCCTGACCAGGAATTCGAGGCTCGGATGCGTGGCATGAGCTATTCCTGCCAGCCAGAACAGCCCGGCGACCGCTGCAGCGCCCAGGAGATAGACGCCGTTTTGATAGAACGCCATGACCGTGGATGATTCGGTGTCGCCGAGCTTGCGGGCCATCAACTGCGAAAAACCGTACAGCACCGCCGAGGCCAGCGACAGCAGCGCCGCCCAGTCGAACAGCCCGGCGCCGGGTCGCAGCATCACCAGCACGCCGAGCATGCCGACCATGACGGTGACCAGCGTCTGCCCCGCTACCCGTTCGCCGAGATAGGGGCCGGCAAGCGCCATGATGAACAGCGGTGCCATGAAATAGAGCGCCACCGCGTCGGCAAGCGGCAGGGCGGCGATCGCCAGGTAGTAGAGCGTGTAGGAGGTGAACAGGATCAAGGCGCGCATCGTCAACATGCGAAACCGTTTCGAAAAGATCGCCCTGAGCCCGACATCGGCATGAACCAGCACGAGAAGAATGGGCAGGGCGACGATCGAGCGGATCGCCATCACCTCGGTCACCGGATAGGTGCCCGATACGGCCTTGATCAGCGGATCCTGGAGCGAGAACACCAGGACGCCGAGGCAAAGGCTTGCCATGCCGAGGACGATCCGGTTCTGCATGGCGTTCGACGGCTCCTTGCGTGCGCGGCCCGAGAGCCGGGCCCGCGTAACTTTGTTTTATGCATATCGCCCAAAACCGCTTCGCACCCTCGGGTCAGGCCCAGGGTCGGGCCCGAGGACATGCTTTTGGGCGACCTGCATCAAAAAGAACCCGCCACCTTTTCGGGCAGCGGGTACGAGTGAGGACTTTTTTGGTCCGCAGCCGATTTCGCAGCCGCATATCCAATGGGTGAAGCGACTATTATCCGCCGTTTGACATGTTGCAAACGAATTGGAATGATGCCAGCGATCAGATTTTCTTATGGCGGACAAATGAAGCCCACGCTCGACAGCGATCTGCTGCGCACCTTCGTCGCGGTCGCCGACGCCGGCAATTTCACCAAGGCTGCGGTGCAGGCCGGCCGTACCCAGTCGGCGGTTTCGATGCAGATGAAGAAGCTCGAAGATATGGTCGGCGACAGCCTGTTCGAGCGCGGCTCGCGGGGTGTGGCGCTGACGCGCCGCGGCGGCGAACTCATCGTCAACGCCCGCCGCATCGTGTCGCTGCTGGACGAGACGGCGGCATCGATGGTCGCGACGCCGCTTGGCGGACCGGTGCGCATCGGCATTCCGGAGGAATATGGCCACGCGATCCTGTCGCGCGCTCTCGGCGCCTTTGCCAAGCGCCATCCTCAGGTCGACATCACCGTCCGCTACGCGCATTCCGGTGCGCAGATCGCGGCGCTCGCCTCCGGCGAGCTCGATCTGGCGGTGGTGTTCGAATGGCAGGACCTCTCCGGCGGTGAGGTGCTGATGCATGATCCGACCGTGTGGGTGACGTCGGAGCTGCACCATATGCATGAGGAGCGGCCGGTGCCGATCGCGCTCTACAATCGCGCCGGCTGGTGCAAGGATTTTGCGATCAAGTCGCTGGAACAGCGTGGTCTCGCCTATCGTGTCGCCTATACCAGCGATACCAATGGCGGCCTGCGGCTTGCCGTCACCTCCGGGCTGGCGATTGCGCCGATCTCGCGCAGCAACATCCCGGCCGGCTGCCGCGAGCTTACCGCCGCCGACGGATTCGGCGACATCGATTCCTCGAACGTGGTGCTGCGGCGCAATCCGAACGCTTCCGGCGAGGCCATCGTCAGCATGGAAGAGGCGATCCGCGAGGCGTTCACCAACCGTTAGAGCAGGCCGGCTTTACTTCAACTCCAGCAGCCGCTCCAGATAGCTGCGCTCGATATCGGGGCTGAGCGCGTTGCCGAGCCGCTTGCGGATCGCGTCGAGGATCTGGCGGGCGCGTTGCACGTCGATCTCGTCCGGCACCTTCACCGAATCGCCGAAATCTGGACCCTCGGTGGCGCGTGGCCGGCCGAGCGGATCGCGGTCGGCGTTCTGCTGGCGGCCGCCGCGCTGGCCTTCGCCCTCGTCGCCCTGCATGGCCTGCAATTGCTTCATCATGTCCTTGGCGCCCTTGCGCAACGCTTCCAGCGCGCGGCCCTGGTGACCGACCGCCTGATCGCCATCGCTGTCGCCAAGCGCCTGTTCGGCATCGCCCATGGATTTGCCGGCCTCGCCAAATCCCTCATTGGGCTCGAGCCCCATACCTTCGAGACCCTTTCTCAACTGGTCGAGCTCGCTTTGCAGTTTGCCCTGGCCTTCCTGCAACTGCTTCAGCGCGTCGGCGAATTCCTCCGGCGTCATCGGCTTCGGCCGGCCGAGCGGATCGCGGTCTTCGCCTGGGCCGGGCTGCTCGCCCTGTTCGCCCATTTGGCCCTGCTCGCCGTTCTCGCCGAGTTGCTCGTCTCGGTTCTGCCCACGCTGTTGCTGGCCGCGCTGCATCTGGTCCATGCGGAAGGTTTCGTTCATCATCTCCTGCTGGCGCCGCATGATCTCGCCGAGCTTGTCCATCTGCTGGCGCATTTCGCTGTTCTGCTGGCCGCCCTGCTGCTGACGTCCGGCCTGCAGGTTGTTCATCATGTCCTGCAGTTGCGAAAGCAATTCCTGCGCGCTGTCGCGATCGCCGGACTTCGCCAGATTCTCGATCTGGTCCATCATCCGTTCGATATCACTCTGGCGCAGCTCCTGGCCGTTCTGCTGCATCTGCGGCGCGTTCGGATTCTGCTGCGCACGCTGGGCGAATTCCTGCAGGAATTGGTTCATCGCCTCGCGCAGTTCCTTCATCGCCTTGTCGATTTCCTCGTCGCTGGCGCCGTTCTTGATCGCGTCCTGCAACGCCTGCTGCGCCTGGCGCAGCCGCCGCTCGGCGTCCGAAAGATTGCCTTCCTCGATGCCGAGCGCGATCTCCCAGAGATAGGCGACTTCGTCGCGCAATTTGTCGTCGTTGTCGGCCATCTTCAGCCGGGTGCGGGCGCTCATGATGGCGAGGTAGTGCGCCATATTGTCGAACGTGTCTTCGGGCCTGAGCGTGATCGCATCCATCAGGTCGAGCACGCGGCTCTTGGCGTTGGCGTCGAGCGCCAGCGCGCGGCGCTGCTCGATCACGGCCCTGGCCAGCGGATTGGAGAATGGCCGCTCCGGCATCACCAGGGTCCTGGTTTCGCTGGTTGCCGTATGGCCGGCATCGTCGGTGGCGACAAGCCTGAGCTTGATGTCGCCGCCGGCCCAGACATGCTCGGTCAGGTCCTTCGTGGTCTTGGCGGCATTCCCCTTGACGCCGCGGCGCGGCAGCGTCAGCGGCATTTCGGGCGGGCCATAGAGCGGATGCGCATTCGGCGCCGGTGGGTCGGCCAATACGAAATCCGCCTTGGCGGAGGCCGCGCCATAGTCGTCGTCGATCTGGTAGTTGAGTTCGAAGGAGCCGTTGACGGCGCGTTTCGGCTCGCCGACGAAGCGGATTTGTGGCGGCTTGTCCGGGATCACCGCGAAGGCCCAGCTGCCGAGTTCGTCGCCGCCCGAGTTCAGCGTCAGCGTGCCGTTGGCGGTCAGCTTGCCGGTGAACTGGCGCACCGTTGAGGCCGCCGGCTTGGCCGCAGCCGGCTTGCCCGCAGCCGACTGGGCCGCGTCGGCCTGCTGCCCGGCCGGCTCGATGGTGCGGGCGTTGCCGTCGGCGTCGGCATAGCTCAGCGTTTCCTCGCCCGAGCCGCCGGTGACGCGCAGCGAAACATCGCTGCCTTCCGGAACGGTGAAGGTGGATGGCGCCTGATTGGCATTGCTGGCGAGGGCCGGGTTGGCGAGGGCTGGGGAAGTGAGGAAGACCGGTGCCCTGCCGGTGTAGGCCGGCGGCGTCACCCAGGCGTCGATGCGCGGCGGCACGGCGTCGCGCGCCGCGTGGGCACTGAACCCGTCCGCGATGCGGCCGCCCGACGGTCCGAACGAGAAGGCGAAAGCGGTGACCAACACAAGCGCCGCCACGGCGCGCAGCCCCCACGGGTCGCGCTCCGGCACCCGGGTGCGTGGCAGGTCGCCACCGAGGTTGCCGAGTTTTTCGGCCATGCGTTTCTGGTGCTCGCGCCACAGCGCTTGCGAAAAAATGCTCTCCCTGCCGCTCGGCCGGTCGGTCTGCACCAGCACCGGGCTGTGCAGCAATAAGTTGGCGGCCTCGATGCGCCGATCGATCTCGGCACTGGACGGCACCCGGAAGAAACGCAGGGGATAGAGCGCGACAAGGGCTGCGATGGCGAACACAGCCACAAGACCGATGCGCGCCATGTCGGGCAGCAAAAGGAAGAGGCCGAGCCACGAGACGCTGAGGAACAGGCTGGCGACGATGACGAGCGGCAGCAGCAACGGCCAGCCACGCTCGACCGTCATCGAGACCCGCGTCGCCAGCCGGCTCAGGGCAAGGCGTCCGGCCAGGCTGCGATCGCTGGTTAAGGTGGGTCGTTGCGTCATCGGCCCTTCCTGTTCGGGCGGGATAACCCGAACCTCACAAATCTATCGCACCGGCCCGAAAATCGGATGCGAAGGACTCAAAGTCTTAGATGCACGTCGCTCCAAACATACCAAGAAACACGGCGAAGGCGAGGCAGTTCCCTAAAACGTGAACAGGACTGCCCCCGCTATCGTCAGAATTTAGCCGGATTGGCGTTTGCGCCGCAGACCAGCACGGCGACACGCTCGCCCGCAGCCGGCGCGTAGCGGCCGGACAGGAGCGCCGCGAAGGCCGCGGCGCCGCCCGGCTCGGAGATGATTCGCACCCGGTCCCAAAGCGCCGCCTGCGCGGCGATGATCTCGTCGTCGCTGACCAGTATGGAACGCTCGACGAAGGCCTCGGCGATCGGAAACATCATTTCGCCGACGCGCTTCGGCGCCAGCGAATCGGCGGCGATGCCCTCAGTCGGCGCATCGACGGGCCGGCCGGCCTCGAAGGCGCGATGAAGCGTCGGCGCGCCCTCCGGCTCGACGGCGATGATCCTGATGCGGCCGGCAAACCAGGCGGCGATGCCGCCGATCAGGCCGCCGCCGCCGACGGCGACCAGCAGCGTGTCGAGTTCAGGCAGGTCGGTCTCGATCTCAAGGCCGAGCGTGCCTTGCCCGATCAGCGTTTCCTCCTGGTTGAACGCATGGATCTGCAGCGCGCCGGACCTTTCGGCAAAGTCTTCGCTGGCGGCCAGCGCTTCGGCATAGCGTGCGCCACCGACGACCAGCTCGGCGCCATAGCCGCGGATGCGTTCCAGCTTGGCCGGCGGGCTGACTTCGGGAACGAAGATGGTTGCCTTGTGGCCAAGCCGCATGGCGGCGTAGGCGACCGCGGCACCATGATTGCCGCCCGATGCCGCGACGACGCCAGCCTCGGGAACCGGCCGCTCGAGAAGATTGGTGAACGCGCCGCGCGCCTTGAACGAGCCGGAATGCTGCAGGCATTCGAGCTTCAGGTCGACGCTAAGTGGCGGGCGGCCGAAATCGGACATGTCGACGCGCAGCACCGGCGTGTGGCGCACGAAGGGCCGGATGCGCGGCTCCATTGCGGCGATGCGTTCGCGGGTGATGCTATTGCCGTTCAGCATGGTCTGCTCCCAAGGGTTGACATCACTTAGTAACTTAGCAAAATGGCTAAATGCAAGAGATTGACGTCTTCAAGGCGATCGCCAACGAGCGCAGGCTGCAAATCCTCAATTGGCTGAAGGATCCGCGAGCGCATTTTCCGCCGCAGACGGATGGCGATCTGGTCGAGGACGGCGTCTGCGCGCTGCTGATCGCCGAAAAGCTGGGGATTACCCAGGCGACGCTCAGCGAGCATATGCGGGTGCTGACCCAGGCGGGCCTTCTGCGCAGCAAACGTATCAAGCAGTGGACGTTCTATCGCCGCGACGAGGGCAGGATCGCCGAAACCAGGGCGCTCCTCCAGCACCGGCTGTAGCGCTGCAGACGATCCATTTCTTGTTTGACCATGATCTTTTCCGAAACCGACTTTTTCGGGATCATGGGTCTATTCCAGCCAATCGGGCAGCGAATCCAGGCCGATCAGCTCGTCATAGGTCTGGCGCCGGCGCACGATATGGAAACGGTCGCCGTCGACCAGCACTTCAGGCACCAACAGGCGGGTGTTGTAGGTGCCGGCCTGCACCGCGCCATAGGCGCCGGCGGTGGCGACGGCGATCAGGTCGCCGGCCTTCAGCCGCGGCAGGTCGCGGTCGAGGCCGAGATAATCGCCGGTCTCGCAGACCGGGCCGACCACGTCGACCGTCATGCGCGGCGCCGCGGCCGGCTGCTGCACCACCGGCTTGATGTCATGGAAGGCGTCATAGAGCGTCGGCCGGATCAGATCGTTCATCGCGGCGTCGACGACCAGGAAATTCTTGGCGTCGCCCTCCTTCACGAAGATCACTTGCGAGACCAGGATGCCGGCATTGCCTGATATCAGCCGGCCCGGCTCGAACATCACCTTCAGCCCGAGCTTGGCGACGTGCTTCTTGACGATCTGAGCATAAGCGTCCGGCAGGGGAGGCGGGCTGTTGTCGACGCGGTAGGGAATGCCGAGGCCGCCGCCGAGGTCGATATGCTCGATGGCGTGCCCGTCGGCGCGCAGCACGCCGACCAGCTCCACCAGCAGCGCAAAGGCGTCGTCGAAGGGCTGCAACTCGGTGATCTGGCTGCCGATATGAGTGTCGATGCCGGTGACCTTGATGCAAGGCAGCTCAGCTGCGCGGGCATAGACCTTTCGCGCCTTCTGCCAGGGAATGCCGAACTTGTTCTCGGCCCTGCCGGTGGAGATCTTCTTGTGGGTCTTGGCGTCGACATCCGGATTGATGCGCAGCGAGATCGGCGCCACCTTGCCCAGCGCCGCGGCGCGGGCTGACAGCAATTCCAGTTCCGGCTCGGATTCGACGTTGAAGCACAAAATGCCGGCCGAGAGTGCAAGATCCATTTCGCGCGCGGTCTTGCCGACGCCGGAAAACAGGATCTTGTTGGCCGGAATGCCGGCGGCCAGCGCGCGGCGCAATTCGCCTTCCGAGACCACGTCGGCGCCGGCGCCGAGTTTTGCCAGGATTTTTAGCACAGCCTGGTTGGAATTCGCCTTCATGGCGTAGCAGACCAGCGCGTCGAGCCCGGCAAAGGCCTGCGCAAACACGCGGAAATGCCTGGTCAGCGTCGCCGTCGAATAGCAATAAAACGGCGTGCCGATGCTTGCGGCGATTTCTGATATCGCCACGTCCTCGGCATGCAGCACGCCGTCGCGGTAGTCGAAATGATTCACGAGAGTGGTTCCGGAAGTTGGAGCACGACGAGATCGGCCGATCTCATCGGCTCTAGATCAACGGGTCGAGAATGAACTTCTTGTCCTCGACGGGTTTTTCCGGCTCCGGCGGCACGGGCTGCTCGGCCTTTTGTGCGTCCTTGCGCGCCTGCACGGCCGCCTCATAGGGCGTATCGAGCCCGGCTTTCCTGCCGCAGGCCGTTACGGTTGCCAGCGCCGCCAGCAGCGTCAGCGTCGCCAAAATCCTGCTTGCGGTCATCGATCCATCCGTCCGAAACTTTTGCCCGCCGCTTTTAGCGGAGTTTTTCCGGCATTGCACCCCGGCATCACGCCCTCGCAATGCGCTTTTTCCAGTATCGGATCTGCTTCCTCACTTCCGACGGCGCGGTGCCGCCGAAGCTGGTGCGGCTCTTCACCGAGTTCTGCACGGCAAGCACCGAAAACACGTCCGTCGTGATGCCGGGGTGAATGGACTGCAAGTCTTCCAGCGGCAGCCTGTCGAGCCCGATTTTCCTCTCTTCGGCCAGCGCCACGGCGCGGCCGGTGACGTGGTGCGCCTCGCGGAACGGCAGACCGAGGCTACGCACCAGCCAGTCGGCGAGATCGGTCGCGGTCGCATAGCCTGACCCGGCGGCCTTCTTCATGGCGGCGGCATTCACCGTCATGTCGCGCACCATGCCGGTCATCGCCGCCAGCATCAGGTCGAGCGTCTCGGCGGCGTCGAACACGGATTCCTTGTCTTCCTGCATGTCCTTGCCGTAGGTCAGCGGCATGCCCTTCATGACAGTCAGCAGGCCAACCAGATGGCCGGTGACGCGGCCGGTCTTGCCGCGCACCAGCTCGGCGGCGTCGGGGTTCTTTTTCTGCGGCATGATCGAGGAGCCGGTGGAGAATGAGTCCGACAGCCTGACGAAGCCGAATTGCGGCGTCGACCAGATGATGATTTCTTCGGCCAGTCGCGACAGATGCGTCGCGCAGATCGCCGCCAGCCCCAAAAACTCGAGCGCGAAATCGCGGTCCGAAACGCTGTCGAGGGAATTGCGCATCGGCTCACGGAAGCCGAGCGCCCTGGCCGTCTGGTGCCGGTCGATCGGAAAGCTGGTGCCGGCAAGCGCGGCCGCACCGAGCGGGCTTTCGTCCATCCGTTCGATAGCGTCGCGAACACGCGACAGGTCGCGCGAAAACATCTCGACATAGGCCATGCAGTGATGGCCGAAGGTTACCGGTTGCGCCGCCTGCATGTGGGTGAAGCCCGGCATCACCGTTGCCGCATGCTCCTCGGCCCGCTCCAGGAACGCCGTGATCAGGCCCTTCAGCGCCTCGGCGACGCGAAAGCACTCGTCCTTGACCCATAGCCTGAGATCGACCGCCACCTGGTCGTTGCGCGAACGGGCGGTATGCAGGCGGCCGGCAGCCGGGCCGATCAGCTCGGCAAGGCGGGCCTCGACATTCATGTGGATGTCTTCCAGCCTGGTCGAGAACTCGAACGTGCCGGCTTCGATCTCTGCCAGGATCGTGTTCAGCCCGTGAGCGATTTTTTCTTGGTCGGCCGCCGAAATAATGCCGGTTTGCGCCAGCATCTCGCTATGGGCGATCGAGCCTCGGATGTCCTGCGCGTAGAGTTTGCGGTCGAACGAGATCGACGCGTTGATCGCTTCCATGATCGCGGCCGGACCCGAGGCAAAACGTCCGCCCCACATCTGGTTGCTGGCCTTCTTGTCGCTCATCGCTATAACCCGTGCTCCGGAGCAGTTTTAAAAAATGGCAGACGGCAATCGATTTTTCCCGGCCCCGCGCCTCATCCTCGCCGCTTTGGTGGCAGGCGTGCTTGCCGGCGCGGTCGCGGTATATGTCAGCGAAAGCGGTTCTGGCAACAACGCCCCCGCTCAAGTCGCGGTTGGCGACAGCAAGGACGATGTCGCCTGCGCCGCCAAGGCCGACCGCGCCAAGACGGTCGCGGCGGCTGCCACCGGCCAGGTTGCAGCACTTTTGCCGGCCGATCCGCCGCAATCGCTGAAGGGCCTTGCCTTCAACAGCCCCGACGGCAAGCCGATGACGCTCGCCGACCATGCCGGCAAGACGGTGCTGCTCAATCTGTGGGCGACATGGTGCGCGCCCTGCCGCGCCGAAATGCCGGCGCTCGACGCGCTGCAGAACGAAATGGGCAGCGATGCCTTCGAGGTCGTCGCGGTCAATGTCGATGCCGGCGACGACAGCAAGCCGAAGAAGTTCCTCGAGGAGACCGGCGTCAAGGCGCTCGGCTACTACCGCGATTCGACGATGGCGCTGTTCAACGATCTCAAGACACGCGGCCTGGCGCTCGGCCTGCCGGTCACCATGCTGATCGACGGTGAAGGCTGCCTGATTGCCCACATGAACGGCCCGGCAGAATGGTCGAGCCCGGACGCCAAGCGGCTGGTCGAGACGGCGCTCGGCAAGTCGGACTAATGCATGTCGCGCAAAAGCATGCCCTCGGGCTTGAACCGAGGGTGCGACGCGCTTTTAGGCGCCGACGATTATTGCCGGTTTGTTCGTAAGCCGGCTTGGCAATTCCTTTCCACCGGCTCCTATTCGGAAGCGTGCGCTACTTTAAGTGGAAATCAAGTTCATCGGTCCGCAACAAAACCGTTGTCCAATTGTCACGGGCGGCACATATTGGCTTTGCGAGAGTGCCCCTTTCGCCAATGACAAACGGGAGATGAAACATGAAGTTCTTCGGCTTCGCGGCCGGTGTCGCCGCCACCTTGACCCTGCTTTCCACCACCTCCGCCTTCGCCGTCACGCAGATCAGCTGGTGGCACGCCATGACCGGCGCCAACGCCGAGGTCGTCGGCAAGATCTCCAAGGATTTCAACGCCAGCCAGAGCGACTATGAACTGGTTCCGGTGTTCAAGGGCACCTATCCGGAGACGCTGAACGCCGGCATCGCCGCTTTCCGCGCTGGCCAGGCGCCCGACATCCTCCAGGTGTTCGACGTCGGCACCGGCGTGATGATGGCGGCCGAGGGTGCGATCAAGCCGGTGGCCGAGGTGATGACCGGTGCCGGGATGACCTTCGACAAGAGCCAGTACCTGCCCGGTATCGTCGGCTATTATTCGAAGCCGGACGGCACCATGCTGTCCTTTCCCTACAACTCCTCCTCGCCGATCCTCTACTACAACAAGGATATCTTCCAGAAGGCCGGCCTCGACGTGAACAATCCGCCCAAGACCTGGAATGAGGTGTGGGAAGCCGCCAAGAAGATCAAGACGAGCGGCGCCGCCCCTTGTGGCTATACGTCGACCTGGCTGACCTGGATCCATCTGGAGAATTTCGCGGCGTGGAATGATGTGTCGTGGGCGACCCAGCAGAACGGTCTGGCCGGCGGTGATGTCGAACTCAAGATCAACGCGCCGATTTTCGTCAACCACTTCCAGGCGCTCGCAGACCTCGCCAAGGACGGCACCTTCAAATATGGCGGGCGTACCTCCGAAGCCAAGCAGATCTTCCTTGCCGGCGAATGCGGCATCTTCACCGAATCGTCGGGCGGCCTCGGCGACATCGTCAAGTCCGGCATGAACTACGGCATCGGCCAGCTTCCCTACGACAGCGACGCCAAGGGCGCACCGCAGAACACCACGCCGGGCGGCGCCAGCCTGTGGGTGTTCGGCGCCAAGTCGGACGAGCAATACAAGGGCGTCGCGGCTTTTTTCGCCTATTTGTCCAAGACCGATGTGCAGGAATATCTGCACCAGAAGTCGGGATACCTGCCGGTGACGCTCGCTGCCTACGAGGCGACCAAGAAATCGGGCTTCTATGACAAGAACCCCGGCCGTGAGACACCCATCCTGCAAATGACGGGCAAGGCGCCGACCGACAACTCGAAGGGCGTGCGCCTGCCGAACCTGCCGCAGGTGCGCGATATCCAGAACGAGGAGTTCGAGAAGATGCTGGCCGGCCAGCAAACCGCTCAGCAGGCGCTTGACAACGCGGTCACGCGCGGCAACGCCGCAATCAAGGAAGCGCTGGAGAACTGACGAGATATTCTCGGTTGGTGTCTGTTTGAATATCGCCCACGCGAGCTCGCGTGGGCGTCTCCCGAGATAGCGAAGGAAATCAGCCTGTCTCCCCGCGTCGTCTTTCCCAACAAGATCCTGCCCTACCTGCTGGTGGCGCCACAACTCGCCATAACACTGGTTTTCTTCTACTGGCCGGCCGGTCAGGCGCTTTACCAGTCGATGCTCAGACAGGATCCGTTCGGGCTGAGGACCAGGTTCGTCTGGTTTGCCAATTTCCGCAAGGTGCTGGCCGATCCGGCCTACCTCAATTCGATCAAGGTCACCGTGGTGTTCTCGCTTGCGACCGCGATCGTCGCGATGTGCGTGGCCCTTTTGCTTGCGGTCATGGCCGAGAAGGCGGTGCGCGGCAAAGGCCTCTACCGCACGCTGTTGATATGGCCTTATGCCGTGGCGCCGGCGATTGCCGGCATGCTGTGGCTGTTTCTGTTCCATCCTTCGATCGGCTCGTTGGCGTATTTGCTGAGAAGCCTCGGCATCGCATGGGATCCGCTGCTCAACGGCACCCATGCCATGATCCTGCTGGTGTCGGCGGCTGCCTGGAAGCAGATCAGCTACAATTTCCTGTTCTTCGTCGCCGGTCTGCAGGCAGTGCCGAAAACGCTGATCGAGGCGGCGGCCATGGACGGCGCCGGCGAGACCAAGCGCTTCTGGACCATCGTCTTCCCGCTGCTCGCGCCGACCACCTTTTTCCTGCTGGTCGTCAACACCGTCTATGCCCTGTTCGACACGTTCGGCATCGTTCATGCCGTCACCGGCGGCGGGCCGGGCAAGGCGACCGAGACGCTGGTCTACAAGGTCTACAATGACGGCTTCGTCAATCTGATCCTGGGCGACTCGGCGGCGCAGTCGGTCATCCTGATGGCGATCGTCATTGCGCTCACCGCTATCCAGTTCCGCTACGTGGAACGCAAAGTCCACTACGGCTGAGGGCGGCGATGATCGGCCAGTCCCCGCTCCGCACCTTCATCGCCCACGCCGTGCTTATCCTCGGCATATTGATCGTGGCTTTCCCGATCTACTACACGTTCGTCGCCTCGACACACACGCTGCAAACGATCCTCAGGCCGCCGCTGCCGCTTTTGCCCGGCGGCCAGCTCTGGAACAACTACAGCGAGGCGCTGTTCGGCGGCATTGGCCGCATCGGCGGTGTCAGCGTCGGCCAACTGCTCCTCAACACCACGATCATGGCGCTCGGCGTTGCGGTGGGAAAGATCTGCATCTCGATCCTGTCGGCCTATGCGATCGTGTTCTTCCGCTTTCCCCTGCGCATGACCTTCTTCTGGCTGATCTTCATCACCTTGATGCTTCCGGTGGAAGTGCGCATTCTTCCGACCTACAAGGTAATGGTCGATCTCGGCATGATCGACACCTATGCCGGCCTGATTATCCCGCTGATCGCCTCGGCCACCGCGACGCTGCTGTTCCGCCAGTTCTTCATGACCATACCGGGCGAATTGGTCGAGGCGGCGCGCGTCGACGGCGCCGGGCCATGGCGCTTCTTCTTCGATATCCTGTTGCCATTGTCGCGCACCAATATCGCGGCGCTGTTCGTGATCCTCTTCATCTACGGCTGGACGCAGTATCTTTGGCCGCTGCTGGTCACCAACAGCAACGACATGAACACCATCGTCATCGCGTTGAGAAAGATGGTTTCCTTTGCCGATGCCGATACCGAATGGCACCTGGTCATGGTCACCGCGATGCTGGCCATCGTGCCGCCGATCCTGGTGGTGGTGCTGATGCAACGCTGGTTCGTGCGCGGCCTGGTCGAATCCGAAAAGTGAGAAGCTGATGGCGACCGTCGATCTGAAGGACGTGAAGAAGGTCTATCCGAGCGGCGTCGAAGCCGTGAAGGGGGTCTCCATCGCCATTCCCGACAAGGAGCTTTGCGTGCTGGTCGGTCCATCCGGCTGCGGCAAGTCGACGCTGCTGAGGATGATCGCCGGGTTGGAGACCATTTCCGCCGGCACGGTCGCCATCGACGGCAAGGTGGTCAACGCCATCGGCCCGACCGAGCGCGACATCGCCATGGTGTTCCAGAACTACGCGCTTTACCCGCATATGAAAGTCTATGACAACATGGCCTATGGCCTGCGCAATCGCGGCACGCCGAAGGACGAGATCGACAGCAGGGTGCGTTCGACCGCCAAGGTGCTGGAGCTTTCGGCGCTGCTCGACCGCCGGCCGCGCGAGCTTTCCGGCGGCCAGCGCCAGCGTGTCGCCATGGGCCGCGCCATCGTGCGCAATCCGAAAGTCTTCCTGTTCGACGAGCCGCTCAGCAATCTCGATGCCAAATTGCGCGGGCAGATGCGGGTCGAGATCAAGAACTTGCAGCGCAAGCGTCACCTCGGTCTATGTCACCCACGACCAGCTCGAGGCGATGACGCTGGCCGACATCCTTGTTGTCATGAACGCCGGGTTGGTCGAGCAAACGGGCGCGCCGCTCGACATCTACGAAAAGCCGGCGTCGATCTTCGTCGCTTCCTTCATCGGCGCGCCGCCGATGAATCTTCTGGCGCTGACCGGAAGTTCCTCAGGCCCGATGCTGGCTGACGGAACCGCGATCGGCTTTGCGGCTCCCGGAACACAAGCCGTGACGCTGGGGTTTCGCCCTGAAGATGCCGACGTCACCTTCAATGCGGAGGCGCTGCCCGGTGCGCTCGTCCTGCCGGCGACAGTCGAAGCGGTCGAGCCGGTCGGGGCCGAAAGCTTTCTTCACTGCGCCGCAGCCGGCAGCCGTATCATCGTGCGCGTCTCAGGGCGCGCCACCGCAAAGCCCGGCGACCAGTTGCGTGTCGTGGCCATTGCCGAAAAGCTGCACTGGTTCGATCAGGCTGGCAAGCGGGTCGATTGAAGCCGGCCTGTCGGCCTGATCGGCGAACTGCGCGAGACGCAAGACCGTTCAGGCGAACACATGCGCCTTGCCCGACACCGTCAGCCGGACGATCTCGCCAACCGTCGGTGTGTCCATGCCCGGCTTGCGCAGGACCAGTGGCGTGTTGCCGATCGCGGCTGCGTCCGGCGGATCGGGACTGTTCAAGAGCCGCACCGCGATAGTGCACATCGAGCCGGCGAATTCGGATTCCGTCACCTCGCCGAACAGCATGTCCGGCGTGCCCGACATGCCTTCGCGCGATGTCCGTTTCAACAGCACCTGTTCCGGCCGCAGCATGATGCGGACGAGATCGCGCCGCTCGGTGCTGTCGACGGCGATGCGGCCGAGCGGCGAGCTGGCGAAGCCGTCTGCGATCCTGGCCGGCAGGATGATGGCGTCGCCGAGGAATTCGGCGACCATCCGGTCCTTCGGCTTGAGATAAAGCTCGCGCGGCGTGCCGACCTGCGAGAATTTGCCGTCGCGCATCACCGCGACCTGGCTGGCAAAGGACAGCGCCTCGGCCTGGTCGTGCGTGACCAGGATCGTGGTGATGCCGGCGGTCTCCAGAAGCTCGGCCACCGCCTTGCGCATCGAGGCGCGCAGGCCGGTGTCGAGCGCCGAGAACGGCTCGTCGAGCAGCATCAGCCGCGGCTTCATGGCCATGGCGCGGGCCAGCGCCACACGCTGCTGCTGGCCGCCTGAGAGCTCGTGCGGCCGCCGTTTCAGGATCGCCTTGTCGAGCCCGACGATATAGGCGAGCTCGGCGATACGCTCGCTGCGCTTGTCCTGGTGATGCCGCATGCCGAAACCGATATTGGCGGCGATGCTCAGATGCGGGAACAGGGCGCCGTCCTGCGCCACCACGCCGATGCCGCGCCGATATGCCGGCACGGCGGCGCTGCCATTGGCCAGCACCTCGCCGTCGAGCACGATGCGACCCTGGTCCGGCGCTTCGAAGCCGGCGATCAACCTCAGCAAGGTCGTCTTGCCGCAGCCGGACGGCCCGACGATCGCCGTGCGGCTGCCGCTGGCCACGCTGAGGTCGACGCCGGCCAGTGCGGCCACCGGGCCGTAGTGCTTGTGCACATCGGCGAGTTCGAGGAAGCTCATCGTCCGGCCATCCGCTTCGACTGGACGTAGAGCAGCCAGGTCAGCGGCAGCGACATCGCCACCATGATCAGCGCGTAGGGTGCGGCGGACGCATAGTCGATCTCGCCGCTGTGGGCCCAGAACGCCATCGCCAGCGTGCGGGTGCCGTTGGGCGCCAGCATCTGGGTGGCGGTCAATTCGTTCATGATGCCGAGCGCCACCAGCGCCATGCCCGCCGCGGCACCCGGCGCCGACAGGCGGATCGTCGTCGACCACAGCGCCCTGAGCGGTGGCCGGCCGAGACTGGCGGCGGCGCGTTCGAGCTCGACCGGCGCCTGGGCGATCGACGCCCGCAGGCTGATCAGGGCGCGCGGCAGGAACATCAGCGCATAGGCAACGAGGATCGTGAACAGGGTCTGATAGAGCGGCAGCGCGATGCGCACCGTGATGGTGACCAGCGCCAGCGCCACGACGACGCCGGGCAGCGATCCGACGATGTAGTTGCAGCCCTCCAGAAGGCGCTGCAGCGGCCCCGGTGCCCGGATCGAAATCCACGCCATCGGCATGGCGGCGATAGTGGCGAGCAGGGCGCCGGCGAGCGCCAGGAACAGGGTCTGGCCGAGCGCCAGGCCGATCTCATCGAGGCGCCAGACATCGGCGCCGCCGGCCACAAGCCAGCGGCCGATGGTGACGAACGGCACGCCGAGCGCCAGCAGCGCGGTGACAACGGGCAGAGCCAAGCACGGGATGGTGGCGCGGCCGAGCCTTGTGCGTTGCTGCTGCCGAGCGGCGCCCGAGCCGACGCGGGCATAGCGCTCCTCGCCGCGCACCAGCACTTCGATCCCGAGCAGCACGAAACAGCATGTCACCAGCACCGCAGCCAGCATGTTGGCGGCGGGGCCGTTGAAGGTCGACTGGAACTGGTCGACGATCGCCGTGGTGAAGGTATCGAAGCGGATGAACACGTAGAGGCCGTACTCGGCCAGGAGATGCAGGCCGACCAGCAGCGAGCCGCCGCAGATGGCGAGCCTGAGCTGCGGCAGCACGACCCGCCGGAACACGCGCCATGGCCCGAGGCCGACGGCTGCCGCGGCATCTTCGAGAGCAGGATCGAGCCGGCGCAAGGCTGCCGCCACCGGCAGATAGAGGAACGGGAAATAGGCGACGACGGAAACCAGGACGCCGGCCCACAGCCCGTGCAGTCCCGGCACGAGGGTGATCCAGGCGTAGCTGTGGACGAAGGCGGGGATGGCGAGCGGCGCCACCGACAGCCAGGCCCACAGCCGGGCACCGGGAAGGCTGCTGCGTTCGGTCAGCCAGGCCAGCGCCACCGAGAGCACAATGCAGATCGGCACCGCCAGCACCACCAAAAGCAGGGTGTTGACCAGGAGCTCGCCGACACGTGGCCGGAAGACCAATGCCGATACGGTTTCCCAGCCGGTCTGCACGGCAATCCAGATGATGAAGGCGAGCGGCAGCAGCGAGAACAGTGAGACCAGGATGGCGGCGAGCGAAATCCAGGATATCGGCCGCCGGCGCCTCCATTGCCCAGCCGCCACGCCGGTCGGCAAGCCTGAACGTGCAAGGTCGGCCGCAGGCAGCATCAGCTCAGACGCCGAGCTGTTGCCGCCCGGTGGCGGAAACGATCACAGAGCCGCAAACACGGCCAAAAACGCAGCTTGTCGTCATGGACGAATGCCACCTCGAAAAACAGAGCGCTCCTGCGGAAGCGAATTCCCGCAGGAGCGCAGTCGGCTGCCGTTTTAGGACGAACGCGAACTAAAGCAAGCCGGCTGCCGTCATCAGGTCGGTCACCTTCCTGGAGTTCAGCGTCGTCGCGTCGACCTTCGGCGCCTGCAGATCGGCCAGCGGCACCAGCGCCGGATTGGACTCCGCGCCCTTGCCAACCGCGTATTCGAAGGAATTGCCGGTCTTCAGCACGTCCTGACCACCCTTGCCGGTCACCCATTTCAGGAAGGCCTGGGCTTCCTTCGGGTGCTTGCTGGAGGCCAGCACGCCACCGCCGGAAACCGAGACGAAGGCGCCCGGATCCTGGTTCTTGAAATAATGCAGCCCGACATTCCTGCTGTTCTCGCCGGTCTTGGCTTGGTCGCCGTAGTAATAATAGTGATAGATCACGCCGCCATCGACCTCGCCGGCATTGACCGCCTTCATCACCGTGCTGTTGCCTTTGTAGGCGGTAAAATTCTCCTTCATCGCCTTCAGCCAGTCGGCCGTTGCGGCTTCACCCCTAAGTTGCAAAAGCGCGCTGACGATCGCCTGGAAATCGGCGCCGGACGGCGAAGCGGCCCAGCGTCCCTTCCAGCTCGGATCGGCGAGTTCAAGCAGCGACTTGGGCAACTGCTCGGCGCTCAGCCTGGTCTTGTTGTAAGCAAAGACGGTGCTGCGCGCGGCGATGCCCACCCACTTGCCGCTGGCCGGCTGGTACTCCTTGGGAATCTGCGCCAGCGTGTCGGCGTCCACCGGCGCGAACAGGCCTGATGACTCGACCAGCACCATGGCGGGTGAGTTTTCCGTCAGGAACACGTCGGCCGGCGAGGCGGCGCCTTCGGCAACGATCTGGTTGGAAAAATCGCTGTCGCCGCCGTGGCGAACGGTGACCTTGATGCCGGTTTCCTTGGTGAAACCTTCCACCCAGGCATTGGTCAGGCTCTCATGCTGGGCATTGTAGACGACGATGCCGCTGTCCTGGGCCATAACCGGGCTGGCGACCAGGCTGATTGCAAGTGCTGTGGCTCCGGCAAGGACGGAAAGAGCATGTTTCATGGACGTCACCCCGCTCGATCTCGATGGTCTTTGATTTAGCATGGCTGCACTATCAATTCCTGATCGGGTTAGTCAACATTGATGCGCTGCGCAATCGGCCGCCGGAGGTGAAACCTTCGTGATAGTCCTTAATTTGGCTTGGACATTATTTCGCCGGCCACGTAACAAATCAGCGCCGAGGCGCGAATTATCGGGGAGTGAACTCTTGTGACCGGCAAGGACGAGGCCGAGCTTTCCCGGCTGATGCGGGCCGCGATCGCCGGAGATGAAAGGGCCTACGCCGACTTTCTGCGCCGGACGGCTGCCCTCGTTCGCGGCTTCATCAGGCGCAAGATCGTTCAGGGCGGGGTCGATCCCGAGGATGTCGTGCAGGAAACCTTGCTGGCCATTCATGTGAAGCGGCATACTTGGCGCCAGGATTTACCTGTGCTGCCCTGGGTCTACGCCATCGCGCGCTTCAAGCTGATCGATGCCTTTCGACGGCGCGGGCGGCGCATCGAGATCGAGATCGACGAGATCGCCGAGACCTTCGCCGAACCGGAGGCCGAAACGGTCAGCGGGCGTGACATCAACCGGGCCCTGGATGGCCTGCCGCCGGCGCAGCGTTCGGTGGTTTCGTCGGTGTCGGTCGAAGGCCGCTCCATCGGCGAGACGGCAGTGAGATTCGGCATCAGCGAGACGGCGGTGCGCGTGTCGCTGCATCGCGGTCTCGCAGCCATTGCCAAACGGTTCGGAGCCAAGCAGTTCAGGCGGGAATGACATGAGGACCGACGATCTCATCAAGGCGCTCGACGCCGATGTCCGCAGCACGGCGATGCCGCTTGGCTCGGCCTGGTGGATAGGCGCAGGTGCGGCTACACTGATCGCGGCGGTGGTGTTCTGGCTGGCGATCGGCCCACGCACCGACATCGCCACCGCCATGTATACGACGCGTTTCGTTGCCAAGTTCGTGTTCACGATGGCTCTGGCTGTCAGCGCCTTCGCCTTGATCCGCGCCCTGTCGACACCCGGTGCAGCGACGAGCAGGGCGGCAGCCTTGATGATTGCCGCACCGCTGCTGGTGGCCGTAGCGGTGGGGCTGGAACTCCTTTCGGTGCCTGCGGCCGACTGGAGCAGGCGGCTGGTCGGCAGCAACATGGTTATCTGCCTGACCTTCATTCCGCTGATCGGCATCGGTCCGCTTGCCGTCTTCCTGGCGGTGCTGCGCTATGGCGCGCCGACGCGGCCGGTGCTTGCCGGCACCGTGGCGGGCCTGCTCGCCGGCGGGCTGGCGGCAACCTTCTATGCCGCACACTGCTTCGACGACTCGCCGCTCTTCGTTGCCACCTGGTATACGATCGCGATTGCCATCCTCGCCACGCTCGGCGCGCTCGGCGGGCGGCTTTTCGTGCGCTGGTAGGGACCGCACGCCAGCGGGGACCGTGATGCTCTAACGTCAAAACATTTCTGAACGATCTGGTTCGACCGTTACGGAAGTTCGTTCGAATTCACGCCCTTGACCCTAGTCGGACATTCCCGGCTCAAATTTGCACCCGGAAGCGGACCTTCACCGGAACCAGCGGATTTGACCCACTGCCGACTACCGAGCGGTCAGATTGAGATGTCCAGAATCCAGCGGTTTCTGGACATTCCGATGGAACGCAAAATGCCAGATACCACAGCCTTAACGCTCCTCACTCGCCGTAAATGTCGAAGGTGAAGTATTTCTTTGAGATCTCGCCGTACCTGCCGTTTTCGCGGATGCCCTTGATGGCGGCGTTGACCTTTTCCCTGAGCGCGTCGTCTTCCTTCCGGAAGCCGAAGCCCGCTCCGAGCCCGAGCAACTCCGGATCGTCCGGGACGTTGCCCTTCACCTCACAGCAGGCCTTTCCGGGGTCCGAACCGAGAAACCCCTCCGCGGCTATCGCTTCGACCTGAACCGCGTCGACCCGTCCCGCCACGAGGTCCTGGAAAGCCTCGTCCTGCGTCTGGTAGCCCTTGATCTCGGCCACGGCCGTGGCGAAGTGCTTCCGCGCGTAGGCTTCGTGGGTGCTGGACACCTGGACGCCGAGGATCTTGCCCTTGAGGGTTTCCGCCGTCGCTCCGATGTCCGTCTCCTTGGCTGCCACCACGACAACTGGGCTCTTGTAGTAGCGGTCGGAGAAATCGATCGTTTTCATCCGCTCCTCGGTGATCGACATGGAGGCGGCGATCATGTCGATCTTCCCGACCGTCAGGGCGAGGATGATGCCATCCCACGCGGTCGGAGTGAGAACGCAGTCGAGCCTGGCCTCCACGCAGAGCGCGTCGACGATCTCGAGTTCCCATCCGCCCCATTTGCCTGTCGCATCGGGTAAGAAAAAGGGCGGGTAAGGTTCCGGAGTGAAACCCACCCGGACGGTGTCGGCATGTGCCGCGCCGCCGAACGCGAGAACCAAGGCTAGAACTGCTGCCGCGCCGGTCTCCTTCATTTCCCTCTCCACTTGTTTTAGCGGATGCGAATACTCTCCCAGTCTGGTAGATTTTGCGAGAGTTTTTTTACCGTCTTTCCTTATGCGGTCATCGGGACCAGATTCATTTCTGCGGCTGACATCCGCCTCTCCTGCCAACCCAACCTCACTGGGACGTCGAACAGCCGTCCAGCCGCCAGGCGGCGGCGCAGCGGCCGCATGCCGGGCACGATGGCGCGAACGACGGGAACGCCGATCTCCGGCCGCGTAAGGTCTACGGCAAGGAACCGCAGGCCCGCCTCGCGACATACTCTGATACATTCGGAGACAGTTGGCTCGCCCGCAGGACCGGCGGGCCGGAGACTTTTGCCCGATGGCAGGAGGTATGGCATCGAAGGGAACGACACGCGCCGGAGCCAGAAGCCGAACGCGTCCCTGTCATCCAGCGGCGCCATCCTGGTCCGCAAGGCGATCGAGAACTCGGCCTGCAGCATTTCGGTCAGCGCCGCAGCGGCGGCCCGGCCGACATCAAAGTGTGCGGCGGTGCCGACGGCGACAGCGTCTCCTCCCGGTTCTGCTGAGACGGCCGCGCATACGGGGATTCCGAGGTCAGTCGTCAAATCCAGAAGGTGGAGGGTGCGTGCGCGCGCCTTGAGAACAGCCACAAGGTCCGTCGTTTCTCCAACGGCGCCGGGACTCAACGCCGGACGCGCGTGACCGCCGTACCACCAGATAGACACCGCGTCGCGCTCGACAAGCTCCAGGAAGGCGGAAATGGAAGCTTCCTCCATGGTGGCGCCTGCAGCGCACCCACTGCTGTCGGCAATCGCGAAGGCTTTCTCGTCTTCCTGTTCGAAGTATCCGATGTAGACGCACGCAGCAGGAACCAGCGCGCGGTCTGACCCGTCTGGCGACGTGGCTTCGACCCAGTCGACTGGCAGGGTTTCGTCGAACCTGGCAGGCAGCCAGTCGAAAGCGCCGTGCACGGCATTCCACTTGTCGCGGTTCCGGAGCTGAGCTTCGCTAGCCAGCACTAGAGAAGCCGGGTGGACTGCCTGGCCGTCAACGTCCCGCCAAGACGCGCGCAGGAGCGCCTCGCTGCCCCGGAAGCAGGCACTCGCCAGCTCGGCAGCCTCTCCAAGGCAGCTTGCGCGGGCCTGCTCATCCGTCAGCCCCCGCCCACACGCCATTCGGCCGGCCTCGGGCCGCGCCGAGGGGGGGAGCCACTCGGCGGTTTCTCCCGGAGCCGTCCGGGGCAGTGCGGCGGCCAAGCGGACCCCGTTGACGGGTCCGCTGAACAGCGCCACCTCAAACAGTCCGTCCACTCTCGCAAACATTCGACGGTTCATAGAACATTCACCTGCCCGGGTTGCGCTGGCTGGCGCAGTCGCCGTCCTTATGCTATGAGTTCATTAGCATCAATTTGTGGAGCAAACTCTAAAATTCACAAGAGGGGTCTTACTGCTCCGTTTCACTACTGCATTACAGCGCCTACTTGGAGATTCACTGATGTCTTCAGGTCACGCGAGGACCGAGAAAAATGCTCGCAAGTTCATGTTCGGCGCGTTTATGCTGACGAAGTGCCGTTGATGACGGAATGACAGCGACATGGTGGCGGAAGGGAAGCAACGTTTGACCGCCACCCCACCCCCTTCCGCTTTGAGGGCGATCCTCGTCGCCGACGCGGAGCAGTATTCCAGGCACGTCCATGCCCACGAGCAGGCGACGCTGAACTTCGTGGAACGCTGCTTCGCCGTCTTCCGCGATCTCTCCCCCGCGCACGACGGCCAGGTGCTGAAGACCACGGGCGATGGCGCGATTGTGGAATTCACGTCGGCGACCGAGGCGCTGCTCTACGCGCTTGCCGCCCAGGAACGGCTGGCGGCGCTCGCCGACAGCCAGCCCAAAGGCCACCAGCTCCGCTTCCGGATCGGCATTCACCTCGGCGAGGTGAAGCACCGCGGCGGAGACGTCTATGGCCATATCGTCAACGTTGCTTCGCGTCTTGAACACCTGGCCGAGCCTGGAGGGGTCTGCATTTCCCAAGCCGTGTTCGAACAGGTACGGCAGGCGGTTCCCGCCACTTTCGGGAGCCTTGGACCGCGCAGCCTGAAAAACATCCCGCAGCCCGTCGTCGCTTACCGGGTCCGCCGCAGCAACGGGCCTCCATCGGAAGGGCAGGCGCCCGAGCCAGGAGAGGTTTCCGTCTCCCTAATCGAAAGGCTGTCGCTGTCCGATGCCGAAGGCAACGAGATCGCCCTGAGATCGATGAAGGCGCAGGCGCTTGTCGGCTACCTCGTGCTCAGCCAGCACAACCAGGAAGCGAAGGACCGCATCCTTGGCCTTCTGTGGAGCAGCCTGGACCTGCAGCACGCGCAGCAGGAGTACCGGTCCGTTGTCCGGCAGGTCCAGCAGGCGTTCCAGAAGGCGGGTTCGGACGCTTTCCACGCGACTCCCGGCCAGGTCCGCATGATAATGTCCGCTCTGCAGGTGGACCTCCTGACGGTCAGCGAACAACTCAGCGAGGGATTCGTCACGCCCGATCTCATTGAAGGGCGGGTTTCTCCGGACCAGATCATGGCAGGCCTCGAGCGGACCGACCAGGTTTTCGAATCCTGGCTGAGGGTGACGCGCCACCGCTGGCGAGACCGGCTAATCGGGCAGCTGGAGGCCTGCCTCGACCGCGAATCCGGCGGTCTGTCCGGCAAGCACGCCGCAATCGCGCTCCTCGCCATTGATTCCACGCATGAACCTGCCGCGCGGGCGCTCATGAACGCCTACGCGGCGGGGGGCAATACAGCGGCCGCGATCCGCGTCTACCAGTCGCTGCGGGAGGTCCTGGCGAAGGACTTCAGCGTCGAGCCTTCGGCGGAAACCCAGAAAGCGATCCAGCGGATTCGGGCGGGCGGGTCACCGCCGGCCGATGAGAGGGAGGCGAAAGAAGCAGGCGCGGCCGGATACGAAGGGCGGCTCCCGGTCATCGCAGTCGGCCCGTTTGCTCCGGCAGGGCATCGGGACAAGGAGCATCTGCTCGCCGGATTTCGCGCGGAGGTTATTTCCTGCCTGGTCAAGTTCCGCGACTGGGTGATCGTCGAGGAGCAGGAAGGCCAGTGCCTGCCGGACGTAGGTTCCGGAGCTGCCGTCGACTACCGCCTCGAGTCCCACATGCAGCCGTCCACTTCGGAAGAGGCCGTGCGGTTCACGCTCGTCGACGCCGCCAGCGAACGCATCGTCTGGAGTGAACGGTTTCCGCTCCAGCTGCAGGAATGGGCGACAGTCTCCAGCGGAATCGCGCGCAAGACCGCAGCCGTGCTGGACATCTATCTCTCCGCGGAACGCGTATCAGGACATCCGGGCAGGCGCGACATTTCGCTCTCGGCATATGACGACTGGCTGCGCGGAGAGAACCTGCTCACCCTCTGGCAGCCGGATGCGGAACTCGAGGCCGAGCGTCTCTTCAAGTCGGTCATCCAGCAGATGCCGCGGTTCGCTCCCGCCTACTCCAGCCTCGCCAGCATCTACAACGTTCGCCACCTGATAGTCGCGGGGTTCCGGCGCGACCCCGCGCTCGAGGCCGAAGCGCTCAGGCTGGCGAAGAAGGCTGTCCAGATCGATCCGCTCGAGACCCGGGCGCACTTGACCCTGGCGTGGTCGTGCCTGATGGCGGGGAAGTACGACCAAGCGGACATCCACTACGACCTCGCCTTCGACCTCAATCCGAACAACCCTAAGGCGCTGCTGTCCTGCGCGCACGGCCTCGCTTTCACCGGCAGGATCGAAGGGGCAAGGGAGCTTGCGCGCCTCGCGCTCAGTCTAACTCCCTTCGTTACTCCCTTCCAGTGGGAGTACCTCACGGGAATCCGGTTCATTATCGGCGACTACTCGGGTGCCGTCGCCGCGGCAAACATGGGCGCCGGAAGCATGCATGATACTCTCATGTGGAAAGCGGCCGCGCTAGCGCTTATGGGCAGGGAGGATGAAGCGCGCCGCGCGGCAGACGAGTTTCTCGCCGGAGCGCGTGCGCAGTGGACAGGAGAACCTCCCGGCGACCGCGAGATCGTCGAGTGGGTCCGATGCGGTCCTCCGATCAAGGAAACGGAGACGCGCCGGCGGCTGGAGGATGGATTAAGGCAGGCTGGACTTCTAGAAGGCGAGCAGTAACCACGACGCTAAGCGACATGGCCGACGGATTGCACCGCGCCAAGGAATACGGCTGTTCAGGTTCGTATCACAGGCACATGTTCAAGGGACAGATGATTGCATCGGCGACACCTGCTATCATTTCGGATCTTCGAGGGCGCATCGCCTATCTCGAGGGCGGAAATGCCCAAGGACTGTGCTCCCCTTTGGGGTCGCAGCGATCGACCGGTAAAACCACCCTTGGGGGGCACTATTGCAGGAGAACTACAGCTCGCAGGGCGGGACCTTCGTTCTGTATTGCGTCCAGAATGGTTCGCATGTGGCGAGATCTGGGAGCCGTGTCTATTATCCTCCACGTAGGACAAAAGAAGCAATATCACTCATCAAGACCATTTTTGGGTCTGCGGTTGGAATAATGGGCTTCCAGCTTCTATTGCGAAGAATTGATGTCTCGTCCTGCCTAAGGAGGCCTATAATAGTCTCGGCGACGATCATAGATCCGAGAGGTCCCAATCTCTGCCCTTGCTCCAGAACCTCGGCTTCTTTCAATAGGTAATAGAATAGCGGCGTCTCATTTACAAAATCTGCCTGCCCCAATTTGCCCAGGATGCCGGATTCGACGTCTAGTGGCTCTAGAGGGGGGAGGTCATAACCGTGAGCCCGCAGCCAGGCTAACGAGGTTTGTCCGCTGGGGACAATTCCATTGCTAGTATAGAGATCTACCAGGCCCAATGTTGGCGCTCGACCTAGCGGCATTTTGAGGAGCCGTTGAGTTTGAATGTCGAAGTCAGGCAGGACGAAATTGAGGAGGTCGGAGGTCACGTATGGATCAATTGGGCGGCTAAAGTTCACAAGAGGGTCGGCTTGCTCAACTGAAGTAGGAAAGAAAAGCGACCAATCGATCACTAGGCCTGGATCCAACGGGAACAAATCTGGTCCACCCAAGCCGGTCAACCGCAGAACTTCTGGAAAATTAAGATATCTTTGCCGGGTGATCTGATATCTTGATCGCGTCATCGTATGAAGCCGAAACGCGGCGTTAGAAAACTCGTAAGGAACAAAGGCACCGCGAGTTTCGCCGTAGAGTGGGGCCTCGTCAAGTATGACTTTTTGCAAGACAGTCCTGTTCAGCAGTCTAGGCAGTAGGTCATTGAGGATCGCAGATTGATAATGAAGGGTCACTTGCTCGCGGGCCCTCTCAAACGGCAGGTTGAGCCGATCAGCGAGGGTATTGTGAAAGCGCATAAAGAGCGCGGTGAGTTGCGCTAGAATGAAATTATTGTCGTTTCTCTGCTCCGGTATTGTTGCTCCTCTATGGGGCGCTCGGGGCAAGTCATAGTCGTTACCGTCTGCAGTCTTTCCGAGGCGGAAGCGCAAAACTCCCCCTATGCCCGCTTCGTATAGATGGAGATTTGCGCCGGGTGTTTCTCCATAAAGGCCGGGTGTTTCTCCATAAAGGGAGTCTAAATTGAGACGGGGCGTGCGGCTTGCTAGTACACCGGTTGGGCGTCCCAGGAGTCTGGTGTTGTAGAGGACATCATGATTCAGGAATTGAGCCAAGTAGGTGTAGCCAGCGGGAATCGCCGTGTTATCCGATCGTGTTGCCTTCTTGAAGTAAACTGTATCCAATTCAGTCATTCGATCTGACAGGCGTGCGAGTTCATCGGGTGGAAACCGGGCGGTCTTACTGCCTTGAAAAAGAAGTAGGTCATCGGTTCCCCGCGTCTTTGAGACCGGGACGCCCTGTGTTTCCATGGCAACAATCAGGCTTCCGAGGCTTCTCGTTCTTGGGATGACGAGATAGGAGAGGGGAAGAAATCGGAGCGGCTTGAACTTAAATTCGAAACTGACCTGCCTGGGGCTGGTAACGACATTTGTTATGTCAGGCAATATGGCCCGCTGGATCTCTGTGAGGGTGGCAAGCTTGGCGGACGCTAGTAGGGCCAACTCTGGTGCTCCCTGTTTGAAAGGGGTCGTAGGGATCGACAATTGCCTACGGGCATAACCTAGCGTAACCTGTAGCGTGCTGAAGCAACAGTCCAGAAAAAATAGGGGAGTGCCGTGACAATAATGATCGTTGAGGCAAGGCCGGTGCGTGTCGGCAAGTTGGCATTTCGGCTACGTTGGGCCAAGGACAGGTCTCTGACATTTACAGCCGTGGCCGCTTCTGATCTTCTGACGTTGGCCGCTAACAACCTGGTGACTGGTGATTCAGTCTGGGTCGTTTCGGCAAATTTGCTTCCCACTCCCCTGATCCCAAATACAAAATATTTCTATATAAATATCAATAATACTACCGGCAAATTTGCAACCACAAAGGCAAATGCGATTGCGGGTACTGCGATAGATTTAACTGACGCTGGTACGGGAGTTCATACCATAATGTTTGCCTCGGGTGAGGCAGCAGCTGACTATGGGCCCTTGGTGGTAAGAGCGAGTATTCCGGGCGACAAGGCAAACCGCGCAGCTCGCCTGAATAAGGCCGGTATAGACAAGAAGGTTGATAGTGCAGCGGATACAACTGATAACTCAGACGACGTCCCGATCGATGGAGATGAGCTGTCGATCGTATTTGACAATGACACCGCCAACCAGACAGCGCTTGGGAATAGAACCGTCATGGTCATCCCTACAGAACCAGACCTCGGGTATCTATGGCAGGTAGATAACGTCTTTAGAGATCGAAAAAGCATTTCCCAGGAGGATTTCGGCGAGCTGGGAAGGTATCTCCTAAAGAAGTGCAGGTAGCGAGCTTCGCTTTTCAAATCGAATTCGGGTTTGCCGGAAATATCTAGCCCAGAAGAGTATCAGGATGCTCGGCGGCGTAGTCTACGGCCCCCGCGGCTCAAATCCCGCTTGCCGCCGCCCATGAATTCGCGCAAGGCACCCAAATCTCAGGAGATCGACATCAAGGATGCGCAGATCCGCAGCGAAGCTGCTATCGCGACCCCGACAGCGCGAGGGGTAGACATGAAGCTCGAGGTCATTCCCGTTTCGGATGTCGACCGCGTCAAGCATCCGCGGCTTGAGTTTTGACCCTAAAGCGGAATGCGTTTGGATTGAACCTGCATTCCGATCTATCTCTTTAGCCGCATTTGTGCGACGCTAAGTGATTCCACTTGGCTGCAAAATGGTTCAGCGCGTCGGAACGGGGTGCTCGCCGCGATAGTCGTAGAAGCCGCGCCCGGTCTTGCGGCCGAGCCAGCCGGCCTCGACATATTTCACCAGCAGCGGGCAGGGCCGGTATTTCGAATCCGACAGGCCGTCATGCAGCACCTGCATGATCGACAGGCAGGTGTCGAGGCCGATGAAATCGGCAAGCTGCAGCGGTCCCATCGGATGGTTGGCGCCGAGCCGCATGGCGGTGTCGATCGCGTCGACCGAGCCGACCCCTTCATAGAGCGTGTAGATCGCCTCGTTGATCATCGGCAGCAGGATGCGGTTGACGATGAAGGCTGGAAAATCCTCCGAGACGGTGATCGTCTTCTCGAGATGGTTCACATAGGCCTTTGCCGCTTCGAAGGTCTGGTCCTCGGTGGCAATGCCGCGCACCAGTTCGACCAGCTTCATGACTGGAACCGGATTCATGAAATGGATGCCGATGAAACGCTCCGGCCTGTCGGTCTGCGCGGCGAGACGCGTGATCGAGATCGATGAGGTGTTCGTCGCCAGGATGGCTTCCGGATTGAGCTGCGGGCAGAGCTGGGCGTAGATCTTGCGCTTGACCGTCTCGTCCTCGGTCGCTGCCTCGATCACCAGATCGGCACCGGCAAGGTCGGCCATGGTCGGTGCTGACGAAATGCGCGCCATCGCCTCGTTGCGCAGCTTTTCCTCGAGTTTGCCGGAGCCGACCTGGCGGGCCATGTTGCCGCTGATCGTGGCGATACCCTTTTCGATGCGCTCGGGCGAGATGTCGTAAACCAGCACCTTGTAGCCCGCCAGCGCGGACACATGGGCGATGCCGCCGCCCATCTGGCCCGCCCCGATGATGCCGATCGTCTCGATCTTGTTCATTACACCGATCCCGTCAAATGGCCTTTGCGGCCTGCTTTTTGTGCGGTGCAAACTAAAAGGGCGGGGCGACTTCGTCTACCCCGCCCTTCACAATTTAATACGCTTTGGCAGAAGGCGTCAAAGCGCCTTTTGCAGTTCCGGCAGAATGACGAAAAGGTCGCCGACGAGGCCGTAGTCGGCGACCTGGAAGATCGGCGCCTCCTCGTCCTTGTTGATAGCGACGATGACCTTCGAATCCTTCATGCCGGCAAGATGCTGGATGGCGCCGGAGATGCCGACGGCGATGTAGAGATCGGGTGCGACCACCTTGCCGGTCTGGCCGACCTGCCAGTCGTTCGGCGCATAGCCGGCATCGACTGCGGCACGAGAGGCGCCGACGGCGGCGCCGAGCTTGTCGGCGATCGGCAGGATGACTTCCTGGAACTTCTCCGAGGAGCCCAGCGCGCGGCCGCCCGAGATGATGATCCTGGCCGAAGTCAATTCCGGACGATCGGTCTCGGAAAGCCTGTTCTCGACGAAGCTCGACAGGCCGGGATTGACTGCTGCCTGAACCGTCTCGACCGGGGCTGAACCGCCCTCGGGTGCAGCCTGGAAGGAGGCGGTGCGCACGGTGATCACCTTCTTGGCGTCGCTCGACTGCACCGTCTGGATGGCGTTGCCGGCATAGATCGGCCGCTTGAAGGTGTCGGGCGAGACAATCTCGATGATCTCCGACACCTGCGCGACATCGAGCAGGGCTGCCACGCGCGGCGCGACATTCTTGCCCGAGGAGGTCGCTGGCGCGACGAACGTGTCATAGGCATCGGCGATGCCGACGACGAGCGCCGCCAGCGGTTCGGCGAGACGCTCGGTGAGCTCGTCGGCTTCGGCAAGCAGCACCTTGCTCACGCCCTTGAGCTTGGCGGCGGCGTCCGCTGCCGGCTTGGCGCCGTTGCCGGCGACCAGCACATGCACGTCGGAGCCGATCTGCAGTGCCGCCGAAAGCGCCTTGGCGGTCTGGTCGGAAAGCGTCGCATTGTCGTGTTCGGCAATCAGAAGAATTGTCATCTTTTTGTCCCTTCCCAGCCCTACAGGACGCCGGCTTCGTTCTTGAGCTTGTCGACCAGTTCGGCGACGCTCTTGACCTTGACGCCCGCCTTGCGGCCGCCCGGCTCCTCGGTCTTGATCACCTTCAGCCGCGGCTTGACGTCGGCGCCGTAATCGGCGGGAGATTTCTCGTCGAGCGGCTTCTTCTTGGCCTTCATGATGTTGGGCAGCGAGGCATAGCGCGGCTGGTTGAGGCGAAGATCCGCGGTGACAATCGCCGGCATCTTCAGCTCCACCGTCTGCAGGCCGCCATCGACCTCGCGCGTCACTTTGGCCTTGTCGCCATCGATAACGACCTTGGAGGCAAAAGTGCCTTGCGCCCAGCCCAGAAGTGCGGCCAGCATCTGGCCGGTCTGGTTCGAATCGTCGTCGATCGCCTGCTTGCCGAGAATGACGAGACCGGGCTTTTCCGCCTCGACCACGCCCTTCAGCACCTTGGCGACACCCAGCGGCTCGGTCTGCTCGTCGGTCTTGACCAGGATGGCGCGGTCGGCGCCCATGGCGAGCGCGGTGCGCAAGGTCTCCTGCGCCTGCTGCGGCCCGATCGAGACAACGATGATCTCCTCCGCCTTGCCGGCCTCCTTCAGCCGGATCGCCTCTTCGACCGCGATCTCGTCGAACGGGTTCATCGCCATCTTGACGTTGGCGAGTTCCACCGCCGAACCGTCAGCCTTCACACGAACCTTCACATTCGCATCCACAACCCGCTTCACGGGCACAAGGATCTTCATTTGCCTGTCACCTCTTTCACGATAGCCACCTCTTTCAAGATAGTCGGGCGCGCTATAGCAGTGTGCGCCTCTTCAGAGTTGTCGAAAGCCGACATTCCGGACGGAATTCTGGTCTCCGACCGTCTAAAGCGCGTCGCATTTGGCCGACCTCACGCGACGCGCTTCAGGTTGTGTGTTCCATGCATGCCGTTATCGCAAAACCGCTGCACAGTTTTGCGCGACATGCATTGGTGTGGGAACGCTTCCGTAGTTGCGGCGACCCCGCACGTCAATATCCGGGGCGCGCCCAAATCATCCGCGCCGCACTCAAATCGGTTCAGTCCGGAAAATCGGGTCAGTCCGGACTGGAGGCGCTTGCCCGTCCCCAGCGCGGCGCCGGCTGCGCCGGCAGCGGCTCGCCTGGCGCCGGCTCTGCGGCAACAGGCATTTGGCCGGCGACCACCACTGCCTCTTCGTCCGCACCGGCAAGCAGCGGTACGGCGCGATTGCG
Source organism: Mesorhizobium sp. WSM4829 (assembly GCF_055811475.1). NCBI lineage: Bacteria > Pseudomonadati > Pseudomonadota > Alphaproteobacteria > Hyphomicrobiales > Phyllobacteriaceae > Mesorhizobium > Mesorhizobium sp. WSM4829. The sequence goes on along the minus strand of NZ_JBVVQJ010000006.1, from coordinate 13,352 downwards.
CAAGACGAGCACCAGCACGGCCCCGGCGATGATGCCGCCGACATGGCAGGCCCAGGAAATCTGATCCTCGCCACCGGCGGCAAACATCACGATCTGGAACAGGATCCACAGGATGAGCGGGATGAAGGCCGGGATGCGCAGCGGAATGCGGGCGAAGGCCAGCACCCATACCTTCACCCTGGGATAGAGGATCAGATAGGCGGCGACCACGCCGGCAATGGCGCCTGAGGCGCCGATCAGCGGAACTTGCGAGTCCCACGCGATCAGGCCCTGGAAGAAGGCGCCGGCGATGGCGCACAGCAGGTAGAAGGCGAGAAAGCGGATATGACCGAGCGCGTCCTCGACATTGTCGCCGAACACCCACAGGAACAGCATGTTGCCGCCGAGATGGAAAATATCGGCATGCAGGAAGGAATAGGTGACGTAGCTCAGGCTCTCCGGGATCACGACAAACTGCGGAGCCAGTTCGGCGCTGTCATGGACTACCGACGGGATGAAGCCGAGCCCCAGCACAGCGGCGTTGGTGAATTGCTCGCCGCCAAGCGCGGTGGCGAAGTAGATGAGCGTGTTGAACGCGATCAGGCCGATCGTGACATATTGCTGCTTGATGTGGCGCAGCCGGTTGGTGTCATAAAGCGGGATGAACATCGGACCCCTCCGCCTCGGCAGATTCAGCGGTTCTTGCCGGGAATCCATAGCACGTCGGCGTTTCCATTGTCATTGACCGCGCGTGCGGCGACGAACAGAAAGTCCGATACGCGGTTGATGTATCTTATCGCCTCGCGGTTGAGATGCTCGCCTGGGTTTTGCGTCAAAGCCACCATGATGCGCTCGGCCCGCCGCGCCACGGTGCGGGCAAGGTGAAGGGCCGCCGCCGCCGGCGTGCCGCCGTTGAGCACGAAGGATTTGAGCGGCTGCAGATCCTTGTTGAGCAGGTCGATATCCTTTTCGACACGGTCGGTCTGCACAGCGGTGATGCGCAGCGGCTCATAGCCGAGCGGCTTGCCGTCATCCGGCACCGCCAGATCGGCGCCGAGGTCGAAAAGGTCGTTCTGGATGCGGCCGAGCATAGCGTCGATCGCCGGATATGTTGCCGCGGTGTGGATGCGGGCCATGCCGATGCAGGCATTGGCTTCGTCGATCGTGCCATAGGCGTCGATGCGCAGATCGGATTTCAGCCGCCGCTCACCGGTGCCGAGGCCGGTGGTGCCGTCGTCGCCGGTACGGGTGTAGATCTTGTTGAGCTTGACCACGCTCTGCCTCCCGAAATCGCCATCCGCGTCACTTGCGGGTGAAATACACCGCCAGCATGATCAGCACCAATGCCACGAACTGCAGCAGCACGCGCGTCTGCATCAGCTTGTTGGAGGTCATGCCGGAGCCGCCGCGCATCATGTTGATGAGGCCGCGGATCAGCACGATCACCACGGCGACCATGACGAGAACAGCGAGGATGTTGAAGACGGTTGCCATAGTGTGTTTTCCAGTCGATTGCATTCAGGCGCGTTTGCCAAGCAGACGGTAGAGCATTGATGCCGGCAGGATGCGTTTGAGGACGACGCCGATCCTGGCCGGCACCGTTACCACATAATGCGGACGCGGGCGCCGCGACAGAAGCGCATGGCGCAAGGCCGCATGAACCACCTCCGGCCCGGGCTTCAGCCGTGACGTGCTGCCGCCGGCCTGCAGCCGTTGCAGCTGCGCCTCGTAAGCGAGGCGGTGCACGGAATTCTCACGGTCGATATTCCTGAGAAACCACACAAGGCCGTTGCTGGCGATCTTCGATGTCACTGGCCCCGGCTCGATCAGCGAGACATGGATGCCGCTGCCCTGGAGTTCCTGATGCATGCACAGCATCAGCCCTTCGATCGCGTGCTTCGACGCCGAATAGGCGCCGCGAAAGGGCAGCGGCGCCAGGCCGAGGATCGAGGAGCAGTGGACAAGACGGCCATGGCCCTGGCGCCGCATCACCGGCACGACACGGCGGGTGAGGTCATGCCAGCCGAAGACATTCGCCTCGAATTGCTCCCTGAGCGCCGCGACCGGCAGGTCCTCGACGGCGCCGGGCTGGGCGTAGGCGCCGTTGTTGAACAGGGCATCGAGCCGTCCGCCGGTCCGCTCCAGCACCGACGCCACCAGCGTCTCGATGGATCCCGGTTCGCGATAATCCAGATAGAAAGCCTCGATGCCGTCGGCCTCGAGGGCGGCGATGTCCTCCGGCTTGCGTGCCGTCGCGAACACCCGCCAGCCTTCCGCCTTCAGCGCCCGGGTGCAATAGGCGCCTATCCCGGAAGAAGCTCCGGTGACGATGATGATGCGCAACTCTTCTCCAGGAGGAAGCGTGCTTTGACCTAGGCTTGCCATTTGCCGCAATCCCTTCCCATATTCGCGGCGTCGAGACAATCGAAGGGAACGCGGTTCTTGTTGCGGAAGATCGTAGCCCTCAAGCGCGTGCTCTATGACGCGTTCGGCCATTTCGATGCAGACGATGGCTGGGCGATGGCCAGTCATCTGGCGATCACGGCGCTGATGGCGCTGTTCCCTTTTCTGATTTTCGCCACGACGCTGGCCAGCTTCCTCGGCGCACAGGCTTTCGCCGACACCGCCGTGCATATCGTGTTCGACACCTGGCCCGAGCAGATCGCCGAGCCGATCGCGCGCGAGGTGCTCAACGTGCTCACCGTGCAGCGCACCGACCTGTTGACCTATGGCGTGCTGCTTGCCGCCTTCTTCGCCTCGAACGGCATCGAGGCGCTGCGCACCTCGCTCAACCGCGCCTACCGCGTTTCCGAAACGCGCGGCATCATATACCGCCGGGTACAGAGCATCGCCTTCGTGCTGATCGCCACGGCAGGTTTTCTGGCGATCAGCGTGCTTCTGGTGTTTGCGCCGTTGCTGGCGCGGCTGGCCGAAGCCAATTTCGAATGGGTAAAACCCTATATGGGAACGATCACGCTGTGGCGTTACATCATCGCCTCGGTCGTCATCGTCGGCGGGCTGTTCGCGGTGCATTACTGGCTGCCTGCGGGCAAGCGCCGCTTCGTCTCGATCATACCGGGCATCATCTTCACGCTGATTGCCTGGCTTATCGGGTCGACCATCTTCGCCGCCTATCTCGACCGTTTCTCGTCCTATGTGACGACCTATGCCGGCCTTGCCTCGATCATGGTCGCGGTCGTCTTCCTCTATATGGTCTCGGCGATCTTCATTCTCGGCGGTGAACTCAATGCCGCGATCAGCCGCTATCTGGAAGCACGCGCGCGCGTTGGCTGATTCTTGTTTTGAGCATGATCTTTTCCGAAACCGGTTCCCACTTTTTGGGATCATGCTTTGGTTGGCTGAGCGGTTGCCAGCCCGACGCCGAACGTCGCGATCGCCATGCCGACGATCTGGACCAGGTTCAACTGTTCGCCGAACAACAGCCAGGCGATGACCGCGGTGACGGCTGGGACCAGATAGAACAGCGAAGCGACTTTCGACATCTCGCCGTCGCGGATCATTACCATCAACAGGAAGATGGCGCCGATCGACAGCACCAGAACCAGCCATGCCATGGCGAAGATCAACTCGCCATTGACGATGACGGTTCGCGTCTCGAAAGCGAGCGAGGCCAAAGCCATCACCGATGCACCGCCGACATATTGCCAAGTGGTGGCTGCCACGAGATCGCCGCCGGAGGCGAAGCGCTTCTGCCAGATCGTGCCGGCGCTCATGCCAAGCACCGAGACAAGCGAGGCGGCCAGCGTCTCGGCCGTCACGCCGCCGCCGAGCGTTCCGAGCTTCGGCCAAAGCACGATGACCACGCCGGCAAGTCCGACAGTGAGGCCGACCCAATGGCGCGGCAGGATCGCCTCGCCGAGAAATCGGCCGGCCATCACTGCGGTGATCAGCGGCTGCAGCCCGACGATCAAGGCCGATAACCCGGCCGGCATGCCCCTGTGGATGGCCCAGAACACGCCGCCGAGATAGACGCCATGCATCAGGATGCCGGCGCCGGTCGCGTGAAACGCCTCCTTGCGCGTCGCCCGCCTGGAGCCGAGTGCTGCCATCAAGGCGGCCAACAGCACGGCGGCCAGCACGAAACGAGCGGCCAGGAAGGTGAAAGGCTCGGCCCACGGCATGGCATAACGCGCGCCAATGAAGCCGGTCGCCCACAGGACGACGAAAGAGGCGGGGATGAACCGCTTGATGCTGTGCATTTTTGAAAGGCTGCCGCGTGCTCGGTGAGGGGTTTTGTACGGGACCGCTGTAATGCGGTTCAACCCGGCTGGCAAAACCAAACGGTTGATCCATAGGCTCATCCGAATTGAAGGATGCGCTCTGGGTCAGGGAGGATCAAAACATGATCCAGTTCCACTCGGACAAATGCTCATCTGTCGTGATCCTTCGCGCCCCCCTCTGTCCTGCCGGACATCTCCCCCACTTGGGGGGAGATTGGCAGCTTTGGCGTACCGCTCGCTCCCGCGACGGTGGCGGTTCGCGAAGGCGGTGGTGACGGCGATCTCCCCCCTTGTGGGGGAGATGTCCGGCAGGACAGAGGGGGGCGCCTCGCTCCGCCATCAAAGGTTCTGCACCGTCGTGACGTTCTGAGGTAACGGAATTGATTTAAATCCCAACCAACCGCCGGACGTCTTCCGGTGATGCGCCGGCCTCGCGCAAGGCGGCAAGGCCGGTATCGGCAAAACTCTTCGACAGCTTTCGTCCGTCCGGGCCCAGGACCAGACGATGGTGGAAGTAGCTTGGTTGCGGCAGGCCGAGGAGTTCCTGGAGCAGGCGCTGCACGCCGGTGGCGGAATAGAGGTCCTGGCCGCGCACCACATGGCTGACGCCTTGCAGCGCGTCGTCGACGACGACGGCGAGATGATAGCTTGTCGGGATTTCACGGCGCGCCACGATCACGTCGCCCCAGTCCTGCGGCCGGGCTTCTATCGTGCGTGTCGCGGAAAGGCTTTCATCGGAAAATTCCAGCCATGACAGACCCGTGCCGACGCGCGCCACCGCAGCATCGACGTCGAGCCGCCAGGCGAAGGGCACATTCTCGGCCATCCGTTGCTGGCGTTCCTTCATAGTCAGCGCCTTGTCGAAGGCGGGATAGAGCGGCACCCCGTCCGGGTCGCGCGGCCAGTCGCGGCCGCGCCTTTCGCGGTCGGCAATGAAGGCGCGGATTTCGCCACGGCTCATGAAGGCCGGGTAGATGAGTTCCTCGCTGATCAGCCGATCGAGCACCGCCTGATAGTCCGAAAAATGCTCGGACTGACGGCGCACCGGTTGTTCCCAGCCAAGCCCGAGCCATTCCAGGTCGCGAAAAATACCGGCCTCGAATTCCGGTGTGCAGCGCGTCGTGTCAATGTCCTCGATGCGCAGCAACAGCCGCCCGCCGGTTGCGCTGGCCAACTTTTGATTGAGCAGCGCCGAATAGGCATGGCCGAGATGCAGTTCGCCATTCGGGCTCGGCGCGAAGCGGAATGTCAGGAGTGGCATCGTTCGGCGGCAATCGGGTTGTGCGGCGCTTTCGCCAGTTGCTACTTTGCGCCTGATTACATCTGCCACTTTGCGCCGGGAACAAGCAGACATGCAACGCATCGCCACGCTCGACGACGTCTCGCAAGGGCTCGACGCGCTCTGCCTGCTCGACCCGCGCCTGGAAAAGGTGCGCGGCATGGCCGGCGAGGTGCCGCTTCGGCTGTCCGAGCCGGGATTCAGAAGCCTTGCCTCGATCATCGTCTCGCAGCAGGTATCCCGCGCCAGCGCCGACGCGATCTTCGGGCGGCTGACAAAACTCGTCGATCCACTGGCGCCGCAAGCCATCCTTGCCGCTGACGAAGCCATCTTTCGCCAAGCCGGACTGTCGCGGCCGAAACAGCGCGGGCTGATCGCCGTCGCCCAGGCGGTGGTCGATGGGCTCGACCTCGATCATCTCTGTTTGCTCGACGCCGCGGAGGCGATCGCGGCGATGACCAAGGTGTCAGGCATCGGTCCGTGGACGGCGGAAGTCTATCTTCTGTTCGCCGCCGGCCACCCCGACGTCTTCCCGGCACGCGACGTTGCCCTGCAGAGCGCGGTCGGCCACGCGCTCGGCATCGACCCGCGCCCGCCCGAGAAAACGCTGATCAAGCTCGCCGAATCATGGAGCCCGTGGCGCGGTGTCGCATCACGGCTTTTTTGGGCGTATTATCGTGAAACCCGGGGCAGGGACGCCGCGCCGCCTGGCTGAATCCGTAAAAAAGCATGAAAATCATGCATTTTTAGCGCTGCGATTGATCGACAAGCCGCTTCACATCCCTGTCATGTCGGGCTTACAGTATCCGCGCCGACAGGCTACAGCGCCGCGCATCCAGTTGGATGTGCAAAGGACGCTGTAGGACTTTTTGAAGCTGCGCATGATCCCTTCCGAAAATCGAACCGATTTCGGGATCATGCGCTGAACCAAGGAGGTCAATGACGTGACGGTTGCCGTATCTCCGGATGGGCTTCCAGCACTGGTGCTGAACGCGGATTACCGTCCGCTCAGCTATTACCCCCTGTCGCTCTGGTCGTGGCAGGACGCCATCAAGGCGGTGTTCCTCGAGCGGGTCAACATCGTCGCCGAATACGAGCACGCGGTGTCGTCGCCGACCTTCTCGATGAAGCTGCCGAGCGTCGTCAGCCTGAAAGCTTATGTGAAGCCATCGCGGCATCCGGCCTTCACCCGCTTCAACGTCTTCCTGCGCGACCGTTTCCAGTGCCAGTATTGCGGCACGCCGGAGGATCTGACCTTCGACCATGTCGTTCCCCGCCATCGCGGCGGCGCAACGACGTGGGAGAATGTCGTCGCCGCCTGCTCGCCCTGCAATCTGAGGAAGGGCGGCATGATGCCGGCGCACGCCAAGATGTGGCCGCTGCAGAAACCTTTTCAGCCGACGGTGCACGATCTGCACAACAATGGCCGTCTGTTCCCGCCCAACCATCTGCATGAAAGCTGGATGGATTATCTCTACTGGGATGTCGAACTGGAGCCATAGAGTTCGGCAGAAATCCGCCATGCCGGTCGCCTGACGCAGCTTTTTGCGCTTCCGGTGCTCACATACTGTAAGTACGCTCCGCTTCGGTTCTCGAAACCCACGTCATGCGCTCCGGCCTGACGAATTTCTGGACGAACTCTGCGCTGTGCAGCTCAGTCGCGGGCAAAGGCGCCGCGGAAGGCGATGACGGCCAGGACAAAACTGGCGATGGCGTTCCAGCCGGCCAGCGACAGGCCAAGGATGCGCACGGCCGCCTTGTCGCAGGAGGGCGGGACGTATCTGTCGAGCGCATCGAGCACGCCCTTGCCGCCGGTATCGACCGGACCGGCAGCCGCTGCACAGTCGGTCGGCCCCGGCCACCACGCCCATTCGACACCGGAGTGATAGACGCCGAGATAGACGCCGTAGACCATCAGCAGGCCGCCGACGGCCAGCAGGCCGCGTGTCAGCCACGCGGGGGCGCGCAATGTCGACGCAGCCGCCGCCAGCAGCATCAGCGGCACGCCGATGTAATAGGGGGTGCGTTGCTCCAGGCAGAGCTTGCAGGGGATGTAGCCGCCGAGATGCTGGAAGGCGAGCGCTGAGCCGACGGTGGCGGCCATGGCGGCGGCGAGGAACAACGCCGTCCGCATGCGCTGGCGTCCAGGGTCGGCATTCACGGTCGCTGTCATCGATCTGCCGTTCGCCTTGTTGTTGAGCATGATCTTTTCCGAATGCCGGCGCCCACTTTTTGCTACGCTGACCTTCGGTTCGGGATCATGCTCTAAAACGCGTATTTGACGACGATATAGAGCGAAATCAGGGCAGCGGCGCCAGCGCCGGCGATCATGCCGAGGCGTTTTTCGATGAACTCGCGGATCGGTTCGCCATAGCGGCGCAGCAGCCAAGCGAGGAACAGGAAGCGGGCGCCGCGCGCCACGATCGCCAGCACGATGAACAGCAGCAAAGGCGTGCCGATGACGCCGGACAGGATCGTCACCACCTTGATCGGCGGCAGATGGGCGAGGCCGGAGGTGATCAGCATCAGGACGATGAATCCGGTGCCCGCCGAGACACGCAGTGTCTCGAAGTCGTCATACTTGCCGTAGAATTCAAGGATCGGCCGCGCCACCGAGTCATAGGCGTAGTGGCCGATGTACCAGCCGGCTATGCCACCCAGAACGGAGGCCAGCGTGGCGACCAGCGCGTAGCGATAGGCGCGATCCGGCCGCGACAGAGCCATAGGCAGGTAGAGCACATCGGCCGGCACCAGAAACACCGAGCTTTCGACGAAAGCGATGAAGGCCAGCCACCATTCGGCGGATTTCTTGGCCGCCAGCGACAAGGTCCAGTCGTAAAGTCCGCGAAGCATCGGCACTCCTGATGCACGTCACCCAAAATGCGCAGCGCCTTTGGGACAACAATGCATAAAAACCAAGACCAAAAGCGCGCCAGATGAATCTCTCCAGACGCGACGCGCTTCAATGCGCTGCCTGTCTAGAAAGATTTTTCGCGCCGCACAATGGCCGTAGCTTCACGAAATCGAAAGGCCGCGGCCGAGCGAAAGCCACATGCCCGGAATTGGCCACCCCGAATTGGCCAGTTGACGAACAGGCCTCCAACCGTATAGTCCGCGCCCATCCAGGCCGCCCGGCCTGAGCCCCTATGGCGGAATTGGTAGACGCGCTCGACTCAAAATCGAGTTCCGCAAGGAGTGCTGGTTCGATCCCGGCTAGGGGCACCATTTTCTACCCGACACCTTGAGAGCTCGGTGGGAGGTTATCCCAGGCGCACCTGGGATAACGCAATTGAGGCCGGGCCATTGCGTAAACTAAGTCGCCATTACATCGGCCCCGGCACCATCTTGGTCGGCTGCTCCGGCATCGGAAACGCGTAATTGTCGCATTTCACGTCGGGGTTCGTCGGGCTGAACATTCCAAGTGGGTTGTCTTTGAACAGCCAGACGTGAAGATCGTAATGGTAGAACTCCACCGGAATAAGCGGATAATGCCCCTCCATCGGCCCCTGGAACGTCTGTCCAAACAGTTTCGGCGGCTCCTTGGTGTCGGGCGTCAGCGGAACAAGCCATTCCACGGCCACCAGGCGCAAGCCGCCGTCAACCGGCTCATAGATAAGGACATTGGGGCGCGTCGGATCTGGTGTCGGGCTGACGCTCGCGACGTTGACGAAATGAATGCCCATCGCGCCCTTCGGGTAATCCATGGCTCCAGCCACTTTTTCGCCGCTGTAATAAACGCATCCGACCGTCGACAGGTAGAGGTCGCGAATGGCGGCCTTGTAGTCTTCGTACTTCGAAAGCGATTGTTTCAGGGCATCGATCTCGACCTTGCCGGGCTCGGCGGCCTGACCCGCGGCCGCAGTCAGGCAGGCGCCGATGAGGCCGGTCAAAGCGAGAATACTGCGACGCCTGAAGTGAATTGTTTTCGTCATGCATTCCTCCCAGATTTTTGTTCTGGCCGTGCAGGACCGAGGCGGCAATGATGCTGGGTTGCGCGGCCGAGATTGTCGCCGATGCTAATCCTTTCCGCTGGTTGGGAGAATTAACCCTGATGACCTAGGCCTAGACACAGCCGAAGAATACAGCGGCCAAGAATGGCGCTTGTATCCGCGCCATGATGCGCCATTAAAGTTCGGGACCAACACCTTGGGTGTTTGTTCCATTCCTTTCGCTGCGTGCACTCTACTGCCCTTGCAGGGGGTGCCTTATTTATGGTACATGCATATTAAATGAGGCCAAATGCCGACTGCTGCGCCGCCTCGAATTCCGGTGGTCTTTTACCGCACGGCAGGCGGCAACGAGGTCGTACGGGATTGGCTACGCAGCCTCGACGAGGTGGATCGACAGGCCATCGGGCTAGACCTGATGCGGGTCCAATACCGCTGGCCGGTCGGAATGCCGCTCTGCAGGCCGCTCAGCGGCGGATTGTGGAGGTGCGCACATCACTTCCCAGCGGGCGGATTGCCCGCGTGCTGTTTTGTGTGCGGGAGGCGAGGATCCTGGTGCTTTCGGGATTCATCAAGAAAACCCAGAAAACCCCGGACGAGGAACTGGCGCTGGCCCGCAAGCGAATGAAGGAATTCTTGCCATAGGAGGCAGTCATGACCAATGAACCCATCCGCTCGACCGATGACCTTACCACACTCGACGACTTTCTCGGCGAGGAAGGAAGGCGCGAGGAGTTTGAGGCGGTCGCCATCAAGGAAGTGCTTGCGTGGCAGCTTGAGAATGCCATGCGGGAGGGCAAGCTCTCAAAACGGCGACTGGCGGAGAAGATGGGAACCAGTCGCAGCCAGATCGACCGCCTGCTTGATCCCAAGGACGGCAATGTAACGCTTACAACGTTGCAACGCGCTGCCGAAATGGTGGGGCGAAAGGTGCGCATCGAGTTCGTATAATCAGCGCCAATCCCACCACGACTGCAAGCCTACCGCCGTCCCAGCAAACTCTTCACCCGGTTGCGCAGCAGGCGCGCCATGTTGCGGGTTTCGCGGTAGAGGTGGATCTGCGACGCCGCCTGGCGGGCGAGGCGGTCGGCGTCCGGCGTCAGGCCGAGGACCAGCGTGCCGATCGGCCGGCGCTCCGTCCATAGCCGGCTCATCACCGGATGGTCGGGCACGGCGCAGGAATCGGTCATCATGATGTTGGGATCGTCGAGATGCTGCCTGGTCACCTCGATCATCAGCAGCGTGCCCGGCGAATAGGCGGCGAGCGTCTCGTCATAGGCCGTCTTCCAGGTGTAGGCGACGCCGGCCTCGACGAAGACGACCAGGCAAGCGATGGTGCGGTCATCGAGCGTCAGTGAATGGATGCGGCACAGGTCCCGTTCGGCCAGCCGGTGCACGGCCTCGCGGGCAAAGGCGGCGCGGTAGCGGTCGATGGCCATGGCGGTGCGCTCGCGGCCTTTCCAGCCGGCGGCCTCGAGCGTCAAAAAACGCTCGATGGCATGGCGGATGTTTTCCGGTCCGCGCGCCACCTGATGCTCCAGCCTGCCAAGGTCGGCGAGGCGGCGTTTTAGGCGGCGGAACTCGCGATAATGGTGCGAGCGCAGCGAGGCCTTCAGATACTCATCGCCGTCGATCTCGCTTTCGAGCATCGGCCGTTCGGCCTTGCCGGTGGTGACCAGCGTCAGGCCACGCGTCTCGGCGACGGTCGCCAGCAGGCTGGCCACCGGGCCGTCGAGCCGGATGTCGGGCAGCACGAAGACTTTTGGCAGTTTGAGATGCGGCCGCGACAGCATCGCGAAGAAATCCTCGATGACGCCGACGGGATCGTCGCGGTCGACCAGCGGCGTGCCGATCGGCCCGAACGGACTCGACCATGTGCGCATCACCCGCACGCCGAGCGGCGTCGCCGGCCGCTCCACCGAGAACGGCACCAGCAAGCGCAGCCGGTTGCGGTATTCGTCGCCGTCGCGGATGACCGCCAGCCGCACCTCGCGGTCTTCCAGTCGCGGCATGGCGGGTGCCAGGAAGCGCGGGTTGAAGAACACGTTGGGCTCGATGGTGCGGGCGCAGAGATAGTCGAGTTCCTCGACCAGGTCGAAGCCGGCGGAGGCGGCGTAAATTGCCATTTTGCGCTGGGGCCGGCCGTTGGCCAACAATTCGATATGGGCGGGATCGGCTTCGCGGGCGAGCCCGGCGAGGCCCGACACCAGGGCGCCGGCCGGGCCGCCGCTGGTTTCCTCGAGCAACGGGATGGCAGCCATCACGCGGCTCCTTTGGCGGCTACAAAAATGACCATGACGATGCCGAGCCTGCGCCAGACCGTGAAGGACAGCGCGCCGGCTTCGAAGATCATCGCGAAGGCGGTGGCCATCGCCGCGCCCCACAGGCCGAAAAGCGGGATCAGCACCAGATTGAGGCCGATGTTGAAGGCCAGCGTCATGGCGTAGACGGAGGCGCAGATATTCTGGTTGCCGCTCATGGTGAGCAGACTTTCGCAGGGGCCGACGGCGGCGCGGGCGACGACGCCGAAGACCAGCAGGAACAACAGCGGGTAGCCGGCAACGAATTCAGGCCCGAACAAACTCAGCATCGGCTCGCCCAGCACCAGCACCAGCAGCGCCATCAACAGCGATGGCCAGAACGTCCACGACACGGTTTCGCGGGCGAAGGCGGCGAGCTTTTCCGGCTCGCCATGGGTGAATTGCGCGTAGCGCTGGGCAACGCCCGCCTTGACCGCAAAATAGACGAAATGCACCAGCGCCAGCGTCTTGACCGTGGCGAAATAGACGGCGACGTCGTTGGGATTCATATAGGCGCCGACCATCAGCACGTCGGCATTGGTGAGCAGGAAGAAGAAGCCTTCGACCAGGAAGATCGGCAGCGACACGAGGAACCATTGCGCGAAATGCAGCTTCCTCGGCCCGGCTGGGATTTCTTTGCCGATGCGCGCAGTGATGCCGATGAGCTGGCCGAGCGTGGTGGCATAGGTGGCGGCGATCGAGGCGAAAATTGCCGTCCTGGCATCGGGCGCAAAGCCGACCAGAAGCATCAGCACCATCAGCGCCAGGATCAGCACCGGCCGCACCAGATAGGTCGGCGCCAGCGCAAACAGCGCCCATGAGTTGGCCCGCGCCAGCCCCTGCAGCAGGTCGGACATGGCGATCATCGGCATGCAGATGAGGCCGAGGATGAACGGCACGACATAGTAGTTCTCGATAAAGGGCGAAAGCAGCCAAACACCGAACGCGCCCAGCCCGGCGATCGCCGTCGAGGCGACCAGCACGAACAGGCGGCTGGTCAGCACGATGCCGCGCAGTTCGGCCAGCATGTTGCGCTCGCGATATTCGGGAATGAAGCGGATGATCGAGGTGTGGAAGCCGAGGCAGGCGAGGTTGCCGACGATGACCATCGTCACCCAGACAAGGACAAAAATGCCGTACTCGAACGAGCCCATCCAGCGCGCCATCAGCACCTGACTGACGAAAGCGATGACGGCGCTGACGATGCGGATGGAAAAGGCAATCAGCGACATGCGGCTGGCTTCGCCGCGCTCGTCGGCGGTGAACAGCACGGCATCGATGCGGCCAAGCAACGGCTTTGCGCGCAGCGCAAGGCGCTGCGGCAGGAACCGCCCGGCTGTCGTCGCCGCGGAAAAGCGCACCCTGATCACACTCCGTTTTCGGCTTCTTTTCGGGTCTGGGTGTAGTCAAAACACATTAAGAAACGGTTGGGTGGGAGGTGGGAGTGCTCCCTTCTCCCCGTTCACGGGGAGAAGGTGCCGGCAGGCGGATGAGGGGCGCCAGCTTTGTGCCATGTTCACCGTTCGCGGGATAGTGTCCTGAAGGTTCTGCAAAAAGTTCTGGAGAGAGAACCGCCCATGCTCTGAGGCGAGGGGCGGCCATGGCA
>NZ_JBVVQJ010000005.1:0-232798 GCF_055811475.1 Mesorhizobium sp. WSM4829 | reverse complement strand
AAGATGCTGCATCTCAAGGGCATCTATGGCCGCGAAATGTTCGAGACCTGGTACAAGATGATCGCGCTGGTGCAGGGTCCGCTCGATGTCAGTGGGCTGATCACCCACCGCATCGGCGTGGACGACTACATTTCCGGCTTCGAGGCGATGAAGAGCGGCAATTCCGGCAAGGTGGTGATGGATTGGTGTGGGCGGCGCTTGGGGCTAGACTCCAGGCTCGCCATCTGTGGCATGAACGCCCGGGGCAGGGCGATTTTTGAGTTTCGCGAGGGCGATGATGACGCTTCTTTATCATTCAGGGCTATCGAATCCAGGACTTGATTGCCATCCGGCGCACCAGCCGCTGACAAGCGGTTGGTCATGTCGAGAAGCATTCCGCTACGGACCGGGCAAGCACGAATGAAGACCCAAATTGTCGTCGTTGGCGGTGGGGCTGGAGGTCTTGGACTCGTGCGCCGGCTCGGAGCACGTCTCGGCCGCAAGGATTTCGATATCATTCTTGTCGAGCGGAACCACACCCATGTCTGGAAGCCGCTGCTCCATGAGGTTGCGGCCGGATCACTCGACGCAAATCTTGACGAAGTGGGCTACCGCGGCCACGGGCACCGTTGGGGCTACCGCTTCTTCTACGGGTCGCTGGAGGCCATCGATCGCACCGCGCGGCAGGTCACAGTGGCGCCGATATTCGACGATGACGGGTCGGAACTGGTCGGTCGACATCGGCTCCGATACGACTACCTCGTTATCGCAATCGGGTCGGTTTCAAACGACTTCGGCACTCCCGGAGTCAAGGATCATTGCCTTTTCCTCGAAGACCGTCACCAAGCGGATCGCTTTCGATTGAAGTTGTTGAATCATTGTCTTCGAGTGTCCAGGACAATGTCAGCTGATTCAACCGACGACGCCTTTGTTGATATAGCTATCGTGGGTGGCGGTGCGACAGGCGTCGAACTCGCTGCTGAACTCTACAATGCTGCATCATCTCTTGGACATTATGGCCTGGAAGTCTTCGACGAGACCCGGTTGAGGGTCACTTTGATAGAGGCCGGGCCGCGGATTCTTCCGGCTCTCCCAGATGCTTTAGCAAAGGCCGCGCATCAGGAACTTGAGGCCCTCGGCGTCCGGGTGCTCGCAAACACAGCTGTATCCGAAGCAACGGAAAAGGGATTGAGGTGTGCTACCGGGGAGCAGATAGACGCCAATATTTGCGTCTGGGCTGCAGGCGTGCAGGGGGCAAATATTCTAGGAGAGCTCGACGGACTCGAGGTGGCGCGCAGCAGGCAACTTGTCGTCCTTCCCACCCTCCAAACGAGCCGGGACGAGCGCATCTTCGCTATCGGCGACTGCTGCTTCTTCAAGCCGGAAGGGGCGGGGGGCCCGGTGCCACCACGAGCTCAGGCTGCCCACCAGATGGCATCGACCGCTTATCGCAACATTCTTCACTTGATCGCCGGGGAAACGCCGGAGGCATTTGTCTATCGGGACAAGGGCTCGCTCGTGTCGTTGAGCCGGTTTTCCACCGTCGGTAGCTTGATGGGAAACCTCGTCGGAGGGCGGATGGCGATCGAGGGGCGGCTGGCCAGGATGATCTACGTCTCTTTGTACCGCATGCACCTGGTGGCCATACATGGCTGGATCAAGGGCCTGGCTCTTATCCTGGTCGGCCATGTCAACCGGGTTGTCCGTCCGCGTCTCAAATTGCATTGACGTTGGTCAGGCGCGTGGCAGACTGGACCGAAGGATGCCGCCGAGGTCTGCATTGCACCTCGCCTGAGCGACGCCCGAGTGGTCTTGCCGCATTCCTCGCCCGATTTGCGCCATATGGCATGCCGACGGACGGCTCAAAACGAATGATCCCGCTGAATTGAAGGGGCATAACAGCAGCGAAATCTGCCCGCCGGACGCCACTCTAAGGTCCGACTACAAATGTGACTTTGGATCAAGCGACAGCGTTGCACCTATGGCCGTTGATCATGACAGGGATAGCGTCAGCGCCCCGACCGAGCTGATGAAATTCGAGACCCGCCATGTGCCGGGCGCGCTGAAGCTGTCGCAGGAAATGGGCTGGCCTTATCGCCAGGAGGACTGGGAATTTGCCGTGACGGTCGGCAATGGCCTGGTCCTCGAGCGGGCAGGACAAGTGATCGGCACTGCCATGTCCTGGAATTACGGACAGGCCCATGCCACTGCCGGGATGATCATAGTCACCGGCTCAGCCCAAGGCGGCGGCAACGGCTCCCGGCTTTTTGACGGGTTGCTTCAGGCCACGGACGGGCGCAACGTGCTGCTCAATTCGACGGAAGAGGGGCTCGCGCTCTACAAGCGACGCGGCTTCAATGCCTGGGGCACGGTGATTCAGCACCAGGGCTCGCTGAGCGTCGCCGTGACGCAGAGTACCCGCGACGACATCCGTCAGGCGACGGTCTCCGACCTCGCGGCGATCCAGGCTTTTGACGAGCGGGCGACAGGCATGCCCCGGCCGTCGATGGTGGCTGCGCTCGCTGATGCTGGCAATGTTCTGGTCATCGAACGCGCGGGGCGGATTGCAGGCTACGCCATCGCCAGGCGGTTCGGCCGCGGCTACGTGGTCGGCCCTGTTGCAGCCGAAAGCGCCCAGGACGCGCGGCTCCTGATCCTGGCGCAGCTTGCGACGCTTCACGGCCAATTCGTGCGCATCGACGTCTATGCCGAACACGGATTGGGCGACTGGCTGGAGAGCCTGGGCCTCGCGCGTGTCGGTGCTGTGATCGCGATGGTCAAGGGGCTACGGCCCGTCTCAGACGGGACGGCCCGCATGTATGCCTTGGCAAATCAGTCGTTCGGTTGAGGAATGAGGTAGGAGAGAGCGATGGATACGAATGTAGATATCCGTGAGGCGGTCCAAACGATCGACGCCCTCATCACCCCGTCGCTGCTTCTGGACCGGGGCCGGCTCGAGCGCAACATCCGGCGTCTGGCCGAGCATGCCGGAAAGCTTGGCGTGGTGCTGCGCCCGCATATGAAGACGGCCAAAAGCATCGACGTCGCCCGACATGTGTTCCCCGGCGAACCGGGCCCGATCACGGTCTCGACCATCGCCGAGGCGGAGTATTTCGCCGGCCACGGCTTTCGAGACATCACCTATGCAGTCGGCATTTCGCCGGCTTCGGCCGTCCGCGCCATGGAGCTTTGTCGCCGTACCGGCGCTGATGTGAAGCTGCTGCTCGATTGCGTGGAGCAGGCCGACGCCCTGGCCGGTGTACGCGAAGCCACCGGTGTGACGCCGTCGGTCTTCATCGAACTGGACTGCGACGACCATCGCGGCGGATTGAAGCCGGACGATCCCAAGCTGCTCGATGTGGCCAACAGGGTCGTCGCAGGCGGCGCCAACCTGGTCGGCGTCCTCGCCCATGCCGGCGAGTCCTATGGCTTAAGCACGCCCGATGCACTGGTCAAGGCAGCCGAGGACGAGCGTTCGGCCACCGTGCGCGCCGCCGAAACTTTGCGCGCCCACGGCCATGCCTGCCCGATCGTCAGCCTCGGCTCGACGCCGACGGCGCACTTCGCCGAGAACCTCGAAGGCGTCACGGAGCTGCGCGCCGGGGTCTACATGTTCTTCGATCTCGTCCAGCACGGGGTAGGGGTCTGTGCCATCGACGACATCGCGATTTCCGTGTTGGCCACGGTGATCGGCGCCAAGCCGGAAAAGGGATGGGTGCTGGTCGACGCGGGATGGATGGCGCTTTCGCGCGACCGCGGAACCGCAAACCAGAAGATCGACCAGGGTTACGGCGTGGTCTGCGATGAAAAGGGGCGGGTGCTTGAAGATGTGATCGTGGCGCAGGCCAGCCAGGAACACGGTATCCTCGCCATTCGTGCCGGTTCTGGAAAGTCCATGCCCGATTTGCCGCTCGGGGCTCGGGTTCGGATTCTGCCCAACCATGCCTGCGCGATGGCCGCCCAGCATCACTTCTACAGCGTCGTCAACGGGGACAGTCCCCGGATCGAAGCGCGTTGGGAGCGGATCCGCGGATGGTAGGGGCTGCAGTCGCAACGCATGGCGCCCATGCAAGCTGACGCACTGGTGGTGCAATCATGAAGTTTACATCTTATTGGCTGGATACCTCTCAGCCGTTCAATGAGGGCGCGTCCAAACCGCTCGAAGGCGACTACGATGTGGCGGTTGTGGGCGGCGGCCTGACCGGATCCTCCGCCGCGCTGGCCCTCGCCAAAAAGGGCGCCCGGGTTGCACTGTTGGAGGCCGAAACGATCGGCAACGCCGCTTCCGGTCGCAATGGCGGGATGTGCAACAACGGTTTTGCCCAGAACTACGCGATCATGGCCGGCAAGCACGGCAAGCCGGCCGCAAACGCGCTCTACAAGGCTTTCGACGCCGGCGTCGATATGGTCGAGCGGTTGGTGCAGGAAGAAAAGATCGACTGCAGCTTCTCCCGCGTCGGCAAGCTGAAGCTTGCCGCCAAGCCCGAGCACTACGACGTGCTGGCGCGCAGCCAGGAACTCTTGGCCGCCAATGTCGATCCCGGAACGAGGATGATCGCGCGCGCCGACCTGCGAAGCGAAGTCGGCACCGACCGCTACCATGGCGGGCTGCTGTTTCCCAAGAGCGCCAGCATGCATGTCGGCCGTTTCGTCCGGGGCCTGGCGACCGCTGCGGCGCGGCGGGGCGCAGAGGTCTATGAAAACGCCCCCGTCATGGTTTTGCGCAAGGTCGCCGACGGGCATGAGGTCGAGACCCCGCGCGGCAAGATCGTCGCGCGGCAGGTCCTGCTGGCGAGCGGCATTTCCCAGGTCGGTCCGCTCGGATGGATCCGCCGCAGGATCGTGCCGGTCGGCGCCTTCCTGGTCGTGACGGAACCGCTGTCGCCTCCGCAACTCGAGCGCCTCATGCCGACCCGACGCAATGTCGTCGACACGCGCAATCTCGTCGTCTACTGGCGGCTGACGCCGGACAATCGCATGCTGTTCGGCGGGCGGGCCCGGTTTGCGGTGTCCAACCCGCAGTCCGACGAGAAGAGCGGCCGGATCCTGAAAGCGGCGATGGTCGAGGTCTATCCGGAACTGGCCGACATCCGCATCGATTACTGCTGGGGCGGCATGGTCGACATGACCCGCGACCGCCTGCCGCGCGCCGGGGAGCGCGACGGAATCTACTACTCGATGGGCTATAGCGGCCACGGCACCCAGATGTCGACGCTGATGGGCAGCATCATGGCCGATGTCATGGACGGGCGTCCCGACCTGAACCCCTGGAAGGATTTCGACTGGCCGGCGATCCCTGGATACTTCGGGCGTCCCTGGTTCCTGCCGATCCTCGGCGCCTACTACCGCATGAAGGACCTTGTCACATGATTTCGCCCCTCGAACACCTGTCCCGCAACGGCCGCCTCGACAAGTTCTTCATCGACGGTCAATGGGTCGAGCCGAGAGGCACCGCCCAGAGCGTCGTGGTGAATCCCGCCACCGAAGAGATCGTGGCCCGGTTTCCGCTCGGAAACAGCTGGGATGTGGACGCGGCCGTTGCAGCGGCCCGCCGGGCGTTCGCCACCTGGAGCCGTACCAGGCCGGAATACCGCGCGGGTCTGCTTGATCGCCTGCAGGCGCTGCTCGAAGCGCGCAATGAACTGCTTGCGCAATGCTTGAGCCTCGAAATGGGCGCGGCAATCGGATATGCGCGCACCGCGCAGGTGCCGCTCGCGATCGCCCATGTGCAGGTCGCTCGCGATGTCCTGCAAACCTTCCCCTTCGTCGAGCAGCGCGGCCACACCGCCGTCACCCACGAACCGATCGGTGTCTGCGCGCTGATCACGCCCTGGAACTGGCCACTCTACCAGATCACCGCCAAGGTTGCGCCGGCGCTCGCCGCAGGCTGCACGGTCGTGCTCAAGCCAAGCGAACTCTCTCCTTTGGACGCGCTGCTGTTTGCCGAGGCGATTGAGGAAGCCGGCTTCCCTGCCGGTGTCTTCAACCTCGTCAATGGTGACGGCCCAGGCGTGGGTATGGGGCTCGCCTCCCATAGGGATGTCGACATGATCTCCATTACCGGCTCGACCCGTGCCGGCATCGCGGTGGCCCAGGCCGCCGCGCCGACGGTCAAGCGCGTGTCGCAGGAGCTCGGCGGCAAGTCGCCGAACGTGATTTTGCCCGACGCCGATCTCGATCGTGCCGTTTCGCCGGGCGTCGCCGCCGCCTTCCGCAATCTCGGCCAATCATGCAGCGCGCCGACGCGCATGATCGTGCCGCGCGAGCGGCTGTCCGAGATCGAGGCAATCGCCAGGAGGGCCGCAGCCCAGATCATCGTCGGCGATCCGCTTTCAGAGGCCACCACTCACGGTGCAATCGCCAACCGTTCCCAGTTCGACCGCATCCAAACCATGGTTGGCGTCGGCGTTTCGGAGGGCGCGAAGCTGCTCACCGGCGGACTGGGCCGTCCGGACGGCCTAGATGTCGGGTTCTATGTCAAGCCGACCATCTTTTCCGACGTGCGCACAGGCATGCGCATTGCCCAGGAAGAGGTCTTCGGGCCAGTTCTCTGCATTATCCCCTACGACACAGTCGAGGAGGCCGTCACTATCGCCAACGATACGGTCTACGGCCTGGGGGCCCATGTGCAGGGCACGGATATGGGCGCCGTCCGGGACGTCGCCTCGCGGATCCGCGCCGGTCAGGTTCATCTCAACTACCCCGCCTGGGACCCGCACGCCCCGTTTGGCGGTTTCAAGCAGTCCGGAAACGGGCGCGAATATGGCATCGAAGGCATGTTGGAGTATCTCGAGGTCAAATCCATCCTCGGCTATTTCTAGGCGACATTTCGCCTGGCGCAGAGGGCGCAGGTGGCGCCGTCTACGCCTGTAGGCTGAGCGGATCGCTAATCAGTTAGAACATGTCGATTGATGACTGAATCGGATTTGGTGACGTCTGCGTCGGTTTGACTCATCAGGTTGCGATTCTATTCGGTCGCTTTGTGGGTTACCGATCGGGCATGATCGACCGACGCGGAATCGAGCAGCGGTGGAGGCGGACCGCTCGAAGCGGACGAGCGTGGCCGCCGGGTATTCGCTGCGAGTGAGGCTCGTGCTGCGGGTTGTGGGCTTGCGGTGGTGTCTGAGATCACCGGTCTGGCCCGTTCGACGATCGGGCGTGGCATCAAAGACCTCGATGTTGCGACGGCGCGCGGGCAGGTGCGTCGACAGGGCGTTTGTCTTGCGATCGAATGTAGTGGCAGAGAATTCTGGTCTGGAGCTTCCTCGATCGTTCGAAGCTCCGCCGTGCTGAGTTCAATTTGTGATTATTTTGACCAGGACTAACCTCCCACGCTCTCTTGATGTTCTTCGAGGCAAGCCAAAATCGCCCGCAGCTGGAATTCCAGTGCGGGGCCCTCTGCCGGGAACCGGCCGTCCAGCGCGGAGGTGCCGACGGTAAATCCCGCTGCGCCACTGTTGCGAATTGTCTCGACCTGATCCGGCCGGTCCACCGATCCCGCGACGATAACGGGCTTGGGCACGGCCCGGCACACAGCGTCGATCAGCGATGGCACATTGCCTGCCGAACGGTAGGCGAGAAGGTCGAGACCGGCGACACCGGGATGGCTGGCGAGCGCGACGGCGCTTTTGACGATCTCGGCCTGCGATCCTTCCAAAATGCTCGGGTGCCCGACGATGCGACCCGGAAACGGATAGTAGCGGATGGGCGTCCCTTCCAGCAGCGGCAGCACGTCTTCGGCATGGGTGCCACCGAGAAGAAAGTCGACGCCGAGGTCGATCGCCGCCTTGACCGAGCGGATCTCGCTGTCGCGGTCGAGCGATACAACTTCGAGATAAGTGTTGGCTCCGCCCTCGCGGATCTGGCGGGCGAGGCCAGCGAGCGCGTCGAGCGGCAGGCCGATGTCCTTGAAGCCGATGTGGCGGATTCCGGCCCCGAGCGCCGTTTCGGCGTGGACGGCGGCGTCGGTCACGGTGCGGTCGTTGCGTGTCAGCATGAAGATGAAGTCGAATTGGGTCATGGGGTGACGGCTTTCTGGTTCGGGAGAGAAGCCTTCAGCCGAAGGGCGTAGTCGAAGGCGGTCTCCAGGCTGGAGGGGTCGGCAACGCCGGACCCCGCGATGTCGAAGGCGGTGCCGTGATCGGGGCTGGTGCGCACGAAAGGCAGGCCCAGCGTGACGTTCACGCCATGGTCGAGGCCCATATATTTGACCGGGATGAGACCCTGGTCGTGATACTGGGCGACCACGATGTCGAACCGGCCCTTGCGGGCCTGCATGAACACAGTGTCGCCTGGCCATGGGCCGGAGGCGTCGATGCCTTCGGCACGGGCCGCCTCGATCGCCGGCCGGATGATGCGGATTTCCTCGTCTCCGAAGAGACCGCCTTCGCCGGCATGCGGATTGAGGCCGGCGACGGCGACGCGCGGATGGGTGATGCCGAGCGCCTGCGCACCGGCATGGGCCAACCGGATGGCGTCCATCTGCGCCGCGAAATCGCCTTTGCGGATCGCCTCGGACAACGAACAATGGATGGTGACGAGAACCGTGCGAATGTCCTCGTTCGCCAGCATCATGGCGACCTTGGGAGCCCCGCCATGATCGGCCAGGATTTCGGTGTGGCCGGGATAGTGCAGACCGGCTGCTGCGAGGGCCTCCTTGTGAATCGGCGCCGTTACGATGCCGCCCACCCAACCGTCCCGCGCCAGTCCGATCGCGACAACGATGGCGTCGAACGCCGCGCGTCCACTGACGGCCGAAACCTGGCTGACCGGTGGCAGGGCGGAAAGCTGCGAGGAGCAAAGCACGTTGAGGGTTCCGTCATCGAGCACGGTCTCATCGACTGAAGCGATCGGCCGGACCCGCACTTCAGCATCGAGCGCGCAAAGGGCGCGGGTCATCACCAGCGGATCACCGACGACGATCCAGTGCCGCTTGTCCGGGCGACGGAGATACATTTTTGCGATGATCTCGGGGCCGATGCCGGAGGGATCACCCATGGTCACGGCGAGAGGAGCGTCATGGGCGGTCATGAATCAGCCTTTCGTGAAAGCGGTTTGGCCAGCAGGTCGCGGGCGGCATCAAGGAGTGCCGAGGATGAGCCGAAGCCTCCCGCCTTCATGGCGATGGTGAGCGACGTTCCGTCCGCCCGTTCGGCGCGGCCGACCGGAAAGCCGGGCTCCAGCTCGCGGGTGAGACAGAAACGGCTGATGCCGAGGCGGTCGAGGATCGCCGCCATCGTCTCGCCGCCGGTGGCGATCACCGCGTCATATTCATGCCGGGCGACCGCTGCGGCTGCTTGTCCGGCGAGGTTCGTCGTCACCGCGCTGGCATTCTCCTGCCATTGCAATGGTGTCCGAAGGCAAATCACACGGGCGTCGCCGGGAGCGTCGGCCAGGTCGCCGACGACGGGAACGCCTTGTACCCGCAAGGCCTCGCATTGGGTGCGCGTCACCGGATTGGCGCTTCCTGCGACGATCACCACCCGCCCGGCGGCTTTGCCCGTTACCGGACGCACGTCCGGCACGGCAGGAAGCAGCGATGCCAGCACGATGGCGAGACCAGGAGAGCCCACCCAAAGAACAGTCTCAGGATCGGGGATGCTGGCGACTTGCCGGTTCAGTACGCCCTGGCTGCAGGCATCGAGGATCAGAATGGATGCGTTCGTCGCCGCATCGCCGGTACTGTCTGGGGCGAGAATGATCGGTCTCCCCAGGGACGGGTCGATCAGATTAGCAATGTGCGATGTGCCTGCGGGATGGACTGGATCGCGGCCGTAGACGCTTTGACTCACGGGAATGCCGTTCACCGTCTGGATCCCGCCGACGGTGAGCCGCCCCGCCGCGGGAAAGGCTGGAGCGATGACAAGCCTGCTCCGGCCGCTGGCGCGAAAGGCGGCGGCGACTTCCACGCGGATATGGCCGCGCAGGGTCGAATCGATCGTTTTGAACAGAAGGCGGGCATTCGAGAGGGCAGACACGGCGTCGGCCGTAGCCTTTCTTGCCTGCGAGATATCGGAGGCGCGGCTGTTGGTATCGATCGAAGCGATAGCGCCATTCTCCGTGCCGTCGACTTGTCGCTTGATCACGGGTGCATAGCCTCTCGCGAGAAAGGCCGCCGCGCCGTCGGTAGCGCTGGTCAGGTCGTCGGCGATTATCCCGACCAGGAGAGATGTGTTCCGCTTCATGTCGGTGATAATAGCAGAACGATCGGCATCGATTATCCATATGATCTGACGACTAGTAGTGATATGTGATCACCAATGAAACGATCTGACGTACCTTCTTTGGACGATCTGCGCGCCTTCCAGACAGTGGCGCGTCTGGGGTCTGTGCGTGCTGCGGCAGCCGAACTCGCTCTGACGCATGGTGCAGTCAGCCGCCGCGTCTCCAAACTGGCCGCCGATCTTGGTCTGCGTTTGCTCGAAGCGGACGGGCGAGGGGTGCGTCTGACCTCCGATGGCGCGAAGCTGGCGGAGGCAACCGGCAAGGCGTTCCATTTAATCACTGATGCCTTGGCAGAGATCAGATCCAGCTCGACGCCCATTCCGATCATCCTGTCCTGCGAGCGCTCGCTGGCGATGCGCTGGCTGATCCCGCGCCTGTCCGGGTTTCAGGATCGGTACCCGGATGTCGAGGTGCACCTGTCGACCGGCGGCGGAGGGCTCGACTTCGCGCGTGACCGGGTGACGCTTGCGATCCGCCGACTCGATTTTCTGGTCGACCCGGAATGGACCATCATCAGGCTGATGCCGGAACGGGTTGGTCCGGTCATGCTGCCATCCCTGCGCAAGCGGTTCGAGAGTGGCGACTATGTGGCGCTCGGATCACGGACGCGACCGGATGCCTGGGAAGCGTGGCTCGACGCGCACATGAACGCGCCGCGTCCTCGAACGATCCGATTGCTGGATCATCATTTCCTGATGGCAGAAGCGGCCCTGGGTGGTCTTGGCGTTGCTCTTGCCCCCCAGGCGATTGCAGCGGATGACGTCGCGAATGGGCGATTGGAAGCACCACTTGGCTTTGATCGCGACGGGACGGACTACGGCCTGATCCATCCGAAGTCGGTCATTGTTTCAACCGGCCTCTCCGCATTGCGCGATTGGCTGACCGCAGAGTCCGAGAGATCGTTCAAGCGGCAGGTGCTTGAGAACAGCTGAACCAAGAAAATAAGGTCGTCTTTGCGCCCCTATCGGCTCAGGCACGTCGAACGAGACAGCACTGCGAAAGGGCGTGCTGGTTTTTCGGTCGACCGGAGGGCCTTCTGCTGAATGACCCTGCATTGCGGCACATTCTGCCAGGGGCTTGCGATTATGCTCTGCTGATAGGGCAGATTGACAGGAACCAGGGATATGGATCGCTTCCGGCCGAAATACGTGACGTTTGATTGCCACGGCACGCTCATCAATTTCCAGATGGCGGAAGCCGCCAGGGACCTGTTCGGTCATCTTCTGGATGGGCCGGGCATGGACGAATTCATCAAAAACTTCCAGGGCTACCGCCTCGACGAGGTAATGCAGGACTGGAAGCCCTATGCGGATGTCGTTCACAACGCGCTCGATCGCACTTGCCGCCGCAACAGCATCGCATTCCGTGCCGAAGACGCCGAAACGATCTACAATCGCATCCCGACCTGGGGGCCGCATCCGGACGTCCCCGAGGGATTGGCCAAGCTGGCCAAGGAAATTCCGTTGGTCACCCTGACGAACTCCATGGTGGCCCAGATTCCGTCGAACGTGGCAAAGCTCGGTGCGCCCTTTCATGCCGTCCTGACCGCTGAAGAGGCGGGTGCCTACAAGCCGCACTTCAAGGCGTTCGAATATATGTTCGATATGCTGGGTTGCGGCCCGGAGGATATCACGCATGTGTCCTCGTCTTTCCGCCACGACCTGATGTCCGCCTATGATCTGGGGATCAAGAGCAAGGTCTGGGTCAATCGCGGCCACGAGCCGGCCAATCCCTTTTACGAATACACCGAAATCCGCGATGTAACGCAGCTGCCCGGCGTTTTCGGACTTTGAGGGGCGAGGATAGGCCGGAGCCCGCAGAGCACTGCGCCCATTTGCGAGGGCGGCCAGCGGCGCCGTCTCAACGACCGCGAGAAATAGAACTGCGGGGCGCCATCGCTGGAGCGCTCCATCTGTCGAACCATGAACAACATCCGTCCCAACAGGCGAGGATCTTTCGAATTGGGCGCTTATGGTGATCTGGTCCCCGATGAAGAAGCTGGTCAGCTCGATGGCTCCATGACGGCAGGACGCGACCGTCTGGCTTACGCGGCAGCTTCGACCGAAGCCTATTTTCGCGCTGCTGCCGCAAGCATGGCGATGCGGCCGGGCGCTTCCGAACCGGACATGTCCGCGGCACTGCTGAAGCGCCACTACGGATTGACGGGGTCGGTCGCGACATTGTCGTCCGAGGTTGAGCGCACCGTTGGGGTCAAGCTGTCGGACGGCCGCCGGTTGATCCTGAAGACGTCGGCAACAGCGGAGGCGGTCGACAGCTTTCGTTTTCAAACCGCCGCTATGGCCGGATTGCAAGGGTTCACCGGCTTCGTCGCACCCGAAGTGCTCCGCACGACCAGCGGCGCATTGATGTTCGAGCAAGAGGGGATGTTCGAGCAAGAGGGGGTGTGCGGGTACTTGCAGACCCGGATCGGGGGCATTCCGCTGCACCAGGCGGCGCCAACTCCCGACCTGCTTTTTCGAACCGGCAGTGCTCTCGCCCAGCTGGACCTGGCTCTTGAGCTGGTCAGTGAGCCCGCGGCTCACCGTCCCGTTCTTTGGCATGTCGGTTGCTGGTCGAGGCTGATGGAACTGGAGCAATACCTGCCATCCCAGAGCGTTGCCGATAACGTACGCGTCGCGATGTCGGAGTATGCGGAATTCGTTGAGCCACAAATCTCTGACGTGGCGTGGCAGGTTACTCATAATGATCCCAGCCCGTTCAACATGATGGTGACAGGCCAGGGGATGGGTTTCATCGATTTCGGCGACGGCTGCTGGAGCCCCAGGATCCAGGACCTGGCGATCGCAGCAAGTCACGTCGTAGGGGATTCGACACTTCCTTTGGGTGGAGCCGAGCATCTTATTGCCGGCTATGCCTCTGTCATTGCACTTTCGGCACTGGAAGCAAAATTGCTCGTCGGACTGATGCGGGCGCGACAAAGCGCGTTGATCCTGGTCAACTACTGGCGGTCCCACCTTTTTCCGGCCGATGCCCAATACATCGAAAAGAATGTCTCGCGTGCCGAGCACGGACTTTCCATCCTGGCGCCTCTTGGTGTCGCATCGGGCGAGGCAGCCGTCCTGGCGGCAATGTCGTCGTTTCAGCCGTAACGCATCTCGGTTCGCTCGACCGGCACGCTAGCCAAAAGACGAACCGCGAATTGATCAAGGTACTCTTTCAGATAGGCAGCAGCACATGTCCACAGATCTCATGCCTAATCGCTACAGGCCCGGCGAATCCGATCTTCCGAGGCGCGAGTCCGAACTCATTGCTCGCCGCGACGAAGTACTTGGGGCCTCCTATCGGCTCCAGTACCGCCGGCCCGTGCACTTCGTTCGCGGCGAAGGCATGTGGCTCTACGACCCTGACGGGCGTGCCTATCTTGATTTCTACAACAACGTGCCGTCGCTCGGCCATTGCCACCCGGAAGTAAACGCCGCAATGGCTGAACAGGCGGGCCGGATAAGCGCCAACACGCGCTATCTCGAGCCAAAACTTATCGACTATGCCGAGCGACTGGTCGACACTTTCCCAAGCGAGCTCGACCGGGTGGTTTTTACCTGCACGGGGAGTGAATCCAACGATCTGGCCCTGCGTATCGCGCGATTTGCGAGCGGCAATGAAGGCGTGATCGTCTCGAGCTACGCCTATCACGGCACCAGCGCGGCTGTCGCCGCGGTTTCCCCGAACCTGGGCGACGCCGTCAAGCTCAGCCCATTCGTGCGCATGGTTTCCCTGCCGGGGCCGGAGGGTGTGCCGGAAGCCCAGGCTGCGGACTTTTTCGAGGCGCAAGTACGCGCGGCCATCGTAGATCTGAACCGTCGTGGCATCGGCGTTGCGGCCCTGCTCATCGACAGTATTTTTTCCAGCGATGGCGTATGGGTCGATCCCCCCGGCTTCATCGCCGGTGGAGTTGCGGCGGTGCGGGAGGCAGGTGGTCTCGTCATCGCCGACGAAGTTCAGCCGGGTTTTGGGCGAACCGGCGCTCATATGTGGGGCTTTGAACGGCACGGGATCGTTCCCGATCTCGCTACCCTCGGCAAGCCGATGGGCAACGGATTTCCAATTGGCGCGGTCGTTGGTCGCAAAGCACCGATGGAGCAATTTGGCGCAACCGCTCGCTACTCCAACACGTTCGCCGGAAATACGGTTGGCATAGCGACCGCCGACGCCGTGCTGGCGATCCTGCAGCGCGACCAGATCCCCCAGAAAGCGCTTGCCATGAGCCAGCGCCTCCGAGCCGGGCTGGAGAAAATCGCACAGCAGCCATACGGAGTTCGCGCTATCCGAAACGCCGGTCTGTTCTTTGGCATCGACATCGGGCGTGAGGGTGCCCCGGCGGCAAGCCGGCGGGCAATGGCGCTGGATGTCGTGAACGCATTGCGCGACGACGGCGTCCTTGTCAGCACGACAGGGGCCAACGAGGATTCGCTCAAAGTGCGCCCGCCGCTCGTTTGCCAGGCCGAGCATGTCGACCTCTTCCTTGCAGCCATGGAGCGGGCGCTCATCAAGGTCGCGGGCTAGACCGCATGCCTGCGACCAGGTGGCCAGGTGATTCCGCTACTGGTCGTCGAGCATGTCGCCGCTTGACGGTACGTGCCGATGCGCTGGCTCAGCGGGACGCGCGCGCTCCGCAGCTGCTGACGGCCGCTTGCAGCGCGTCGACAAACAGATCGAGTTCGTCCTTGCGCATGTAGATGTGCGGGGAAACGCGCATCCCCGCGATATCCTCGACCCGGCGATATTTGACATGGACCCGGTGTCGCTCGCGCAGCACGCTCTCGAGCTGGCGCGAATCCACGCCGTCGATGGAAAAGAGCGCCACGGCGCCCAAGGATTCGGCGCCCAAGGGTCCGGCATCCAGGGGCCCGGCATCAAGCGGCGTATGCAGGCGAAAGCCCGGAATGTCGCGTGCGCGCTCGATCCAGTACCGCGTGAGTTCGCTGAGGCGCCGCTGGATCCTCTCGACGCCGATCCGGCGATGCAGGCGGATCGCCGGCATGACGCCAGCCTGGATGGCCGAATTATAGGTGCCAAGGCTCCAGTGATCGAACTTGTCGATCCTGAGCGGCGGCGGATCGAAGGGCGCAAGCAGCGGCCAGGTGTCGTCGATCAGGCCTTCCCTGACGACCAGCATGCCGTTGCCCACAGGTGCGCCGAGCCATTTGTGCAGGCTCGTAATGAAGATGTCGCAGCCGAGCTTGCGGAAGCTGACCGGCATCTGTGCAAAAGTCTGCGCGCCGTCGACCACGGTGACGATACCATGCTCACGCGCCAGCGCGCACAGGCGCTCGACCGGCAGGAGGCGGCCGTTCCAATGAAACATATGCGTAAGCAGCATGACCCGCGTGCGCGGCGTGATCGCGCGCGAATAGGCTTCGATGATCGCCTCGTCGTCGTCGAGGAGGCCGAATTGACAGACGACTGGCTGGATACCCTCGCGTTCCCGGCGTTGAAGCCAGCCGGCGCGTGCGCTGGGGTAATCCCAGGGCGAAATCAGCACCTCATCGCCCGGCTGAAGCGGAATGCCGAAAATCGCCGTCGACAGACCCTCTGACGAGTTGCGATTGAGCGCGATTTCGCTAGGCGCGCAGTCGATCAGCTGCGCAAGTTCCGCCTTGATATCGGGCAGCGCGGCGTCGAGCTTGCTCCACATATTGACGTCGGGATTGCGGCTGATGAGCCGGTAGGCGTCGACGACCGCTTGCTCGACCTCCAGTGGCGGTGGGCTGACTGCGGCATTGTTCAGGTTCAAGAGCGGCTCCTGCCGCGGATAGGCCGCCCGCACCCCCTGCCAAAACGCTTCCGGGGTGTCGGAAGTCGGAGAATCCACGTCGATGAAGTTCATGCTCCTGCCTTTCAGATCCCGCGCGTTACAGTCCTCCAGCTGCCAAGAGAAAAGGGCAGGCCGGCGAGTCTGGTGGCCATCACCATACAAGCCGGCCTGCCCGAATGGATGCCAATCCAGCCTCAGATCGGCACTATCGTGCCGAAAGCCCGGCAAGTTTCAGAATATTTTGCCATGCTCCCATTCCCGAATTTTGCCGACCATTCCCGTCATCGAAACACCGGAACCGACCCTGACGCCGTTTGCCGGTCGCCTGCCTCTTTCAGTTTTTGGCCCAGCTCGGCAATGCGGCGTTCGCCCGCCGCAAGCGCTTCGGCAGAAGTGTGCACGGAATAATAACCGAGATGGAGCGGATGCGGGTGCGGCACCGCCGAACCCAGGACGAAAACGGCGTCTTCGCCACCGGTTGCTTGCCCACCTGTTGCTTGGACGGAAATCGGCGCCTCGCCATTCTCGAAGATCGCCATCTCGCCCGCGCTGATCGTCGAGCCCGCATCGAGCGTTCCTTTGGCGAGCGCCAGCCAGCCGACGCTGTGGCCCGGCGGCGGCGCATAGCTCCAGCTTTCACCGGGCCGCAAGGTCACCAGCAGATAGTTGATGCCGTCCGGCGCCGGCACGGGGCTCCGGACGTCTTCGTACTTGCCAACGATGATATGGGCAGGCCAGGCATAGGGCATGTCGCCGGCATCGATATAGCGGCTTTCGGCGGGCCCGTTTTCCAGTTCGGGCGGCAGCGCCAGCCAGAGCTGAAAACCCTGCATGCGCGAGACATCTCCCGCCGTCATCTCCTTGCCGTGCCAGACGCCGCCGCCGGCGCGCATCCATTCGACGCCGCCATAGGCGATCTCGCCGGCACCGATGGCCGGATCATCATAGCGCGCGTGACCCTCGGTGATGACTGTCACCGTGGCGACGCCGGAGTGGGGATGGATCGGCATCCCGCCGCTTCTCTCCACGGCCTGAAGCATTGCCCGGTCCGCATCGAAGATATCGAGAAAGACGAATGGCTTCAGGGCCTGTCCGAGGTCGCTAGGACTCATCAGCCGGGTGATGAACCCTTGGCCGTGGCCGCGCGTCTGTTGCACGATGCGTCTTGGTATCGGTGACGCGTTTTTTAAAGCAGGATGTGCCATCGGTATTGCTCCTGTTTTCAGATTTGTTTCAAGCTGTTCAGCACGCCGGCAATGCTGGCCCGATGCAGCCAGGCGACCGTGCCGGTGATGACCATCAGCACAAGGGCCGGCACCGCGCTGCCGCCGATGACGAAGAGATGGGTGATCACGCCGCATGCCATGGTGACGGCGAGCAGAAGCCCGCCCAGTCCCGCGGTCGCCGGAAAAAGCAGGCCGATGGCGCCGGCGACTTCCACGACGCCGGTGACGATCCGGAACCACTGACCGATGCCGATCTGCTCGTAAATGCCGACCATCATCGGCACACCCGCAAGCTTCGCGCCGCCGGCCGCCAGGAATGCGGCAGCGGCGAGACCGCGCAGGACCCAGGCAGCGATTTTGACCTTTCCGGCCGGAACGGCCGCTGTCGTGAGTGAATTCGTGCTCATTGATTGTCTTCCTTCTTGATCAGGCCGCGTCATGCGGCCAGCTTTTTGATTTCAACGGTGGCGGCCTCCAGGGCCTCCGAACGGATGGTAGTCAGTCGGGAGACATGTTAGCGTTCCAAAATTCGCTCTACTAGGCGCAAGAAGCCGGTTTCTGAGTTGCTAAAATAGGAACGACATGGTTCTGGATGATTTGCGGACCTTCGTAGAGGTGGCGGATGCGGGTGGCGTCGCCCCCGCGGCGCGCCGGTTGGGGCTGGCCAAGTCGATCGTCAGCCGGCGTCTGACCCGGCTGGAAGAAGCGCTTGGCGCCCAACTGCTTTCCCGCACCACGCGCGGCTCAGCTCTAACTGAAGCCGGCGCAGCCTTCCGGGAA
Source organism: Mesorhizobium sp. WSM4829 (assembly GCF_055811475.1). Lineage (NCBI taxonomy): Bacteria > Pseudomonadati > Pseudomonadota > Alphaproteobacteria > Hyphomicrobiales > Phyllobacteriaceae > Mesorhizobium > Mesorhizobium sp. WSM4829. Next base: position 214,813 of record NZ_JBVVQJ010000005.1, on the reverse strand, counting down.
CACGCCATGCGCGTCGTCGCCGAATTGGAAGCCGCACAGGAGACACTTTCGCCGGAAGGCGAGGTGCGCGGCTTGCTGCGCATCGCCGCGCCTCTGTCGTTCGGCATAACAAGGCTGCCCCCGATATTTGCCGAACTCGCGCGCCGTCACCCTTTGCTGCATCTCGACACGTCCTACAGCGATCGCTTCGTCGACCTCGTCGGTGAAGGGTTCGATTGCGCCATACGGCTCGGGATGCTTCGCGATTCAAGCCTTATCACCCGGCGGATCCGCGCATTCCGGGCGCGATTCGTTGCCAGCCCTGCCTATATCGCAACCCACGGCACGCCACAGACCCTAGCGGATCTGGCGCATCATCAGGCCGTGACCAGGAAGGGTGAGGTCTGGCCAATCCTGGATGGCGACAAAACCGTCACAGTGCGGCCGCGCGGGCGCTTTACCGCCGACAACGGAGAGGCCGTACTGGCTGCTGCTTTGGCGGGTGTGGGGGTGGCCGCGCTGCCGGACTTTCTAACCGAAACGCATGTCGCAGCGGGCAGTCTCGTGCCGCTGCTGGAGAGATATACAACCCCTGAGCTCGGCATGTTCGTCGTACGCCCGCCGGGGGCTTTCCCTTCCCGCAAGGTGCGGGTCCTGATCGACATCCTTCTCGAATATTACGGCGAGGCGGCCAGTCGCAAATCCGGCTGAGAGCGTTCACCTAGCGGATTTGGGCATGTCTGCCGCGGAGCCAGCAACCTTAGTCGTGCCCGGCCAGATTGATCGTTCTTGTAGAAATTCGTTCAGCCAACGCGCGGTCATGCGTGACGAGAAGAATCCCAAGCCCGGTTTCGCGCACTGTCTGAATCAGAAAATCGATCACCTGCTTCTGGCTGACCGGGTCGAGGCGGGATGTAGCCTCGTCCGCAAATACAGGCCCGGGCGAACGATCGGTTCTTCCCTCATCGGCCTCGGCTCGGTTGTCGTTCCGCTTGGTTGACGGGCAGCGACCGGAACACATCCGCGCGTTGTTTCGACATTTCGTCGAGGCTCAGCTTCCTGCCGATTGCCGCGTCGTGTTCGAGGGAGCCGGCGGGAACTCGGCGGTGTCGGTGAACGAAGCCAGCACCTACATTGCAGCCACGGTGCGGACGCTTGACGCAGAATGGCCAGAGCCAACCCTGATCAAAGGAACGGACGGCACGATTCCCTTGGTGGGACTGCTTGCCGACCGCCTTGGCGTCGATTGCATAGTGACGGGCTTCATCCTCACCGACGATGCCATTCATGCCCCTAACGAGCGGTACGATGTCGAACGACTCCGCAAGGGGATACGCAGTTGGGTGAGGATCCTGCGGAACTAACGGTCGGCACAGGCCGCGCCGGACAAGGTGCGGGCACCCTAAAAGCGAAGCGGGGCCGGTCGATCCGGCCCTGCTCGCCTACTGCCGCAACCTGAAGAGGTTCTCGTCCCAGTTCAGTTTGGCGAATAAGGCAGCGACGAGTGGTGCAGGACGATCTTCAGCTGACCGTCACCCATTCGCTCAATTCCAAAAGAGTATTCGACCTTGGTCTCGGAACCGTCCGTCTTCGTGAAATAGTAGTTGCCCATCGACATGGCACTATCGCTGTCGACGATCGTGCCTTCGTTTTCCCAGCGCACCTTGGTGTAGGGCGCAATCGCAAATCCCTTGTCTTCGCTCACGGTTCCGGTAACGAAATATGACAATGCTTCCTCGAAAGTGCCGCGGAACTGGTCTTCGTTTGCAAGGGTGGGCTTGAACAGAACTTCTTCCTTTCCGTAGGCATAGAATTTCTTGAGATGCTCCTCGGCAGCAGCTCTGTAGTCGCCGCCATCAGTGAAGACCTGCCCGATGTCGACAATACCCTCGCCCCAGGCTTTCTGAAGCGCTACGACTTCGTCCGCCGTAACCGGAGTCATTCCCTTGGCTTGCGCGGATCCCACGGCCATCAGGGCAATTACGCTGGCTGACATCGCTATCTTGTTGAGCATTCTGTTTTCTCCGTTTGCTACACGGGCGTCGCCGCCCACGGGGATGAGTTGGTGACCGGAGATCGATGAAACCAATGGTAATTTTCTGTTGAATCGATAGCTTCCAGCTATCAATCAGAGGAACATTCATCATGCGCCCCACGTTCCGCCAGCTTCAGTATTTTGTGGCGGTCGCCGATCAGTCCGCATTTGGCGCAGCCGCTCAGGAGCTGGCCGTCAGCCAGCCCAGCTTGTCCAAACAGCTCGCGACCATGGAGGCAGAACTTGGCATTGCCCTGTTCGAGCGCACCTCCCGGCGTGTGCAGCTCACGCCACTGGGTGAAATCCTTTTGCCCAGAGCGCGCGCGATCTTGCGGGATCTGGAAGAGTTCCGGGGCTTGGCCAGACACGCCGATGGCAAGCTGAACCTGCGCCTCAACATCGGCGTGCTGCCATCGGTCGGAGCCTACTACATGCCATTGGCGACCCGCCGACTGCATGCGTCTTTTCCCGATCTCAGGCTAGCCGTTCAGGAGGGTGCAACGCGCGATTTGCTGAACCATTTGCGTGAGGGGCGGTTGGATGCGGTTATCGGTTCCCCGACGGAAAACCCCGAGTTTCGCACCCGCCCGTTGTTCACTGAAACTCTGTGGATCTGCGCTGCGGCCGATGATCCCCTCTCATCGTCAGACGGCCCCGTTACGCTTGCGGATCTTGCCGCGAAGCCGCTTTTGTCCCTGAGCCCGGGATACCGGCTCACCGAGATCGTCGAGCGACTTGCCGCACTGGCGGGAACGCAGGTTAGCCGGGACTATCAGGGCGCGAGCCTTGACGCCGTTCGCCAAATGGCTGTCATGGGCGCTGGTGTCGCGGTGTTGCCATCGCTTTATGCGTTGGGAGAGGCGATCCGGGACCCGGAATTCATCCTCCGCCGTCTTGATCATCCAGAAGCGCGACATGAGATCGCCCTTCATTGGCGTCGTACCTCGCCCATGAATTCGGCTTTCGAGAAGCTGACCACCGCACTTGTGGCGGTCAAGGAGGAGATCCGAGCAGCCCGCGGAGAGCAGTTTCCCTAGACCCCGTTTGCCTTGAGTGATTGCCTCCTGTACTTGCTGGTGAGCGCCGGGACCGGCCTTCCCTCCGAAAACCTCAGCAGCCGTGCTATCGGGCAACAGGAAAAATCCCCTCAAGCAGAAAAGCGGTGTTGAGTGACATAGATGGTTACGCTTTGAAAATAGAATGAAATGGGTCACATATTATAGTGGCCGGCGATGTCAGTCTGACCAATCTCGTGGTTTAAAAATCTGTGTGTAAATGATGGAAAAATATAGAAAATTCGCCATAGCGCCCATGATGGACTGGACGGACCGGCATTGCCGGTTCCTGCATCGCCAGTTGACGCGCCGGGCTTTGCTCTACACCGAGATGGTGGTGGCCGACGCGGTCATCCACGGCGAGCGCGAGCGCTTGCTTGGTTTCGATGGTACGGAACATCCGGTCGCGTTGCAGCTCGGCGGCTCCGATCCGCAGAAGCTTGCCGAGGCGGCGCGCATCGGCGAAGCCTTCGGCTATGACGAGATCAACCTCAATGTCGGCTGCCCATCCGACCGCGTCCAGTCGGGTACGTTCGGCGCCTGCCTGATGAAAGCACCTGACCTGGTCGCCGATTGCGTCGCGGCGATGAAAGCCACTGCCGGCATCCCCGTCACCGTCAAATGCCGCATCGGCGTCGACGAGCAGGATCCTGAGCCGGCGCTCGATGCGCTGGCGGACGGGGTTTTCGCGGCCGGCGCCGACGCGCTGTGGGTGCATGCCCGCAAGGCGTGGCTGGAAGGGCTGAGCCCGAAGGAGAACCGCGACATCCCGCCGCTCGACTACAACAGAGTGTATCGACTGAAGGCAAAAAAACCAAACAAATTCATCGGCATCAACGGCGGAATTCAATCCCTTGAAGAGGCGCTTGACCACATTGATCATGTCGACGGCGCCATGCTCGGCCGCGCCGCCTATCATACGCCGGGCATTCTGGCAGGCGTCGACGCGGCGTTTTACGGCGAGAAGCCCAAAACGTTCGATTTTGCCGCGCTGATCGATGCGATGGCGGATTATGCGGCACGCCATATTGAGCGGGGCGGGCGGCTTGGCCATGTCACCCGTCACATGGTCGGCCTGTTCCACGGTCAGCCGGGTGCGCGCCGTTACCGGCAGATCCTTTCGACCGATGCGACAAGGCCCGGCGCCGGACCGGATGTGCTGAAGGCGGCTTTCGCTGGAGTCGATTTTAGCAGGACGGACTCCGAAGCAGCCTGACTGTCCAATCGCGCAAGGCCATGTGGAGGGCATCGCGTTGAAGGTACGCCAAACAACGCTAAGCCAGAACAAATGATGATTCTGTTGGGCCCCCATTTCGAAAGGCTGCCCAGGGTCGCTTGCAATCAACAGTAGCGGCCACCTGAACGGGCAAGTAGCGCCATTAGCGAAAGCGATTCCAGGGCAGCTTTGGAAGAGCGGACATTCGACATCCTCATATCAATTCATCAGCTTCGGCTCCGGGAATACCCATGTGTGATCTAAAATTTGCGTGCGCGGGTGATAGAGGCGAACCCAGCAACTCCAGCCAGGTGTAATCGAAATACAGTTGGCAATCTTTCCGTCGCAGCCAACGAACTGGATATCGACCGATCCATCCGCCCCGGGTGAGGCCCAAGTCCACGCGGGAGCAAGCGAGAGGACACGAGTCCGACCGTGCGCTGCCGGAGGTTCCTCGTTAGGTCGGGAATGCCTGTTGTGCTATCGTCCTAAAGTCTCTCGGGCCGCCGAGGGTCTCGCATGATCTTCCCGTTCGAGGGAGAGAGCATCTGTGACGGAATTTGCAACGAAACTGAAGTTGGCCGCCAAGCTTGCCGCGAAAGGCAGCATTTCGCGTCGCGACTTTGTTCAGCTGGCGTTCGCCGCCGGCCTTACCGCCACGGCCGCCAATGCGATGTTCGTCCAGGCGGTGCGCGCCGAGCCCAAGAAGGGCGGCACCTTGAAGATCGGCATCGGCGATGCCGCCGCCACCGATTCACTGGACCCGGGTAGTACCAGCGTCAACCCGTTCACCGGCACCGCGCTATTCGGAACCTTGTCGAATGGCCTAACCGAGATCGATTCCAAGGGCAACGTGGTCCCCGACCTCGCCGAGAGCTTTGAGCCGTCAGACGGCGCCAAGAAGTGGGTGTTCAAACTGAGGAAAGGAGCCACCTTTCACAATGGCAAGACGGTTACCGCCGACGATGTCGTGGCCTCTGTCAGGCACCATAACGTCAAGGGCACGAAATCGGTGATGAAATCGCTCTTGGCTTCGGTCAAGAATGTCGTCGCCGACGGTGCCGAGACGGTGGTGTTCGAACTCGACGGCGGCAATGCCGACTTCCCCTACATCATGTCGGACATCCCGGTCATGCCGGCGAAAGAGGGCGGCGTCGACTGGGAGTCGGGCATCCGCACCGGCCCCTACATGCTCGAGAAATTCGAGCCCGGCGTCATCGCCACCTTTAACAAGAACCCGAGCTACTTCAAATCCGACAAGGGCTGGTTCGACCGTGTCGAATGCCTGGCGATCAACGATGTGAAGGCGCGCACCAACGCGCTCAACACCGGCGAGGTCCACTACATGGATCGCTGCGATCTGAAGACGCTCGACATCCTGAGGCAGAACCCCGATCTCGTGATCTCGGAGACGACGGGCTACGGCCACTACGTCTATGTCATGAACGTCCAGAAGGCGCCCTTCGACAATCCCAATGTGCGCAATGCGATCAAGTACTCGCTCAATCGCGACGAGATCGTGCGGAAGGTGTTTCTCGGCCACGGCGCCGTCGGCAACGACAATCCGATCGCACCGACCGTCAAGTTCGCGATCGATCCGCAGCCGAAGCATGTCTACGACCCCGATATAGTCAAGAGCCTTCTCAAGAAGGCGGGGGCCGAGAACACCCAGTTCGACCTGTCGGTCGCGGATGCCGGGTTCACGGGTGCGACCGACTCGGCTCTCCTGTGGCAGGAGCATGCCCGGGCGGCCGGACTCAACCTGAATGTGATCAGGGAGCCCAATGAAGGCTACTGGGACAATGTCTGGTTCAAGAAGCCGTTCTACGCCTCTTACTGGGCCGGCCGGCCGACGTGCGATTGGATGTTCACCACCGCCTATGCGGCGGAAGCGGTGTGGAACGAAACGTCTTGGAAAAATCCGCGCTTTAATGAGCTGCTCGTCGCCGCCCGTTCGGAGACCGACGATACCAAGCGTGCCGGCATGTATGCCGAAATGCAGCAATTGCTGCATGACGACGGCGGGCTCATTAATGTCGTCTTCAACTCCTATGTCGATGCCCACACCAAGGCTCTCGCCCATGGCGAGGTGGCGTCGAACTGGCCGATGGACGGGCTTAAGATCGCCGAACGCTGGTGGTTCGCCTAGGCCGTCTACTCATAAACTGGGATGGCGGACTGGACGCGTCTAATGTCTCTTGCCCCCACCAGCGGGTCCCGAGCGGACATCGCAGCAGGTCCGCGTTGGACCACAAGCGGAAATCCCGGGCGCGTGTCCAGGGTCGATCAATTGCCTCTGATTTTGGACAGTGCGTCCTTTGCGTGAATGCCAATTAGAGCTTCATTCTGGAGTGCCACGAGCGCAGGTATCGCAGCTCGTGCCGGAGGCCCGATCTTTCCCAGCGCCTCGATGGCATCCCGGCGGAGATATTCAACCTTAAGCGCTTCAACCAGAGCCGGAACGGCTTGTGCTGCCGCTGGTCCAAACCAGCCCAGTCGCTCTGCCGCATATTGCTGGGAAAAGGGATTGCCGGTCTCAAGCTCTGTTTCCAGGCTCGTAACGGTGATGGCCAGCGGCAGCGCAGCGATACGGAGACCATCATACAGGCGCTCCCGCACGCCTGCGTGTTCATAATCCCATTGGAACGAGAAGATATAGGTGTCGGGAAGATTTTCGAGCCCTTTCTGGTCTGCACCCGGTCGGAACTTCAGGAGCATTTGCCTGGCTTCTTCCCGGCGCCCGAGCTGCGCCAGCACGGAACTGAGTGGTAGAAAAAGCGCAGTTGCGTCTGGGTTTCGCCTGACGCCGTCTCCGAACACCTCAGCCGCTTGTTTCAGATCGCCCATTGCAAAAAGCGCCAATCCACGAGCGAGAACATAGTGGCTTGGATAGGTCGGGTTGAGCCGCATGGCGGTCGCGACGAAATTCAGCGCCTCGGCAGGTTCGCCTGAGATCGTCAGCGCCCAAGCCATTGCGATGTGTGCTTCGGGGTCGTTGGGATCCAATGCAATCGCTCGACCGGCATTCCTGCGTGCATCTTTGGCCAGACCTTGATAAACGTTCCGCAATGCCTCGACCGTATAAGACAGTGACGTTGGATATTTCTTGGCCAGCTCTACGTAATCGTGAGCTCCCCACCAGAAATATGGTTCGTCCCTACCGAGTTCTTTACCCCAAAGTGAGTCAACGACGCGGAAGTAGGCCAGCGCCAGGGCGGCATAAGCTCGCCCATATTCGGGATCAAGTTCGGTTGCTTTTTTCAAGGAAGTGATGGCGGCAGCTGTGTCCTTTGCGTTGTAACGGAGATAAAGGCTCCAACCCTCTTCGAAAGCTTCCTTGGCTGCGATATTGTCCGGCTTGGCGCGGGCAATTTCCGTTTTTTCGGTGGTGGTGAGATTGACCTTCAACGCTTCGACGATCTTTGCGACAAAAATGTCCTGGACCGCAAAAATATCGGCGACGTTTCCATCGAACCTGTCCGCCCACACATGCCCGCCGGTGAGGGCATCGATGAGCTGGGCGTTGACTCGCACCTGCTCGCCGGCTCGCCGTACGCTTCCCTCGAGAACGTAACGCACGCCAAGTTCTTCGGCGACCTGGCTGATTTTTACCGGCTTGCCGCGGTAAACGAATGTCGAGTTTCGCGCGATCACGAAAAGGCCGGAAAGCTTGGAAAGGTCGGTGATCAAGTCATCGGTCATGCCGTCGGCGAAGTGCTCCTGGCCGGCGTCGCTCGAGATGTTGGTGAATGGCAATACAGCGATCGATGGCTTGTCAGGTAGCGGGAGCGCCATTCTTTCCCTGGAGGCCACCTCGACCGGCGGTCCTGAACCGTCCCCAACGACCTTCCAAAGTGCTACACCTCCGGCGATCAGGATCAGCGCCGTCGCCGCGACCGCCGGCCGGCGCCATTCGATATAGCGCTTGCGTTTTGCTGGAACTGTTCCGGATGCGGCGCGTGCCCGCGGGCCTGCCCGATACAGACGAATAGGTTTTTCGATGTTCTTGAGCTTTTGTTCACCCAAGAATTCGAACTCAAAATCCAGCTTTCTCTCGACCTGATCGAACGCCGTTCCTGAAATAAAGACGCCCCCGGGTTCGGCCAATCCTTCCAGTCTCGCTGCGACATTCACGCCGTCGCCATAGATATCCTGCCCTTCGACAATCACATCGCCAAGGTTTACGCCAATGCGGAATTCGAGTTGTTTTTCCTTCGGCAGTTCGGCGTTGCACTCCGCCATCGTCCGCTGGATTTCGACGGCGCAACCGACCGCGTCGACCACGCTGGAGAATTCTATGAGCGCGCCGTCGCCCATGAGCTTCACGATGCGCCCCTTATGAGCGGCGATCTTCGGATCGATTAGGTTCTCGCGGGTGCTCTTCAGGCGCGCGAGGGTATCCGCCTCATCGGCTTCCATAAGGCGGCTGTAGCCAACGATGTCAGCGGCAAGTATCGCCGCAAGCCTGCGCTCCATGGTAGTTTCCGGCGCTGGGCAACTGTACCATGATAAAAGAGTATCGCTTCGGAGCCTAGTCCTGCTCTGGTCGGCTTTGGGTCACGATTTGCCTTGAAGTTCCCAGATCGAGCGTTTGCAAAGTGTCGGAGATGCTCGCTACGCTGACCGACTGTCCAAACGAGAGCGCACTATTGGCAGCTATCCTTGCGGACGCCACCAATCTCGGCCTGTCCCGCATGGCCGCCGCCAGTCAAGGCGTCACCCGTGACCAACTCGTCTGGACGCAGGATGCCTACGTCCGCGAAGACACGCATAGGGCAGCGCTTGCCACCATCATCAATGCCCAGCATCGCCTGCCGATTGCTGCAGTGTGGGGCGACGGCACGACGTCGAGCTCGGATGGGCAGTTTGGGGCCAATCCGTCTCACCAACGCGCTGATCGACCATCTGGCGAACCGGCAAAATGCCGTGATCGTCAATGTCTCGTCAGGCCTGGCCTTCGTGCCGCTGAGTGGCAGGCCGACGCCTGACTGTTCAATCGCGCAAGATCATTCGGTCGCCGCGCACGTCGAAACCGGACAGTGAGCCGATGAAATTCATGCCGAGCAGGCTCTGGCCGAGCATGCCGGGCGCGGCGATCATGACCGGCATGTCCTTGCGCACGATCCCGCCGATCGCCAATTCGTCGGTTCTCACGACTGCGGCGCGCGCCATGCCGTTGGCGGTGGAAACCGGTATGGTGAAATTGAGAGCGGCTGGGTTGAAGCCGGCCGCCTGCGCGTCCTGCGCGGTCAAGACGGTGCTGGTTGCGCCGGTATCGACCACAGCCCGGACCGGCCTGCCGTTGACCAGGATGCGCGCTTCGAAATGGCCATTGCCGGCCTTGTCCAGGGTCACCGTGGCATGGCCGTCGTCGAGGCCCAACGCCAGTGGACTGCCGGGAACAAGGCCGGCCGTCACCCGGCTGGCGAAATCCTGCAATTCATAACGGTACTGGTAGCCGGCGATCAGTGCGAGCACGATGACGGCCCAGGTGCCCAGGCTGCGGGCCATCGTGCCCAAGGGCCTGCCTGATCTGAGCAGGCCGGCGCCGATCAGCGCGACCAGTGCGGCAAGCCAGATCAGCCGGCTGAAATCGTCATTCTCGACGCCGAATGTGCTGCCGGCGGAATCGTTGAGCATGAGCAGGACAACGCCTACCCCGATCAGGATCATCAAAACCCAGAAAACCCGGCTCATATGTGGTTCACGAGAGAGCGTCGCGTTCGCGCGCGAGGCGGGTGCGGCGGGTTTCGCGGCGCGGTCTGCGCTCAACCGTTTCCAGCCGGGCCGGCAGCTCGGCCATGACGCTGCGGCGGATTTCAGGGGTCATCTCGATCCAGGCGCTGATTTCCTCGCGCGTGCGGCCGCAACCGAAGCAGAAGCCGGTTTTCATATCGATCGAACAGACCAGGACGCATGGGGATTCGATGGCCGTCATGTTTATTCTCTCAGGGTTCCGTCAGGAATCCCTCGTCTCGCCTCCACATGGTGTAACGGCAACGCCAATGCAAGCCCTCCGGAATGCGCCGCCGACAGCCGCCTTCGCGTCAATGCAGGCAGTTGTGCCGGCCGAGCAAGGCGGCTATGCCGCTCACCAACTTTAGGGAATGATCATCAACGACATGACCAGCGCGCTGCCCTTCGACGATTTTCGCAATCTTCTGGCGACCCTGCCACGGGCCGACACGGCAGCCGAAGCCCGCGTCCGTGCGCTGTTTGCCAAGGCCGACAAGCCCAAAGGTTCGCTCGGCCGCATCGAGGACATCGCGGCTTGGCTGGCCGCCTGGAGCGGCCGCGCGCCGCCCGCAGTGAACCGGCCCCTGGTGGCGATCTTCGCCGGCAATCACAGCGTCGCTCGCCACGGCATTTCGCCACGGCCTGTCGCTGCCACGGCGAACGCCGTCGAGCTTTGCGCGGCCGGGGGTGCGGCGATCAACCAGATCTGCATCGCCAATGATCTCGGGCTGAAAGTGTTCGATCTTGCGCTGCACATTCCAACCGCCGACATCACCGAGGACGCGGCACTCGACGAGCGCGGCTGTGCCGCCACCATGGCCTTCGGCATGGAGGCGATCGCCGGCGGCGCCGATCTGCTTTGCCTTGGCGACCTCGGCGTCGGCAATTCCACCGTCGCCGCGGCCTTGCTTGCCGCACTGTTCGGCGGCAGTGGCGCAGATTGGGTCGGATCCGGATCGGGCGCCGATGCATCGATGCGGGTGCGCAAGGCGGAAGTGGTCGATGCCGCGCTAGCCTTCCACGGCACAGGTCTCAGGGACCCGCTGGAAGCGTTGCGCCGGGTTGGCGGCCGTGAGTTCGCAGCGATTGCCGGCGCCATCCTCGCCGCCCGGACGCAGAAGATCCCCGTCCTGCTCGATGGATTGGTGGCGACAGCCGCTGCGGCGGCGCTGCATGCTGCCGACGCCACTGCGCTCGACCATTGCCTGCTCGCCAGCCTGTCGCCAGAGCCTGCGCATGCTCGGGCCGCCGAGCGGCTCGGCATGCGCCCGCTGCTCGATCTCGGCGTCAGCCACGGCGAGGGGGCAGGGGCGGCACTTGCGGCCGGCCTGGTCAAGGCCGCTGCGCTCACCGCCTCGGGCATGGCAGCGGCGCTGCATTAAGCGTCTATCGCCGGAAGCGTCTATCGCCGGCGCGCAGCAACGGCCCTGGTCGGCAGCGCCGGCAATTCCTCCATCACCCGGCTCAACGGAAAGATGGCGATCGCCTCGGTGCCTTCGCGCAGTTTGGAATGGAGTTCGAACTCGCCGCCATGCATGGCGAGCAGGCTTTGGACGATCGGCAGGCCAAGCCCGGTGCCTTGCTCGGCGCTCTTGATGGCGATGGAGCCCTGGCCGAAGGCAGACAGCACGACCGGAATCTCGTCTTCCGGAATGCCGGGCCCATTGTCTTTGACGGAGAAGTATTGGCCGCCGCCCGCCGTCCAGCCGACGCGCACGCGGATCTCGCCGCCTGTTCCGGTGAACTTGATGGCGTTCGACAAAAGATTGAGCGCGATCTGTCGCACCGCGCGTTCGTCGGCGAACAGGCGCGGCAAGGCGTTTTCGAAATCCTGGACGATACGGATGTCCTTGTTGCGCGCCTTCAGCTCCATCATGTGACAGCAATCCTCGACGACGGAAAGCAGCAGCATCGGCTCTTCGTTGAGCTGGTAGCGGCCCGCTTCGATGCGCGACAGGTCGAGGATTTCGTTGATCAGGTCGAGCAGGTGCTGGCCAGAGTCATGGACGTCGCGAGCATAGTCGCGATAGGTCGGATTGCTCATCGGTCCGAGCACTTCGTTCGCCATCACCTCGGAGAAACCGAGAATGGCGTTGAGCGGCGTCCGCAACTCATGACTCATCGAGGCCAAAAACCGCGACTTTGCCAGGTTGGCGTCCTCCGCCCGTCGGCGCGCTTCATCCGACATCGATTTCGCCGTATCCAATTCGGCAATCAGCGCGTCCTTTTCGGAGCGGAACGAGAGCAGCATCAAGGACGAGCGATTGAGGCGGCGCGCCACATAGGCGAAGAAGGGCAGCGCGACAATCAGCAACCCGGCCATGATCAACTCGACCGGCATCCACTGCCTGGCGCCGGCATAGGCATAGGCGGCCACCGGAACGGCGAAAGTCGCCAGCAACGCACCGCGCAACGATGACGCTGTGATCGCCGTCGCCGCCATGGCAAGCAGCAGCACCACACCCTTGATCAACTGGAACTGGTCGAGCTGGCAGGTGTCGCAACCGAGCCAGGCAAACCAGGCCCAGCCCAGGCCGCAAAGGAAATGGCCTATCAGGAAATCACGGTGCGTTTGCAACGGGTTGAGTTCGGCAGCTTCCGTTCGGTCGACGCGCCTCGCCATGAACACGACGATGGCGTAGCAGATGAGTATAAGAAGCGCCCAGACGCCAATTGCCTTTCCGACGCCAGCAAACAGACCGGTCGCGGCGGTCGCCAGGACGAGAAGCGGAACTATGATCGCGCCGCCTATCATCGCACGGGCGTGGAGTTTCAAAAGCTCCCGGTCGAAATCAGGATTTCCGGCCTGCTGCGAAAGACGGTCGCGCGTCTTGCGCACCGCGCGCGCCACATCGCTGTTGCGATGGGGTTTCCGGCGGTCCACAATAAACTTGTCCGCTGTGGTCGAACGTTGCGAGGGCATGGAGACTTCAATTTATGCGGGCAGCGCTTTCAAATTGTTAAGCTACGTTCGAATGATTAACCAACGGTTTGCCATATGAGCCGTTCGTGGTCGCGGCGGCCGGGACTGCGATACGTCCCGCCGCAGCCGCGAAGCCTTTGGCGCCGGCTGGTGGACTATGCACTGGCCGTGCTTGTCCTCGGTCTGCTGATCCTTCTGGCGGCGCGCCTTGATCGGATCGAGACGCGCAAGGCTGAGGGTGCCGCCGTCGTCAATGACGGCGATACGATCACGCTCGGTACCGAGCGCATCCGCATGCGCGGCATTGATGCGCCAGAATATTCGCAGATCTGCCGCAAGGACGGCGCCGGCTATCCCTGCGGCAAGCTGGCGCGGCAGTCGCTGGTGCGTCTGATATCAGGCAGACCCGTCTCCTGCACCGGCTGGCAGCGCGATCGATACCGCCGGCTGCTCGGCGATTGCAGCGTCGGCGGCAAGGATCTCAACCGCGCCCAGGTCGAGGCCGGCTGGGCAGTTGCCTATGGCGATTTCGAAACCGAGGAGGCCGCTGCCCGATCAGGCAAGGCTGGCATCTGGGCCGGCACTTTCGACGAGCCGCACGATTGGCGCGAGAGCCACGATCACGACGTGGTCGAAAGAAAGCACGGCCGCTTGGCTTCGATCGGCGATGGCTTGCGAGAAATTTTTCGCATCTGGTGATGGCCAACCCTATAGTCGTTGCAACAGGCCTGATCGGTGGGACGTGCGTTCACTCGGACCTCGATTTTGGGCAGATGCAATTGGAGGATGGAATGAAACTCTTCGACGGCGGCCGGGCGCCCAATCCACGGCGGGTTCGCGTCTTCCTCGCTGAAAAGCGGCTTGAGGTTCCGCTGGTGCCCGTCGACATGGGCGCGCTGGAGCACAAAGAGCAGCCGGTCAGTTTGCGCAACCCGCTGCAGCGCCTGCCGGTGCTCGAACTCGACGACGGCACCGTCATCACCGAATCCGTCGCCATCTGCCGCTATTTCGAGGAACTGCACCCGGAACCGGCGTTGTTCGGCCGCGGCGCGCTCGGCAAAGCGCTGGTCGAGATGTGGCAAAGACGGATGGAGCTCAACTTGCTCAATTGCGTCAGCGCCGCGTTCCGACACGTCCATCCGGCGATGAAGGAATGGGAGATCCCGCAAATTCCCGAATGGGGCGAGGCCAACAAGCCGAAAGCCGTTGCATTCCTGAAACTGCTCGACAACGAGTTGGCGAACCGGGAATTCGTCGCCGGCGACGCCTATTCGATCGCCGACATCACCGGGCTGATTGCCATCGACTTCATGAAACCGGCGCGCATCAAGGTGCCGGAAGACTGTGCCAACGTGCTGCGCTGGCATCAGGCGATCTCCAGCCGGCCGAGCGCCGCCGCCTGAGAATGAGCCCCCCAGAATGAGCGAAGAGCTGGAAAACTTCGCCGCGAGGGTGCGCGCCTGCCGTATCTGCGTCGACAACCCGGTCGGCCGGCCGCTGCCGCATGAGCCGCGCCCGGTGCTCAGGCCGTCATCAAGCGCCCGCATCCTGATTGCGAGCCAGGCACCGGGCACCAAGGTGCATATGTCAGGCATGCCGTTCACCGACGCTTCCGGCGATCGGTTGCGGGACTGGCTGGGCGTCAGCAGCGAAGAATTCTACGACACGACAAAATTCGCCATCGTGCCGATGGGCTTTTGCTTTCCCGGCCAGGATGCCAAGGGCGGCGACCTGCCGCCGCGCCGCGAATGTGCAGCGGCCTGGCGTGCGCCGCTGATGGCGCTGATGCCGCATATCGACCTGGTGCTGACGATCGGCCTCTATGCGCAATCCTGGCACATGGGCGCCGCGCGCCGGCCCTCGCTGACGGAGACAGTGATGGATTGGCGCACCATCTGGGATGCGCCCACCACCCCGAAAGTGCTGCCGCTACCGCATCCGTCGTGGCGCAACACCGGCTGGCTGAAGCGCAATCCGTGGTTTGAAATGGATTTGCTGCCGTTTCTGAGATCGGAAATCCGCTATCGCCTCGACTGAAGCGTAAGCAAGAAATCACTCGCTTTTGCGCCATCTGACAGAATTTCTTTCTTGTGAATGGCCCAAATAAGAAGGACTATAGCCAATCTATTCCTGATCTATCCCCGTGGGAGCACCCAAATGGACCGGCTTGACAGAAAAATCCTCCGCCTCTTGCAGGAGGACGCGACGCTCGCGGTCGCCGATGTCGCCAAGAAAGTCGGACTGTCGACCACGCCCTGCTGGCGGCGCATCCAGAAGCTCGAGGAGGAAGGCGTCATCAAGCGGCGCGTCGCCATCCTCGATCATGAAAAGGTCAATGTGCGCGTCACCGTGTTCGTGTCGATCCGCACCAATTCGCACAGCCATGAGTGGCTGCGGCGCTTTTCGGAGGTCATCCAGGAATTTCCGGAAGTGGTCGAGTTCTACCGGATGAGCGGCGACGTCGACTATCTCTTGCGCGTGGTGGTGCCCGACATCGCTGCTTACGACGCCTTCTACAAGCGGCTGATCGCCAAGATCGAGATCCGCGACGTCTCGTCGTCGTTTGCCATGGAACAGATCAAATACACGACAGAAATGCCGCTCGACTACATGGTTCTGGACAAGGAATCGGGCGCCAACGCCGCCTGAGGAGTTTTTGCTTAGTTGTTCTTTTTGTTGAGGAAACTCCACGGCGAGTTTGCGGGCTGCGTAATCGTGTCCGGCACGCGATCGACATCCGTCACCTCTGCCTTGCGCAGGGTATATCCTGACTGGATCACGCTGACACCGTCGAGGATGAAGAGCTGGCTCTTCTCCATGCCGGGCTGCAGGGCGCCGGTCACGGCAACCGGCTGATAGGCTTTCGACATTCTGTAGGGGCGGGCGGGCGTGACGAGGACGATCTGATTGGGCGGCGGCGTCGGCATGTGGCTGCACGCCCCTGTCCACGGCACCAGCAGGAACTGATAGACGAGATCGCCGTCCCGATCGAGCGGCAGCGCGTAGCCCGCCAGTTGGATGGCCTTGTCTCGCAAATTGACAGACAGCGTCTCGCCACGGTCAGGCATTTTTGCCGCGACCATCGGCAATCCGACACTTTCGGCAGCGGGCTGGGTCGCCGGGCGCAGGTCCTTCCAGAATATGCGCGCGGTTTCGGCGGAAGCGGTGGCAATGGAGAGGCCGAGTGCGACAGCCAAGGCCGCGCCTGATTTGAGACAATTGTTCATTGGCTTCATGCTTCGCCAGTCCGTGGCTGGATCGGGTAAACCCGTCGTGAAGTATCGGCAAACGGGGTGATCCGCTTGTTATCGCAGAATGCAACATCGAGTGCCATGCCCGTGGGCTAACCGGGGCAAACCGTCGTTGAGGCTTCAAGCCGCACTGATGGGCCAGAGCGGCGCCGGCGCGGGGAGCTCGATCCGAAGAAAGGCAAGGAAATCGCCGAAAGCGTCTTGCCCAGTCGGCTCAGCGGCGCAGAATAACCCGACCAAGACAGAGACCCTATCTTCGAATATCGCCTGAACCTGGAGAAGTTAAATGCCGACCAGCCATGATCTCAGCGGGCTGATGAAATTCCTCAACCGTGACGAATGGAGCGAATGTTTCGCGGAAGTGTTCGACGATCATTTCGGCCAGATCCTCGGCGACGGGGACACGGAATTCGAAGAACTCGCCGAAGTCCTGGGTGACGAAAGAGTCATGAATCTTTGGGGCTGCGCCTTCGAGGATTTCCTGACCCAGGATTTCGAGGGCGAACCCAGCAACATCGTCGACGAGTATCTCAAGCGCAGAGGCTGGAAGGAAAATGCGCAAACGAGAGCCTATATGAGCGCGCTGCGTACCTCCGTCATGAGCTTGTATGAGGTGAGCGACGTCGTTGCAGGACAATCGTTCATGGCGCGCGATCTTCTCCGCGGTGGCGAGCCGATCGCCGTCAAAGAGGGCACCGCCACCAAGACGTTGAAGCAGTGGGACAAGATCGCGGCGAGAATCGTGCCCGTCCTCGGAAAGAATATCCTTGCCGGCGGTGTTCTTCCCTTCACCCGCGAGGCCACCCAATCCTTGTTCGATGGCCTGTTGGACGTGTTCGGCAAAAAGAACGCAAGAAAGCTGCCGGCCATGAGGGATGAAGACCTGCGGGCGGTGGCGTCCATGTTCACGCTCGTATGGGTGTTCGACGCCCTTGACAAGGTGATGAACATGCCGAGGGTCCAAAATGCCGAAGGCGACGAATTCATGTTTCATGATGTCCGCTTTCCCTTGGCCGCCGGCGCGTCGCAGGAGGACATCACCGCCCGGCTGAACGGCATAGCGGGCATGTCGCAGGAAAATGCGCAGTTCTGGAACTGGCTGGAATACTCGCCGCAAGGCGAGGACAGACCCAAGCAGGCGGGCACGCTTTCCCTGGACACCACAATGGACAGCGGTTTGCGCGTGTTGGGCAATGTCGAGTTGAAAGGCGGTTTCCTGTGTCTATTCGCCAATTCCGCCGCGCGGGCGGAAAAAGGAACGGCCCTGATCCAGCGAGCCCTCGGCGATCTGGTCCGAACACCTCTTACCGAAATCCGTACCGTAAAGCAGATGATGGCTGAACGGCCAGCCAAGGAGGGCAGGACGCCCTCATCGAAGATTCCTCCGGAAGTCACTGAACAGGTCATTCACGAATACTTAGATCAACACTATCGGGATACCCTCGATCAGCCGGTCCAAGTTCTTGATGGCAAGACACCGCGTCAGGCCGTCAAGACCCAAACAGGCCGGCAAAAGGTGGCCGAATGGCTCAAACATCTGGAAAACCAGACCGCCAAGCAGCCTGACCGCTCCCATCCTATGGCCGTTTACAGTTTTGATTGGATGTGGACGGAACTCGGCGTTCGCGACCTGCGCCGATAGCGTCTGGCGCCCTCAACGCGCTCCAGGCGCATCACATGCCGGCGCGAGCCGGCCATGCCGATCTCGTGGAAGCCGCGGGCCACGAACATCTCGCGAAAGCCCATGAACCGGTAACTTGGCGACGCCTGGTCGACCGGATAGGCCTCGATGGTCCTGGCGCCTTTGGCGAAGGCGTGATCGATGGCCGCGTCAAGCAGCTCGCTTGCCAGTCCACGGCCGCGCGACGCCCTCGGCACATAGAAGCAAACGATCGACCAGACGCCTGACTCGCTGTCGTCCTGCTCCTGCGACAGCTTGCGATAGGTCTCGCGTGGCGCCACGGAGCACCAGCCGACGGTCTTGCCTTCGGCATGGGCGACGATACCGACCGGCGTGCCGGCTTCGATGAGCGCCATCATGGCCCGTCTCCTCTCATCGTTGGACGCATGCTCGCGGTTTTCGAGGTGGCGCCAGGCCATGCACCAGCAATATTTCGGGCCGCCAGGCTGCTCGAACAGGTTCTCGAAATCGGCGCGCGTGGATCGCGTCACCTCGGTGAAGCGGATCTGGCTCCGGTCAGCCTTTCCTGGCGAGCCGCTTGAGCGTCTTGGCATCGGAAAGCTCCCGTGCAGCGTCCTTGCCGATCCAGCGCGCCGTCTTGTCGGTCGAACCGGCAAGCTTCTGTGCCAAGGCAAGGGCAGCGCCGTGCAAATTCACCGATCGCTTGCCGATAGAGCGAAGCGCCCAGTTCACTGCCTTCTTCACAAAATTACGGGCATCGCTGGCGTGCGCTTCGATGATCGGCAGGAAGTCGAGGAAGGTCGCCTCTGGCTCCTTCTTCCGGTGGACGACCGACCAGGCCATCATGGCAAAGGCCGTGCGTCGAACGAACTCGCGTTCGTCGGCCGCGAACTCTTCTATCAGTTCCTTCCAGCAATCCGTATCGACAAAGAGGTCGGAGACGCCGTCGACGATATCCCACGAGTCGAAAGTCGCCGCCCATCGTCTTGCATCCGCGCCAGAAAACCGCTTCGGATCGGCTGTGACGGAAGCGATGAACTGCGCTTCCATGATGCCCGACTGCCATAGTTCGAAGGCACGCTCATGGTTGCGCTTGATTTTCTTGGCAATCTGCCTCTGCACGCCATGCGAGACTCCGAGCGCACGTTCGATCTTGATGCCGTAGCGCAGCATGCCAAGGCGGTTCTCCTGCGAGCCGATCGAGCGCAGATGGGCGACAATCTCCTCGGCGCTGGAGTGAGGCGAAAGCTCGGCCACGACAAAACCTACTTCTCCAATCGCGCCAGCAGCGAAGACGTGTCCCAGCGTTTGCCGCCCATCCCCTGCACATCCTTGTAGAACTGGTCGACAAGTGCCGTCACCGGCAGCTTGGCGCCGTTGCGGTCGGCCTCCGCCAGGCAGATGCCGAGATCCTTGCGCATCCAGTCGACGGCGAAGCCGAAATCATATTTGCCGGCATTCATCGTCTTGTGGCGGTTCTCCATCTGCCATGAGCCGGCCGCGCCCTTGGAGATCACCTCGATGACCTTTTCGATGTCGAGCCCGGCCTTCTTGCCGAAATGAATGCCTTCGGCCAGCCCTTGGACAAGGCCGGCGATGCAGATCTGGTTGATCATCTTGGTGAGTTGGCCGGAGCCGGCCGGGCCCATCAGCCCGACCATGCGGGCATAGGCATCGATGACAGGCTTCGCCTGCTCGAAGGCTTTCTGCTCGCCGCCGACCATGACGGTCAGGATGCCGTTTTCGGCGCCGGCCTGACCGCCGGAGACCGGTGCGTCGAGGAACGAAAAACCGCGAACTTGCGCCTTCTCCGCCAGTTCGCGCGCGACTTCAGCCGAGGCCGTGGTGTTGTCGATGAAGATGGCTCCCTTCTTCATCGACTGGAACGCACCCTCGGCTCCGATCGTCACCGCGCGCAAATCGTCGTCATTGCCAACGCAGCAAAAGACAAAATCCTTGCCGTCGGCGGCCTCAGCCGGCGTGTCGGCAACACTGCCGCCATGCTGGGCAACCCATTGCTCGGCCTTTGCCTTGGTGCGGTTGTAGACGGTGACGTCGTGGCCGCCCTTGTTCCGGAGATGTCCGGCCATTGGATAGCCCATGACGCCAAGACCGAGAAATGCCACCGAAGCCATGTTTTCGAATCCCTTCAATCCTGTTTCCGGCCTTCTTAGCGGATCAGGCAAAGCTATGGGAGTCAGCGGTGCAGATGTATGGTAATGCGCCGTTCTATCCATTCGACCGCGTGGCGGAGTATCTCGACAATGATCAGATAGATGATCGCCGCCCAGACATAGGACTGGAAGTCGAAAGTGCGCGAATAGGTGAGCTTCGTGATGCCCATCAGATCATAGACGGTGATGATGGCTACGATCGCCGAGCCCTTGATCATCAGGATGATCTCGTTGCCGTAGGGACGCAGCGCCACGATCAGTGCCTGCGGCAGGATGATCTTCCACATCGTCTGCAATTTGTGCAGGCCGAGCGAGGCGGCGCCCTCCCACTGGCCCCTGGGCACGCTCTCGATCGCGCCGCGCAGGATTTCAGCCTGATAGGCGGCAGTATTGAGCGAGAAGGCGAAGATTGCGCAGTTGAACGCCTCCCGGAAAAAACCCCAGAGGCCAATCATATCGAGCTGCGGCCGGAATGAGCCTACGCCGTAATAGACAAGGAAGGTCTGGGCCAGCAGCGGCGTGCCGCGGAAGAAATAGACATAGGCGTAGGCAAGACCCGAAAGAAACCGGTTCTTCGACATGCGGGCATAGGCGATCGGCACCGACAGGACCGCGCCAAGCACGATCGAGATGGCGACCAGCAAAAGCGTCACACCTAGCCCTGTCACATAGGATGGCGCATATTTCGCGAAAAGCTCGCCGTTCCAGGCGACGATGAGGTAGGCAGCAATCCCGGCAAGAAAAGCTATCCACATACAGACCAGCGCGTAGCCGAGAATACGTTGGCGCGGCCAGCCGTGCGGGATTGCTGGCGGTTTTTCGACCTTCCTCGCCACGTCGGCTGCTGCCGCACTCATCGCTGCACCTGCTGGCGGCCGACCGCACGTTCGATCGCATTGATGCCGAAGGACGATATGATGGCGAGGAGCAGATAAATAAGCGCGGCAACACCGAAAAACAGGAAGGCGTGTTTGGTGACCCGGGCGGCGACGCCCGCTTGCCGCAATATGTCGGTAAGACCGATGGCGGAAACCAGGGCGGTATCCTTGAGAAGGATGAGCCACAGATTGGCAAGACCCGGCAGTGCGATGCGGATAAGCTGCGGCAGCACCACAAGGCGCATCGTGTGCCAGCCAGACAGGCCAACCGAATAGCCGCCCTCATACTGTCCCTTCGGGATGGCGCGGAATGCCGAGAGGAAGACCTCGCTGGCGTAGGACGAGAAGACGACGCCGAGCGCGATCATGCCGGAAACAAAAGCATTCACTTCGACCGCGGCGGTCGGGTCATACAGGCGCATCAATTGCTGAATGCCGATTTGCGCGCCGTAAAAGATGATGAACAGGGTCAGCAACTCAGGCAATCCACGAAAGATCGTGGTGTAGATATTGCCGGCCAGCCGCAGCGACGGCTCGTTGGATTGCTTGGCCAGCGCAACCAGAAAGCCGATCACCAGACCGAGAGGCAGGGTCGCGGCTGCAAGCGAAACGGTGATGAAAACACCATAGGCGATGTCGTCGAGCCAGCCTTCGGGTCCCCAACTGAGCAGCGTCCAAACGCTTTGCATCCGCCTGCCTGTTCTCCTCTATGCTTTTTTTGAGAGCGCGGCGTCAGCCCTGGCGCGCCGCGCCTTGCGCAAACGGCGGGGATGTCCCGCCGTTCGCCGTCAACCCGGAAGGATCAGGACTCGCCGCCGTAGACGTCGTACTTGAAGTACTTGTCGTTGATTTCCTTGTACTTTCCGTTGGCGCGGATGGCGTCGATCGCCTTATTGAACTGATTGACCAACGCGGTATCGCCCTTGCGTACCGCGATTCCGGCGCCCGGACCATGGATCTCGATGTCGGGCGTGATCGCGCCGATCAGCTTGCAGCAGGCGCCGTCCGGCGTGGCAAGCCAGCCTTCGATGACAGTGATGTCGTCGTTGACCGCATCAACGCGGCCATTGGCGAGATCGAGCTGGTATTCCTGCGCGGTCGGGTACGGCTTGACCGTGCTGTCGGTATAAGTCTTGGTTGAATAATTGAAGTGGGTGGTGGCCGCCTGCACGCCGATCGTCTTGCCGGCCAGGTCCTCTTTGGTCACGCCTTTGATATCGCTGTCCTTGGGCGCGGCGATCGCCGGCGGCGTGTTGTAGTATTTGTTGGTGAAGTCGACCTTCTCGGCACGCTCCGGCGTAATCGACATCGAGGCAACGATGGCGTCGAACTTGCCGGCCTGAAGCGCCGGGATGATGCCGTCCCAATCCTGCGCGACGAAAGTGCACGTCACCTTCATCTCGTCGCAAAGCGCCTTGGCGATATCGATGTCGAAGCCCACAAGCTGGCCATCAGCAGTCAGGTTGTTGAACGGCGGATAGGCTCCCTCCGAGCCGATCCTCAAGGTTTTCTCCTGAGCCTGGGCAACGCCCAATGTCAGCAGCGCCGCCGATGCGGCGAGCGCTATACGCAGTGCAGTACGCATGATAGTCCTCTCTGTATGTTCCCGGCCGTCGTTCCAAACGGCTCTGTGGGCGGTTCTGTTGACCGCCCGCTGGCGCGATACTCCCATTCTTTCCCAAGAAAAAGCAACTGTAAAACCGTTGCTTGCGGGTTTCGCATTGCCGGACAATGCTGACGTCGCGGCAGGTATAGCAACGAGGAAACAGGGGGCGGCCGATGCTTCTTCGGCAGCACCCTCAGCGCGTCAAACCTGTCGCGCGCTCGATGAAGTCGGCTATCGATCTGGTGTCGTCGAGATCGAAGACAGGCAGGCTTTCGTCGGCTATGGCGAAGTCGGCGGCGATGGCGACGATGTGCGGATCATTTGCCGAAAGCGGTGCCCAGTCCTTGGCCTCCATCCGCCGCGTCTCGATCTTGCTGTGCGCCTCGCGCTTGTAGCCTTCGACCAGTACGATGTCGGCGGTGCCGAGCCGCGACAGGATCGCATCCAGCGTCGGCTCGTCCTCGCCGCGCAATTCGTGCATCAGCGCCCAGCGCCTGTCCGACACGATGGCGACTTCAGTGGCCCCGGCCTGCCTATGGCGAAAACTGTCCGCCCCCGGTTTGTCGATGTCGAAGGCATGATGGGCGTGTTTTACCGTCGAGACTTTCCAGCCACGCCGGACGAGTTCGGCGACCAGCTTTTCGGTCAGTGTCGTCTTGCCGGAATTCTTCCAGCCGGTGATACCGAAGACGCGTCTCATCATAGCTTCATGCTCAGCAACAGACCCTCGACACGGACAAGGTCACTCGTGGCGAACGGCAAGCCTATATGCCGTCCGGCGCCATATCAGGTCCAGCGCTTTCGGCGGCTGTCTTGCGCCGGCCGACGATCCGTTCGCGGTAAAGTGCGTAGAGGCCGGAGCAGACGATGATGCTGGCGCCGAGGATCATCGGCAGGTCGGGAACGTCGCCGAAGATGAACAGGCCAAGCAGGATCGACCAGAGCAGGGCCGTGTAGCGGAACGGCGCGATGAACGAGATGTCGCCCACCCGCATCGCCATGATGATGAACTGGTAGCCGATGACCACGAGCACTGCCGCCAATGCCAGGAACGCCGTGCTTTCCCCCGTCATCGGTGTCCACCCGCCCATCGGCAAAAGCAACGCCGCGCCGAGCATTGTCATGGCGAGTGCCGTGGTGGTCGACACCAGCAATGTCGGAATGGCTTGCGGTATCCGCTTGGTGGCGAGGTCACGCACCGCACAACAGGCGACACAGGCCAGCGCCAGCAGCGAATAGATGCTGAACCCCTCGAAGCCGGGCCGCACGATGATCAGCACGCCGGCAAAGCCGATGGCGATGGCCAGCCAGCGCCGCCAGCCGACGCCTTCCTTGAACACAAGTGCTGCGCCCATCGTCACCGCCAGCGGCAGCGCCTGCAGCACGGCCGAGACATTGGCAATCGGCAGATGGGCAAGGGCGATGAGAAACGACGCGGTAGCGCCGGCTTCGCCGATCACGCGTATCGCCACCATCGGCTGCAGCATCGAGCCGGGCAGGGCAAGCGCACCGCGTTGCCAGGCAAGCAGGCCCACGAAAAGCGAAGCGAAGGCGCCGCGGATCAGCATGACCTGCGCCATGTTCATGGATTCCGACGCGACTTTGGTGATCGCGTCGTTGAGGGTGAAACCACTCATCGCCACCACCATGAACAGTGCACCGCGAAGATTTGGGGAAAAAAGCAAAGGCGTTACCACTGTGGTCCTGCATCAAGCCTCTACCAGCCGGCGGCAAGACAGCAACGTCAAAGGGCTGGTCCACGGCCTTCGGCGGCTCGTTACAACCTCCTCGCAAGAGCGGCAGGATTTACTTCGGCGGTGCGACCAGGAAGATCAGCCGCCGGTGACGCTCATGTGCCGCGATACCGACGGACGGTTGGTGCGGCGGTCGATGATGAAATCATGGCCCTTCGGCTTGCGGCCAATGGCTTCGTCGATGGCGTCGGCGACCAGTTCGTTGCCTTCGGATGCACGCAACGGTGCGCGCAGGTCGGCGGCATCTTCCTGGCCGAGGCACATATAGAGCGTGCCGGTGCAGGTCAGCCGGACGCGGTTGCAGCTTTCGCAAAAATTGTGTGTCATCGGCGTGATGAAGCCGAGCCTGCCACCGGTCTCGGCGACGTGGACATAGCGGGCCGGGCCACCGGTCTTGTAGGGGATGTCGGTCAGCGTGAACTGCCGCTCAAGTGCTGCGCGCAGCAGCGACAGCGGCAGATACTGGTCGGTGCGGTCGGCGTCGATCTCGCCCATCGGCATGGTTTCGATGACAGTCAACTCCATGCCGCGGCCGTGCGCCCAGCGCAGCATCTCGGGCAGTTCGGCGTCATTAAAATCCTTCAGCGCCACCGCATTGAGCTTCACCTTCAGTCCCGCTGCCTGCGCGGCGTCGATGCCATCCATGACCTTGTCGAGATTGCCCCAGCGGGTAATCTGACGGAATTTTTCCGGGTCCAGCGTGTCAAGCGAGACGTTGATGCGCTTGACCCCGCAATCGGCCAGTTCAGCGGCAAAGCGCGAAAGCTGCGAGCCGTTGGTGGTCAGCGTCAATTCTTCCAGAGCGCCGCTTTCGAGATGACGCGAAATCTGGCGCACAAGATGCATGATGTTCTTGCGCACCAGCGGCTCGCCGCCGGTAAGACGCAGTTTCCTGACGCCCTTTTCGATGAAAACCGTGCATAGCCGGTCGAGTTCTTCCAGCGACAGCAAATCCTTCTTGGGAAGGAACGCCATGTCCTCGGCCATGCAATAGGTGCAGCGGAAGTCGCAGCGGTCGGTGACCGAAACGCGCAGATAGCTGATCGTGCGACCAAAAGGATCGATCATGTCCATGCTGGTGCGTTTCCCGTGGTTGCGAACGGCATCGTTATATATGGCTATGTGATACGATCCAACCTGCCATTCAAGACAAGAAGTTTCGATCCTGGCAACATCGCGCCGACAGATCGTGTCGGAAGTTTCGAAGCGGCCTTTTCCCGCTGCGCGAAGCGGCGTAGGGAAAGGACAGATGATGCGGAACCTATCACCATGACGGCGCCGAAGGAACTCAGGGTCTCGAAGGACCGCAGGCTGCTAACCGTGACGTTCCCTGGCCATCAGCCGTTCGAGCTGCCGGCGGAGCTGCTGCGGGTGGCCTCGCCATCCGCCGAAGTGCAGGGCCATTCGCCCGAACAGCGCGTGACCGTTCCCGGCAAGCGCAACGTTCAAATCCTGAAGATCGAACCGGTCGGCAACTATGCCGTCCGCATCACCTTCGACGATTTCCACGATACCGGCATCTTCACCTGGAACTACCTGCATACGCTGGGTCATGAGAAGGACGCACGCTGGGCCGCCTATCTCGCCGAGCTGGAAGAGAAGGGGCTAAGCCGCGATCGTTGAATGGTTCGGGCGGGACGCTCCGGTCAACGCAGGATCGCCAGTATTTCGCTGGTGTCGTAATAAAACGGGGTGCCTTCGATCAGCCGGTCATCCTTGAAGCGCATGACTTCGGCAAATGGCTGTTTGATGGTTGCACCATTGGCCCGCGATGTCAGCGCAAGTGTGCAGCTCATGAATACCATGTCATCGTTTTGGGCGGCCTGAAGGCTTTCCACGGTCACGTCGCTCCAGATTTCCCGCATCTTGCGAAAAAGGGCGCCAACGCCGTCGAGGCCATTCCAGTCGCCGGCATAGGGCAGAGACTGCGGCTCATGCACGACAACTTCCGCGTGAAACGCGCTGGAAAGGATATCGAGGCTCTCCGACCCTGATTGCAGGAAGCGCATCTCAGCCTCGAAC
Organism: Mesorhizobium sp. WSM4829; assembly: GCF_055811475.1. Classification (NCBI taxonomy): domain Bacteria; kingdom Pseudomonadati; phylum Pseudomonadota; class Alphaproteobacteria; order Hyphomicrobiales; family Phyllobacteriaceae; genus Mesorhizobium; species Mesorhizobium sp. WSM4829. Next base: position 188,542 of record NZ_JBVVQJ010000005.1, on the reverse strand, counting down.
ATATTTTCGAGAAGTTCCAAGGCGGTACGTCGCCGATCGAAGGGTTTATCCATTTTCCGTCTCCGTTTCAGGATCGTGCTTGGCTTACCCCTTAATATTGGGGGTTCGACACCCGTTTCCAGACGGTCGAAATGAGGTGCAGCACGTGTCGTCAAGACGTCACGGAATTGGAGTAGCGGCTGCGGATGCTCGGAGGCGAAAACATGTCCGTCATCACCACGGTCGAACAGCTCGAAGCGCTCTATGGGCTGCCCGGCGAGACGTCGCTGGTCAAGGAACTCGACCATGTCATTCCCGAATACGCCGCCTTCATCGAGGCCTCGCCTTTTGCCGCGCTCGCGACCAGCGGGCCGGAAGGGCTGGATTGCTCGCCGCGCGGCGATCTCGCCGGCTTCGTCCGCATCCATGATCCGAAACCCTGATGATGCCGGACCGGCGCGGCAACAACCGTGCCGATTCGCTAAAAAACATCATTCGCGATCCGCGCGTCGGCCTGTTGTTCCTGGTTCCAGGCTGCGGCACCACGCTGCGCGTCAACGGCCGCGCCCACATCACCACGGATGCCGCGCTGTGTGCCTCGTTCAGCGTCGACGGCCGACCGGCGCGTTCGGTCACGGTCATCGATGTCGATTCGGTCTATTTCCAGTGCGCCCGGGCCATTGTCCGATCGGAACTGTGGAACCCGGCAAGGCATGTCCACCCGAAGTCGCTGCCGACGCCCGGAAAGATTCTGGAAATCACCAGCCGGAAAGGCATCGACGGCGAGGCTTACGACAGGGAATGGCCGGAGCGCGCGAAAAAGTCGATGTGGTGAGCGGGTCACGCTTCCCTGAGCACGTCGGCAATTTTGCGCATCTGCTCGCCGATCATGTCGCATTGCTCCGGCGTCGACTGGCTCATCGCTTTCTCGATCAGCGCCATATGAACCTTCAGCGCCTGCATCAGCAGTTCCGTGCCGGCTTCGGTCAGGGTCAGGCGCAGCACGCGCTTGTCCTTCTGATCGCCTTCGCGGCGCAGCAGGCCGCGTGTCTCGAGTTGCGGCAGCAGCATGGTGATGTTGGAACGGCCGACCAGCAGCCGGCGGGCGAGATCGTGCTGCGACATGCCGGGATGGCGGTAAAGGTTCATCAGCACGTCGAGCTGCGCCGGCTTCAGGTCCAGCGGCGCAAGCTTCACTGCCAGGGTGCGCTCCAGGACATGGCAGGCGCGCGCCACCGCGACCCAGTTGCGAAAACGCGGGTTGTCCCAGGGCAGCTCTTGTTTAATGTTCATGTTTGAACTATTATGTTCATGCTTGAACGAATGGATGGATCGCCACTATGGCATCATTTGGATTGAAGGTCATCCGGGGCGTGTTTGCCGCCGCCGAACATGTGGCTCCCCGCCTTACCGGGCGCGCGGCATTCGAACTGTTCTGCCGCACGCCGAACGCCAAAATTCTCAGCGACGGCGAGCGACGCGCCGTCGACCGCGCCGCCGGCTTCATGGCCGAGGCGCGCCATCATCGGCTGAAGACCAAAAACGGCTGCGTCATGGTGCATGAATTCAGGCCAGAGCCGGGCAGGCGGGCCGCCGGCACGGTGCTCGTCATCCATGGCTGGCGTTCGCGCACCGAATATATGCGCACGCTGATCGAAGCCTATCGTGCCGCCGGTTACAAGGTTGTCTCGCTCGACCTGCCGGGCCACGGCCAATCGCAGGGCCGCCGGCTGACATTGGTCAGCGCTGTCGAGGCCGCTCGGCTGACCGGCGAGTGGTTCGGCCCGTTCGTGGCGGTCGTCGGCCATTCCTTCGGCGGCGCCGTCGCCGCCAATGCCGTCGCCGGTTCGGTCAAGGCCATTCCGCCGCTGGCGGCCGGGCGGCTGGTGCTGATCGCGGCGCCGAGCTCACTGCCTGCGATCTTCAACGATTTCAGCCGCATGCTCAGTGTCGGCCCACGCTCGCAGGCCGCCATGGCCCACCGGGTCGAACGCATCGCCGGCCGGCCGCTGCACGAATTCACCGGCGACCGCCAGCTTGCCGGCACGCCGGTGCCAACGCTGGTCATCCATGCGCCGGACGACCGCGAGGTGTCCGCCGACCATGCAAGGCTCTATGCCGGGGCCGGCGACCATGTGCGGCTGTACTGGGCCGACGGGCTCGGCCACCGCCGCATCCTCGCCGACAAGGGCGTGGTCGAGCGTGCGGTCGGCTTCGTTGCCGAGCACCGGGAGCCGGTATCGCTGCATTAAACAGCGACGGCTTCGACCTGCGTGTCAAAAGTCGACCGCTTCAAGGAAGAGCGATTCGAGGAAGAGCGCTTCCTTGCAACCGAATGCGGCTGGTCGAGTTGATTCCCATCGCCGGCGGCGTCATCGCCCGGCCTCAGTGCTATTCGCTGGAGCCGGAGCGGAGCCGATTCGCTTCGGCTGCCACCGTTGTGAAACTGTTCTGCAACAGAGACGTTCTGAAATTTATGAAAGCTTAACGAAATCAGTATGAATCGGTGTAGTCGCGCCCTACATCCATGATGCGGTGGGCGAGACCGTCAAGCGATGCGGAACGGGAGCCGGCTGCAGCCGGAGCGGGTGATTCCATGAAATTCCTCGGAAACAAGGCAACCGTGATGCCGCTTGCGGCGGTCGCGGCAATGCTGGCCTTCGGCGTGCCGCAGGCAGACGCGCAAGGGTTTTTCGAGAGGCTCTTCGGCGGTGGTGTCAGGCATTCGCCGCGAGGTGATTACCCCCTGCCGCCATCAAGGCAGAGGCCGAAATACAAGCCATATGCCACGGCGCCCACTGCCTCTCGTATCCGCAGCCCGTCCTATTACACCTACAAGAGCGATCCGCTCGTGCGCGTCGACTTCTCGACGCTGACGGCAGCGCCGGAGCCGGCAATGCCGCAGGACGCCGCATTCCAGCCGTCGTCCGCCACCGGCGCTGCCTTCCGCGAAGCGATTGCCGGACTCCACGATTACGAGCTCTACGCCGAGAAGGATATCGCCAAGGCGCTCGTCGCCTATTACGCGGCCAATCCGGATTTCATCTGGGTGACGGCAGCCAATGCCAACAGCCGCGCGCAAGATGCGGTGCGGGTGCTTGGCGAGGCGACGAGCTATGGCCTCACGCCGGCCGACTATACGGTTGAAGTGCCTGCCGCCGGCGCATCGACCGGCAGCGCCGATGCGCGGCTCAAGCAGCTCGTCCGCTTCGAGATGGCGCTGTCAGCGCGCGTCTTGCGCTATGTCCGCGACGCGCACAGTGGCCGCGTCGATCCCAATCGCATCACCGGCTACTATGATTTCCCGGCCAAGCCGCTCGACATGGAAGGCGTGCTAAAAACGCTGACGCGCACCCAGCAAGTGCGCACCTATCTCGAATCACGGCATCCGCAGAACGCCGAATACCAGGCGCTGCGCGTCGAACTGGAATCACTTCAGGCCAGCGTCGACGACGAGATCGTCGTCGATCCCAAGCTGTTGCTGAAGCCGGAAGAGAGCAGCCCCGAACTGCCGAAGCTTCTGGCGAAAATCGCGCGCAATCTCGACGACGAGATGGGCGCCGCCTATGGCGAGATATTGGCCAGGCTCGCCACCAGCGAGGTCTATGATCCGGAACTGGTGCCGGTCATCAAGGCGGTGCAGAAAAAGGCCGGCATGAAGGGCGACGGCGTCATCGGTCCGCGCACCGTCGCGGCGCTGGTCGGGACGTCCAAGGCCGACAAGATTCAAAAGGTGCATGTCGCGCTGGAAGAGTTGCGCTGGCTGCCATCCGATCTCGGCAGCCCGCGTGTCTTCATCAACCAGCCGGCCTTTACCGCGAGCTACATCGAGAATGGCGAGGAGAAGCTGAAGACCCGCGTCGTCATCGGCAAGACCACCAACCAGACTTCCTTCTTCTACGATCAACTCGAGCAGGTCGACTTCCATCCCTATTGGGGCGTGCCGCAGTCGATCCTCGTCAACGAGATGCTGCCCCGGCTGCGCAGGGATCCCGGCTATCTCGACCGCGCCGGCTACGAAGTGGTCAATGCGCGCGGCAAACGCATTCCGTCCTCCTCGGTCAATTGGGGCGCCTATGGCGCAAAAATACCTTATGGCGTGCGCCAGCTGCCGAGCGAGGCCAATGCGCTGGGCGAACTGAAGATCCTGTTCCCCAACAAGCACGCCATCTACATGCACGACACGCCGCAAAAGACGTTTTTCGAGCGTGACATGCGCGCGCTCAGCCATGGCTGCGTTCGCCTGCAGGATCCGCGCGGCATGGCAGCGGCGGTGCTCGGCACCTCGGTCGATGACATCGCGGAGAAGCTGAAGCACGGACATGCGACGGAGAAGGTAGCGCGCACGATCCCGGTCTATGTCGCCTATTTCACCGCCTGGCCTGATATGTCCGGCAAGGTCGAATATTTCAGCGACGTCTACGACCGCGACACGCGGCTGCAGCAGGCGCTCGACAGCACGCAAGCAGTGCGCTCGCCGGCGATCTGAGGACGGGCTAACGCGGGGGAGAGCGGGCGCCGGAAGCCGGCCGCGCCGCCATGAGCGTCGCCGAGCTGGGCACGTATTGCCTGGAGGGGCGATCTATTTGGGCTCGGCTGTCACCGGATCGTAGGTGATTTCGACCTTCGCCTTGTCGGTCGTGTAATAAGTAACGGTGTAGGCGCCGGTGTCCCAGGCGACCTCGTCGACGTAACGAAAGTCGTCGCGCTGCTCGACCTTGGCGATTATCTCCGACAGTTTCCTGGCATTCTGCGGCGGCAACGGACTTCCGTCTGCGGCAGGGGCCGGTTCACCGAAAAAGAGAACTGCGACGCCTGTCGCCAAAACAAGTCTGAACATGGCTTTCCCTCGCTTCTCGCAAAAGTAGAAACTCGCGGCCATGCTGGTTTGTTCCGGGCAGGTTTGTTCCGGGTTCCGGAATGGACACAAGCGAATTGCGCCGACGCTTCCTGTTGTCGTTGCTCACGCTAATGCGTCTGCAACTCGTCGGGGAAGAGGTGGGCCAAGGCCGTGTCGAACGTGAGTTCCAGAGCGTCACCCGGTTCAAAGACCTTGTCTTCATTGAAGGCGGCAATGAGTTCGCTGTTATCGCGAAGTGTCAGGTCGACGACCGTCTCGCTGCCCAATCGCTCGGCATGTGCCACGATGCCATGCAGCAAGCCTTTTCCAGATTGCACCGGCCGGAGGTGCTGCGGACGGACACCCAGGATGGCCTTGCCGTCTTTCCGGAAGGCGCGCCTTCTGGTCGCCACCCTGATCGGCTCCAGGGATTGGTTGCCAACCATTGCCGCTTCGCCATCGAGGGCGAGGACGTCGACGTTCAGGAAATTCATCGACGGGGCTCCGAGAAAGCCGGCTACGAACCTGTTGGCCGGCTCGTGATAGAGCTCCATCGGCGCTCCGATCTGCATGACTTGACCGTCCTTCAGCACGACGATCCTGTCAGCCAGCGTCATCGCCTCGACTTGGTCGTGGGTGACATAGATCATCGTTGTGCCCAGTTGCCTGCGCAGCCGGCCGATTTCCATGCGCATGTCCATGCGCAGTGCGGCGTCGAGGTTTGAGAGCGGCTCGTCAAACAGGAATACGGCCGGTTTCCGGGTGATTGCGCGCCCGATGGCGACGCGCTGGCGCTGGCCGCCCGAAAGCTGACTTGGCCGGCGGTCGAGCAAATGTTCCATTTGCAGGATGCGTGCGGCCTCGGCCACCTTCTGCTGCTTTTCCTGCCTGGAAGCGCCCGCGATCGTAAGGCCGAACGCGATGTTCTCGCGCACAGTCATGTGCGGAAAGATGGCATAGCTCTGGAACACCATCGCAACACCGCGTTGCTTGGGCTGCAGCTGGTTGACCACCCGGCCTCCGATCTCGAGGGTGCCTTCGGTTATGTCCTCGAGTCCGGCGATCATGCGCAGCAACGTGGACTTCCCGCAGCCCGACGGTCCAACAAAGACGACGAACTCGCCGTCGTTGATGTGGATATCGACGCCTTTGATGATTTCGACGCGACCGAAGGATTTCTTGACGCCCTTGAGTGAGACCTCAGCCATGAGCGATGGCTCCCGTTTCCTGATTCATGTGCGGCAATTCGGGGTCTCCGATCGATTGGTCGGCCTTGAGGAATGGGGCTGACCGGCCGTCCCAGATCCACTGGCGCCAGATCCATTGGCGTTTGAGCGCGAGAGCCATGCAGTCAGCCCTTCACGCCGGTCGAGGCGATCGACGCGATGAAGGCGCGCTGCAGCAACAGGTAGAAGACCAGCACCGGGACGGTGATAAGGGTGAGATAAGCCATGACTTCGCCCCAGGCGACGTTGAGTTGAAAGAAGTAGCCGAGGCCGACCATGACCGGGCGATAGCCTTCCTGCTGCACCACGATCAGCGGCCAGAGATATTGGTTGTACATGACGAGGAATTTCAGGATGGCGGCAGTCGCCAGTACCGGCCCTGAAAGCGGCATGACGACGCGATAGTAGACCTGCCACCAATTCGCGCCCTCCACCCGGCTTGCCTCAATCAGTTCGCCCGGCAGCCCTTTGAAATACTGCACGAACAGGAAGATCGTCAGTCCGTCGGCGATCCACGGGATGATCTGCACCCGGTAGCTATTGAGCCAGCCCCAATGCAGCCCATCAAGCCCGATCCAGGGCAGTTTCGAGACCAAGAGCAGGAGCGGGATAGCGATGGTCTCGAAAGGGACGATCAGCGTCGCGATGACGATCGAGAGCAGGACATCGCGCCCCTTCCACCGCAGGAAAGCAAAGGAGAACGCGGCCAGCGAACAGATCAGCAGCGAGAGAAGGACGGTCACCCCGGTGACCAGAACCGAGTTCAGGACGAACAGGCCGACCGGCGCCCGCCGGAACGCACCGAAATAGTTGTTGAGGCTGATGTCGCCGATGGGCAGGAATGCACGCAGGCTGGAAGTGTCCGCGAGAAGCTGACTGTCCGGCTTGAAGCTCGAGTTGATCATGAACACGAGCGGAAAGACGAAGATCAGCGCGATCAGGCACAGCACCAGATAGCGGACGAACAGCCTGAGGCCGTAATTGTCGGGATCGAAGGCCATCCTAACGCTCCCGTGTCAGCCAGCGCTGGATGAGTGAGATCGCCAGCACGATCGCGAACAGGATGACCGAGATGGTCGAGCCGCCGGAGATGTCCTGCTTGCCGTAGCCGCGCTCGACCGCCTGGAAGACGAGGGTCTGGGTGCTGTCGAGCGGACCGCCACTGGTCATCACGTCGATCTGGGCGAAAAGCGCGAAGCCCTGCATGGTGATCACGACAAGGACAAGCACGGCGGTGTTGCGCAGGCCCGGCCAGGTGACATAGCGGAAGGTCTGCCATCTCGAAGCCCCCTCGATGGCGGCGGCCTCGTAGAGCGTGGGGCTGATCGTCTGCAACCCCGCCAGCCAGATGACCATGTGGAAGCCGACGGCCTGCCAGATCGACATGGCCATGACTGCGGGCAGCGCCGTCGAGGGATTGCCGAGCCAGTCGACGGGCTGGAAGAGGCCGAAGGTGAGGGCCTGGATGATGCTGTTCAACAGCCCGTTCTGGCCGTCATAGATGAACCGCCAGAGGAGCGAGACCACGACGATGGAGACCACCACCGGCATGAAGTAGATGGTCCGGAACAGGTTGATGCCCCTGACCTTGTGGTTGATCAGCAAAGCAAGCATCAGCGCGAGGCTGCCCTGTACCGGCGCCACGACCAAAACGAACAGGAAGGTGTTTACCAGCGCCTTCATGAACACAACGTCGTTGGCGATGACGACCATGACGTTCTCGCCGGACTGCCAGCGAAACCACTCGCGCATGCCGCGATACTGAGGATAGTCGTCGCTACGGGTGATCTCGCGCAGGCGCGGATACTGGATTTCGCCGGCCGCGTTTCGGACCACTTCGCCAGCATCGTCGCGCTCTGGCTTGAGGGTCACCACAGCAAGGCCCAGGAGCTGCTGATAGTTTTCCAACCCGACGAACTGGGTCGGGTTCGGCGACAGCAGCCGCTGATTTGTCAATGACAGACCGATCGCGAAGAAAAACGGCAGCACGATGAATGTGAAGATAAGTGCGAAGCCCGGCAGGGCGAATGTCCAGCCCGCCCGGTTCGACAGGGTTAGTTTCGACGCCATTCGCGGTATCCGCCCAGCAAGCCACAGAGGGTGGAGTCCGCGGCTGGCGAGGACCCCGGCGCGACAGAACTAGCGGTGACCGTAGCCACCATTGCTTTCGATGTCGGCGTCGATCTCGTCGACCGCCGCGTCAAGCGTGTCGGCCACGTCGGCGCCATTGGCGATATCGGCCAGTGCCTTGGTGAAGACCTTGGCCTGGACCACGTAGCCCGGGGTGACCGGGCGCACCAGGGCTTGTGCCTTGGAGAGGTCGAAGAACACCGCGAGCGGGCCGCCATCCTTGTAGTTCTTCGTCATCTGCGCCGCCGAGGGCGTCGGCGGGATCAGGCCGATGCCGTCGGAGAAGGCGGCCAGGTACTTGTCCTGCGCGGCGAACTTGATGAACTCGGCAGCGCCTTCCGGATGTTTTGACTTGGCCGATACGCCGAATTGCCAAGATCCCGCGCCGATCTTGTTGCCGGCGCCGAAATCGGGGGCTGGAAGGAAGACAACGTCATCCACGGCTTCCATCGTTGCCACCGCGCGCCAGTTGCCGTTCCACTGGAAGGCGAACTTGCCGCCGATGAAACCAGTCTGCTGATCGGCCGGGTCCTCACTGGTGCCAGGCGCATAGCCTCCGGTGAACAATGATTGCCACCACTTGCCGAACGCCTGCGCAGCCTCGCCGTTCAGGGCGCCTTCCGCGGTCTTGTAGGTCGAACGGTCGACAATGTCGCCGCCGAAGCTCTGCAGGAACGGCGAGAAGGCGTAGGAATACCACTCGGCCTGGTCGTTCATGCCGAGATCAAGGGCGAATTCATACTTGCCGGAGGCCTTGGCGGCGTCGAGCGCGGCCATGAATTCCTCGCGCGACCAAGGCTTGTCGAGGGTCGGGGTGCGCAAGCCCAATTCATCCAGCGTCGATTGGCGTGCAAAAAGCGCCACCGCCGCCTCCCACAGACCGACCGAATAGAGCTTGCCATCCCACACGCCTTTGGCGCCGGGCAGGAAGTCGGCGAACTCGCTCTCGTCGATCGGCAGCGGCTGCAGATAGCCGGCCCAGGCCCAATTGGGCATGACAGGCCCGTCCACATCCAGGATGTCGGGCAGGTTGCCCGCCAGGGCCGCCGCCGCGACGGAATCGTTGTAGCTCTTCTCGGGGAAGCTCTCGATGGTCACCGTCCAGTCGGACTGGCTGGTGTTGAAGTCGGAAATGATCTGGTTGAGGATTCGCGACTCCACCTCATTGCCGGCGCCGTGATACCACATGGTCAACTTGGTCTGCGCTAGCGCGGGCGCACACAGACAGGTCGACGCGATCACCACACCGGCAAGGTGTTTTGTCAGGTTCATCGGTTATTCCTCCCTTTCGACTTTAAGGTCGCCGGCTGGATCCAAGGTCGAGGCCGCCAGGACAGCGGGCCGGGAAGCCAGCGCTCAGTTTCGGGTCGGCCGCTACGGGCCCTTGATGGGGTCCAGCAATGTTCGCGGAAGCCGGACGCATTTGCAATTGCGCAGTTTTACTAATCGGAGCAGGAGGTCGACGGCGATTTCCCCTCGTCAGTTCGCGGGCCACTGAGATAGCAGTTCACCTAGGACGATTTTGTCGTCCGTCAACTTTCTCCCGGCCGCGTTCAATGTGCAGCCTGAGCGATTCCAAGGGTAGACAGCGCCTTGTGATGTGTCCCCGGCTGCCTGGCGAATCGCATGAACCGGGTCATGGCAAACCTTGCGATGAGGCGGAAGTTCGAAGCGTAGGCGGCTCCGAAGCGGTGGTAATTTTGTACGGGAAGCGGGTATTGGTGGGCGATGCAGGGATTGAACCTGCGACCCCACCCGTGTGAAGGGTGTGCTCTCCCGCTGAGCTAATCGCCCGCTCGTTGCCCGAAGGCCAAGCGCGCCGCGATATAAGGGAGGCCGGCCGGGGAAGTCAAGGCGATGTGCTGGCGTTCCGACGAAGACCGAATGCAACCCCGCCGGGAGCGGTCCGGTCGCCGTCGCGCTCAGTGCCCGGCAGCGGCAATCAGGCGTTCGGCCAGACCAAGCGTCAGCGCATCGAAATGCGAGATCACCGCCGACGGTTCGAATTCGCGCACATGGCGGTCGGTGTAGCCGAAATCCACTGCCACCACGGGAATGCCGGCCGCCTTCGCCGTATCGATGTCGGTCTGCGAATCACCGACCATCAGCGCGCGGTGCGGATCGCCGCCGGCCAGCAAAATGGTTTCGGTCAGATGGCGCGGGTCGGGCTTGCGGAACGCAAACGTGTCCTGACCGCAAATCGCAGCGAAATGCTTCGCCAGGCCGAGCGCCTCGATCAGCGCCACCGAGTTGGCTTCGTATTTGTTCGTGCAGACGGCCAGGAGATAGCCGGCTGCCTCGAATCGGGCGATCGCCTCGACGACGCCGGGGTAGGGGCGCGATTTGCCCGGGATGTTGTCGGTGTAATGATCGAGGAACAGTTTTAGCAATCGGTCGTGTTCCTCCACCACCAGCGATCTCTGCTGCGCGGCGTGCGCGCGCTCGATCATCACCCGGCCGCCATGGCCGACGAAGCGCTTGAAGCCGGCCTCGTCGACGGCTGCGAGTTCGCTGGCGGCAAGGCTGTGGTTGAGGCTGTCGAGCAGGTCCGGCGCTGTGTCGACCAGCGTCCCGTCGAGGTCGAACACGATGATCGGTCGGGTCATGGCATGTCCTGTGACGATTGCGCTGCCGGCAGGCGATAGCCGCTGCAGCCTATCCAGGCAAGCCGTGCCAGCTCAATCCACAGGGCAAAGTCTTTGACCGGACGGGCAAAGGTGCTAGGAGCGCCGAAACAAGCGAAATCCGGGGCAAAGCATGGATGCGAGGCAACTGAAGGTCGAGGCCGCGCGGGCGGCACTTGCCCATGTCAGCGATGGCATGCGGCTTGGCATCGGCACCGGCTCGACGGCCGACGAGTTCGTGCGGCTGCTCGCCGAAAAGGTCGCCACCGGACTTACCATTATCGGCGTGCCGACCTCGGAGCGCACCGCCATCCTCTGCGGCGAGCTTGGCGTGCCGCTGTCGACGCTCGAAGAAACGCCCGAGCTCGACCTTACCATCGACGGCGCCGACGAGATCGATCCGGAGCTGACATTGATCAAGGGCGGCGGCGGTGCGCTGCTGCGCGAAAAGATCGTGGCGGCGGCTTCCGCCCGCATGATCGTCATTGCCGACCGTTCGAAGATGGTCGAGACGCTCGGCCGTTTTCCACTGCCGATCGAGGTCAACCCGTTCGGCCTGCGTGCCACTGAAATCGCGGTCGCCGCGGCAGCCGGAAGGCTCGGCCTTTCCGGCCCCGTCACATTGAGGATGACGGCAAGCCAGCCTTTTGTTACAGACGGCGGCCATTTTATCCTCGATGCATCTTTTGGCCGCATTCCGGATACAAGAGCGCTTTCGAATGCTCTCCATGCCATTCCGGGCGTGGTCGAGCATGGTCTTTTCATCGGGCTGGCATCAGCGGCCATCATAGCCGGCGACGGCGTCCAAACCGTCCATGCCGCCCGAAAACCAGGGAGTTCTACCGATCATGACGTTGCATAACCGGGTTCGCCGTTTTTCTGCAATTCTGGCAGCTTCAGCCGTCTTTGCGTTTTCATCACCGGCGTTCTCGCAGGACGTCAACGAAGGGCATCTTAAGGCAGCCCGCGCCGCAGTCGCGGCGATCGACGCGACGGACCCGTTCGACAACATCCTGCCGCAGGCCGCCGCCGCGCTTCAGCAGCAGCTTATTCAAAAGAACCCGGACATGCAGGAGCTGATCGGCAGAACGGTTAGCGAAAAGGCTCTGGCGCTGGCCTCGCGCCGCGCCGATCTCGAGAAGGAAGCGGCCCTGGCCTATGCCAAGGTATTTTCTGAAAAAGAGCTTACCGAAATCGCCGCTTTCTACAATTCCGATACCGGCAAGAAACTGCTCGACAGCGGCCAGGCCGTGACGCGTGAGCTGCTCAAGGCCGCCGAGATATGGCAGAACGGCCTCGCCCGCGATCTCGCCCAGCAGGTCGGCGAAACGCTGGCCGCGGCGGCAAAGGCCGCAGCACCGGCAAATGCCGCGGCTCCTGCTGATGGCACGCAGCCGGAAGCACCGAAGAACTGAGCCTGTTTCCGGCGGCGTCATCGCTGCTGGACCGGAAAGCCCGCCTCCGTTGCGCGTCCGACAGGATGGGCTGCGTCCGGGCTTTTCTTTTGGCGGTTTGCAGCCTACCTGTCTCAGACATTTTTGAAGGGCAAGGAGCCGCGCCATGGCCGTCTATGACTACGATCTTTTCGTCATCGGCGGCGGCTCCGGCGGGGTGAGGGCGGCGCGCATGGCGGCGGCACTCGGCAAGCGCGTCGGCATTGCCGAGGAATACCGCTATGGCGGCACCTGCGTCATCCGCGGCTGCGTGCCGAAGAAGCTCTATGTCTATGCCTCGCAATTTCCCGAGCACTTTGCCGACGCCGCCGGTTACGGCTGGACCGTGCCGCAGGCGAGCTTCGACTGGCAGAAATTGGTTGCCAACAAGGATCGCGAGATCAGCCGGCTGGAAGCCATCTACAGGAAAAATGTCCAAGGCGCCGGCGGCGAGACGTTTCAGTCACGCGCCATGCTGATCGATCCGCATGCGGTGCATCTTCTCGGCGAGGACCGCACCGTCACCGCCGACCAGATTCTCATCGCCACCGGCGGCCGCCCGGCACCGCACCCGGCTCTGCCCGGCCATGAGCATTGTATCTTTTCCAACGAGGCCTTCGATCTCAAGGAATTGCCTGACGCGATCATGATCGAGGGCGGCGGCTATATTGCCGTCGAATTCGCCAACATCTTTCACGGCCTCGGCGTCGACACAACGCTGGTCTATCGCGGCAAGGAGATCCTCTCCCGCTTCGACATGGATCTCAGGCGCATGCTGCACGAGACGATGGAAAAGAAGGGGATAAAAATCCTCTGCCATGCCGTATCCGAATGGGTCAGGAAGCGTCCGGACGGGCGCCTCGACGCAGTCGTCACCGGCGGCAAAGTGCTGACGGTCGATCAGGTCATGCTCGCCATCGGGCGTCTCCCCAACACCGAAAACATGGGGCTTGAGGGCGTCGGCATCGAGATGACCAGGACCGGCGCTATCCATGTCGATCAATATTCGCGCACCAGCATCGACAACATCTGGGCGATCGGTGACGTCACCAACCGCGTGCAACTGACGCCAGTGGCGATCCATGAGGCGATGTGTTTCGTCGAGACCGCCTTCAAGGGCAACCCGACCGCGCCCGACCATGAAACGATCGCCACCGCGGTATTCTCGCAGCCCGAGATCGGCACGGTCGGCCTGTCGGAAGACGAGGCCATAAAGCGTTTTGCCGACGTTGAGGTCTACCGCGCCAGCTTCCGGCCGATGCGCAACACGCTGTCGGGCCGCGACGAAACGATGCTGATGAAGCTGGTGGTCGACGGCGCCTCGAAAAAGGTGCTCGGCGCCCATATCCTCGGGCCTGATGCCGGCGAGATGGCGCAGCTTCTCGGCATTCCGCTGAAGGCCGGGCTGACCAAGGATGACTTCGATCGCACGATGGCCGTGCACCCGACCGCGGCGGAAGAACTCGTCACCATGTACAAGCCGACCTACCGGGTGAGGGACGGCGAGCGCGCCTGACGTTTTTCCCGTATCGTCACCAATGATGCATCTATGCACCAAGGCAATGGTGCAGCGCCACTCGACCGCAAATTTTGAATTGTCAAACAGCCCCTCCAAATGGCCATACTTGACAGACCCGAAAGTTATTCAGGTTCGACTGCGCTCAGAATTTCACCGCGGCACCCGTTTGGGCCTTTCCCGGCACGTTTGCCCCGTCGCCCTGAAGAGCCAGCCTACTCGCGCTGAATGCCTTCATATAGGGGCCGACATCGCTGATAATTTGTTCGATCCAATCCCGGTCAGTAGTCGGATAGCCCGCCTTTACGCTGCGGGAAGCATCGAAGGAGAACTCGGCGGTGAAGACCGGTCCGCATTTGGCGAGTTGCTGATTCGAAGGATCGAGCGGGTTCACCATCGCCATCGGCAGCATGGCGTCGGGTACCGGGCGACCATCCGGCAACGCGAGATTTGCGGGGACGCCATTCTCGCGCCAGGAGGCGCCAAGAGCGGGACGCGCGCCGCCATGGTCGAAGTATCCCTGGCAGTCATTGCCAGCAGGTGTGGACCAGAAATTGCGCACGCCGGCCTCGATCGTTCTCGTGATTGGGGTGCCATATTTGCTCCGCAACCCTTCGATCACCTCAGTCTCCGGCATTTGTTCCGGATCCAGATAGATTCGACGCCAAGCGGCGAGTACTCGTCCTTCGACGGCTGGCGCATCATCGAAGATAGCGACGAATTCGCGCTCGTCGGCCGAAATGAAAAGCTTGCCCGACGTCGCGGGCGTGATTGATCCAGTCGGCTGGGCACCCGGACTGGCGCGCATTCCCGTGAGTACCCGCCCAACCCGCATGTGCCTCTGAATGATCGCTTCAGCCTCGTCAAAGGATATGCCAAGTTGGATGCCGATCATATCGGGTCCATAGGCCTCCCCCGCCTCAGGCTTGCGCAGAATTTCGGCGGATTTCTTCTCAAACTTTCGAAGAAGGCCGGAAAGCGTCGCCGCCGGATCGGCTGACAGCCGGGCGATTTCCCGGCCGCTCGCATCGCGATAGGCGACTTCGACAAGATCGGCGTCCATGCGGATGAACGTCTCTGCTGGTGTCTGATCCTTCGATGCCCCTCCCGAAAACAGGTGCGCGGCCACATCGTCGGGCAGGAGGTCGAGATAGTTTGGCTTGGTGTCGACGGGCGCGATGGCGTTGATCTGGAGCGTGACCTCAGCGCTCAGTTTCTCCGCTTTCCCCAATGGCGGGGGTACCGGCAGGGAAGCTTCCGTGACGGCGAATATCTTCATTGGATCGGCATCAGGCCCGGAACCAACTTCACAGCCGACCTGATGAACGAAGGATGATGCCACCGGCTCAAGGCCAAGAGCCGCCACGCGCAACTCGTCTTCCACGCCCCAAGACCCTACTCCGTTCATCGCGAGCCCCTTCTGAGCGATCGCGGCCCCTAATCCCCTCCCAACGCGGAATCTGTCATCCTGTGTCAATGCATCGGATAAGCAGGCCAAACTCTGCCAGCCGGCGAACTCGACGCCAGGGCTACGCTCCACGTCAGCCTTGATTGTAAGCCGGATCGGAAACGCGGGAATGCGGGCGCGGGCCCAAGCAGCGAGATCCGGAAACAAGGCGCGTGCTTCCTCCGTGCCAGGAAGGCGCTTGCCTTCGACGAAGAACCGACCGCCAAACAGCTCACCTTTCTGTTCCAGGTGCCAGCGCTGAATGACCAGCCTCTCGAAGCCGTCATCCGCCTGGGTCGGATCAAGCGCGGCCGCAACGAGCGTATTGGTCAAGCCGCCAGAAAGGGCGACGGGAGCATCGAACAGCGCCGCGCCGGCGGGCGAGGCGGGCGCATCAACCGAAAAGCCGCCATCCAGCCGGGGAACGGCTTCAAAGGTCTGGCGCGCGATCTCGACGCCTTGCTCCTCCAGAGTCAGGGATATCGGCTCGAGATGAAGAAGCAGCGCCTTGCTTGCTTCGGCGCTGACCGATTGCCGCGGACCGGTCTTGAAAACGGCTTTCCACAGCAGCCTGCGGCCAGCAAACGGAAGCATGGTCTCGCCGTCCACGTCGAGGACATAGAAATCAGGCCGATTGGGCAGTGTGAGAAGCAGATTGTCGAAGCCGCCGACGCTTACAACCTGGTCGGATTGCAGCCCGATCGCCGCGATAGCACCGGAGTAGATTCCGGGACCTCCGTTGGCTTTCAGCGCTTGAAAAGTATAATGCCCGTCGCGATCGATGCTTCCATTCGTATAGTCGCCAACAAGTTCGATTTCGTCGGGTAAACCAGCCACGTAGGCTATCGCCCAGCGCTTGAAGGCGATGGAAACCGCGCCATCCTCACCGTTGCCGAAAAACGGACGCCGCGCGTTGTCGTGGGAAAGAACCTCTTTCGATTTCCCGGGCCGACTCCAGAACTCCCTGTCGCGCTGCGCGACCAGTTCCACCAAACGTGCCCATACCTTTTCGGGCGCGTTCTCGCCGGCTTCGCCAACGATCCTGAGGTTAAGATAGAACTCGTCCAGCGGCGCAGGCGACGCGACCACGAGCCGTTCGGGGATATCTCCCGATGAGAAAGAGTCGATCGGCTTGGTCACCGGGAAATCATAAAGCTTTCGCGTCAGATCGAGATTGTGGAGGCTGATGGCCTTGAGACTGAACTCCAAGCGCGCGGTTTTCGGGTCGAAGGAAGCAAATTCAAGCACCGTAACTCGGCGCACCGTACGTTGCCCGGTCGCCGCAGGCATGGGAGAGTTGTGTTCCGCATAAGGCCAGGAGTTCACTTCAGCAATGAAATCGCGCGCCGCGCCCGCGCTTTTCATAGGCAGAAATGGCTCCGGCCACTCGAAATTGGGAAAGAAAGAAACGTTCAGCCAGGTGGGGACATCCCTGCTCAGATCGACTGCGATGCTCGAGGGTTGCCCCATCGACCCGAACTGGTTGCTGTACCCACCGACAGGGAATGCCGTCTTCGCCTCGTCGTAGAGGCCAAGCGCAATGTCATCGACGAAGGCAATGGTCAGCGGCAGCTTCGGCGCAAGCGCCAGCACCATCTTTCCATACTTGTCGTGGAAGCTTCGCCTGGCCTCGGCGGTGGCGAATTCGTCCGCGCCGAGCCAGATGAGCCTGTCGCCGGCGCACTCATAGGGACGGGCGAACTGCCCAATGAACTCAGGGGTGAAAAGCGCGCGAACGACCGTGCACTCATTCTGCTCAAGAAACTGAGGCATTGTTCCGAGCTTGACCAGGGTCATGAAAACGGGGAAGGAAGCCCGATCGGCAGGGCCGAACAACGGGATACCATTGAAGTCATCGAAGCTTATGCTCTGGATGCCCGCCGGAAGGCTGCGCAGAGCGGCAAGATCGGCGGTTTGGGAAGACGGCGAGCCGCTCGCGTTAGCTTCCTGCCCGAGGACCGGGCTTGCCGCGGCCGCCAGCGCAGAGAGCCGCTCACTGTATGCTTGCGTCAGGCACGCGCTGTCGGAACCACAGCGATCACGTTGCGCCATAAAATCTCTTTGCGCACTACGGGCCGCGTCAGTTTCCGACTCGTTGACGGTTGCGAAAAGCGCGGCTTCAAAATCCGCCGACATTTTCGCGTCGAGCTGGCTCAATTCAGCCGATTCGCAAATCGCCTGTTCAGGGGGTGTTCTCGCGCGAGCGCAGTCGAAACTCGGTCCCCGCCCGGCCTCGACGGACGTGGGTCCCGCCGCCAGTTCGATCCATCGCCCGTGAGCCCAGCCGGCGCGACAGGATCCGGTGTATCCCGAGCCTTCGGTGCCGCAATCCTCGCGGCCGTAGATGATCCCGACCCAGTCGCCGCGCTGGTCGCAGAGCCACACCGATTCTCCGTTGTGAAGGCGGTCCAGCATGCGGTGGCTTGTTCCCGGCCCGGCCCTTACGGCCAGGAACCCGTCGCCTCCGGGTTTCAAGCCCCTTACGATGCCACTGCTGCAGTTTGCTATTTGACCGTCGCCGGCCGCGATGGTCGCTGGCCCATCTGGCTGCATAAGCTGCTGCTGCGCCGAGGCCCGAAGGCCGAGCTTGCAGCGACGGAATTGTGCTCCAAATATGGACCTGATCTCGTCGGACTCCTCCGGCACTCCCTCCTCGAGCACCATAGGGCCCTCAGCTCCAAAGGGGGGCGGGGCAGCTACGAAGGCGAAGTTCCGTCCGGGCCGCTTGCTCGTCGGGAGCCAGACGCGGTTGCCGTCGGCCTTTACGCCGCCATACCAAGTGCGGCTCGCGTTAATCCCGGTATATCGGTAGGTCTTGCCGCCGACGGTGATTGCGATGCTGTTCGCGGCCATCTCGATCTTCGGCGCATTTGTGTCGCTGCATCGTGTGCTCCACCTGCCCAGGAACTCTCCCGGCACCTCGTCTGCCAGAGCTAGACCAGGCGCGCCGACGAATAGGCCGACGACGACAATCCCGAAAGTCCGGAGCAGGGCTGTTGCTAAGCGCCCTTCCCATCGCCCCTTTTGGGCGTCATTGGCGGTCGGGTGCGATTCTGCCGGCGCCAGACCAGAATTCCATCTGCGCATCACCATCCCCGTGCTGAAGCCGGAAAATGGAAATAACCAAGGCCCTGGGGCAAATGCCCGCTTGCGGGGTGTCGTCTACTCCAAATTCGGTAGCAACCGTTGCTGGTGGCCATCGCGGCACGCCTCGGTCATTCCCAAGCTAATCAGCTATTCTCACATGCCTCCGGTTCGGGGCACAGCTGCTCAATGGGTTTAGCGTGCCGATGGCAAACGCTACCATTCGGAGTAGATCGATCGACTCAGACCTCCTCCAGGAAATGGGCATCGCTACCTTGTCATGGCTTCACCGGTCGCGCGGGCTTCGCACGCGAGACAGGCTCTGCACGAGCGCCTTTGCAATGGTGCAGCGCCACTCGATCGCAATTTTAGTTCACCAATCCGATGCGGGTCAGGCCCGAGGGCATGCTTTTGCGCGACATGCATCATTTCTGCCTGATGCGGCGCGGGAAGCGCAGCCATCTTTCCTCGACCGGCCTTGTTTCCGCGACTGGCCTGGGGTGCGCGAGGATGGTGGTGAGCTCGACCGGCAGGCTCGGCGCCAGCGGCTTTTTGGTCGCGACGCCGTCCGCGATGGCAACGATGCTGTGGTAGAATTCGGCGCCTGAAAGCGACCTTGGCGGCACCGCCTCGTGCATGATCGAGATCACCGTGACATCTGGACAATTGTCCTTGATCGCTTGATGGAAGGCAATCTTACCTTCCGGATCGAGCGCCCCGGTCGCCTCGTCGAGGAATAGCAGCCCCGGCTGCTGCAGCACGATACGAGCGACAACCAGCTTCTGTTTCTGGCCGCCCGAAAGCACCTGGTCCCAGCTCATTCCGTCACGGCTTTCATCGGCCATGTGTTCGATGAAATCGCCGAGGCCGGCTTTGTGCAGAGCCGATGCGACCTGCGGGTCGGTGTGATCGCGCTCTGAACCGGGCAGGCAGACCAGTTGCTTCAGCGAGACCTGCTGCAGCTTGACCTCCTGGGCGGCGTAGAAACTTTCGACCCCTTCCGGGAAGACGATGGAGCCGCGGCCATAGGGCCACAGACCGTTGATAGCCTTGATCAGCGATGTCTTGCCGCAGCCGGATTCGCCCTTCAGGAACGTCCATTCGCCACGCCGGAAGCGCAAATTCGCAGCACTCAGGAAGGGCGTGGCGTCCTCGCCCTGATGGCTCAGCTCGAGTTTCTGAATGGTCAAGCCGAAAACCGGGTTCTGACGGTCGTAGCGGAAATCGGAACAGCCGGTGAGACTGTAGAATTCCTGCGGGTGCTGGACGTTTTCGATCGCGTTGGCGAGTTCGGTCACGCGTTGGCTGTTGGCGCGCAGCGCCGCAATGGAAGGCATGACATGGATGAACCACGAACATTGACCGATGAGCGAGTTGACCATCTCGGAGCCGGTTATGTAGCCCTTGAGGTCGAAACGGTTGTGGATGTACGGCACCAGGCCCGGCGCATAGGCGACAATGCGGGCGCCGATGAAAGTGTAGACCAGCTCGAAAGAACGATAGCTGGTGTTGACGATGTTCAGCCTTGCCCAGGTGCGGTCGATGTCGACATAAAGCCGGTCGTGCATGGTCCTCTGCACATTCTCGCCCTGGGAGGCGGCGACGTGGAAACTGCGGCGCAGGAACGTGGTCAGCTCGCCGCGATAACTGCCTTCGGATTGCTGCATCCGGATGTTGAGCCGTTCCAGCAACCTGCCGAGCTTCACCGCGATCCAGGTGTTCAGCGGCACGTAAATGGCGACCGCCAGGAAAGCCAGGACCGCGCTGCCATAGCTGCCGAGGAACTCCAGCCCTTTCACCTCTGCCGAGGTTTCAAGCAGTTTCTGGCCGACGAAAAACAGCGATGTGGCGACAGCCATGACCCCCATGGCGAGGCCGATGGCTCCGCCGGTCATGTCCTTGATCGATTCTTGAACGCGCTGGTCGATGTTGTCGGGAGCAGCAGCGCCGGAGGAACCGTGCTGGGCATGGAAATGCGTGTGATTGGTGTCGAGAAGCGCTGCGTTGAAACGGCTGTCCAGCCAACCGCGCCATTTGCGATGCAGTGTCGCGGAAACAAAAGTGCGGATGCCGGTAAAGCCCGCGTCCTTGAGCACGACCAGAAGGATGAGCACGCCGGCGTTGGTGAGCAGCGATGCGAGCGGCGTGGTGTTTGCGGCATCGTGGTAGAAGGCGATCGAGTTGACCAGTTCCCCGGACGCTTCGGCGAACCAGACGCCAGCCTTGCTGGACAACGCGGTAAACAGCGCGATGACCAGCGTCAGCGTCCAGGCCTCCACCCAGCGGTCCGAGAACCAGTAGGCCCGCATCAGTCCCCAGAAGCTGCGCATCGAGGAAACCGGTGTCAGGAGCGGCGACCTTGCGGCGCCGCGGAGGTATTTTTCCGATATTGAATGTCGATCTGGTCTGCCGACCCGAATCACAATCCCGCCCAAACCTCTTTTAGTTTTGTTACAGACAGTAACACCAATTGATCATTTTCAATTATCTTTTCTCGGGCTTGTGGAGGATTGAACCCCTGGCCGTTGCCATTAAGCAACAGCGGCAACGCGATGCGATGCTGCTCTCGACGCAGATTATCTCTATCATTTCAAGAAGTTGCTGCTTCACGTATGCAAGCGTCAGCATCTTCCCCAAGGGAAAGCTTTTGCACAGTTTTGTGAGGCAAGAGCGTGGTCGATCGGCCGATTTTTAAGCTGCGGAAGACGAATCGACGCAAAGATACGCCGTCATCCTTGTTGCCTTATCGACCTGGCAGCAGCCGGAAAGTGACCGGAGGGGCGTTGGCCCGGAGGGCGTTGGCTGCTGTGGCAATGTCGCCAAACGCGCCTATGGAAGGACGTCCATCAGGTCGCTTTCTCCAACTCGCCCCGCGCCTTCGCCGCCGCAACCTGGCGAATGGCGTCGCTGAGCGTGTCAACGTCTTGCGCGCCCATCACCGCATACTTGCCCTCAAGCAGAAAGCACGGCACGCCCGTGATACCCATGCGCGAAGCAGTGGCGATTTCGGTGCGCACCGCCTCGACATCGGCGTCCGTCGGCAAAAGCGTCTCGACGACGGACGCATCCATGCCGGCCTCGCGGGCGGCGTTGATCAGCACGACATGATCGCCGAGATTGGCGCCTTCCTCGAAATTCAACTGGAACAGACGTCGCACCAGCCGGTTCTGCATGACCTCGCCGGCGGCACCAGCCCAGCGGATGACGCGGTGCGCGTCCAGCGTGTTGGGCGCAACCTTGATGGCGGCGAAGGCGAAGTTGATGCCCTCGGCCTCCCCCAATGGCTCGATGCGGGCGTGGATCTCGCTGACGCGTTCGTCGCTGCCGAACTTAGCCATCATGTATTCGCGGCGATCCTTGCCTTCGGGCGGGATGGTTGGGTCGAGCTGGAACGGCCGCCAGCGAATATGCACCTCGACCTCGTTTGCCGCGGCGATCGCCTTGTCGAGCCGCTTCTGGCCGATGAAGCACCAGGGGCAGACGACGTCGGAGACCACATCGACGGTAATCGACTTCTCGTCGCTCATCTTGATCTCCTGTTCCGAAGTGGTCACTTCGGCTTGCGCCACCATGTCGGCAGTCGATAACCGGATATGGGGGTCTTTCGCGGATGTTCCAGATAGCTCCAGTAGGCGAGCCATTGCTGCGTGTTGTGCTGCATCGGAACCATGTAGTGGCCGGAGATCAACAACCTGTCGAGGGCCCGGACGGCGGCAACATAATCTTCGCGGCTGCGGGCGTCGACCATCGCCTCGAGTGCTGCATCTATCGCTGGATCGGCGACGCCGGCAAGGTTGAACGACCCTTCGGCATTGGCGGCAGCTGATCCCCAGCGCCCGAACTGCTCGATGCCCGGCGACAGCGAGTTCTCGAAACCGCTGGCGCCGATCAGCACCTCGAAATTGAAACGTTGCTTGCGTGACTGGATCTGGTCGCCGTCAAGGCTGCGGATGGTGACATCGATGCCGATCTTCGCAAGCGTGCGCTGGTAGATGGCGGCAAGGCGCTCTTCGTTCTGGGAGGCGGTCAGGATCTCGAAGCCGAAGGGTTTCCCCTCGGGATCGAGCATCACTCCATCGTGCAGGGCATAGCCCGCGCCCTTGAATATGTCGAAGGCAGCTTTCAGCACCCTGCGGTCCTGGCCCGAGCCGTCGGTGACAGGTGGCCGCCAGGTGCCGTCCATGACATCGGCTGGCACACGACCCGGGTAGGGTGCCAGGAGCGCCTTTTCCCTGTCGTCGGCCGGATGGCCGAGTGCCGACAGTTCGGAATTCTGCCAATAGCTCATGGTGCGCATGTACTTGCCGCCAAACAAGTTCTTGTTGGCCCATTCGAAGTCGTAGAGCATGCCGAGTGCGCGTCGAACCACCGGATTGGAGAACTTCTGCAGCCGCGTGTTGAACAGGAACCCCGTCACCACTGGCGGGATGCCGGTGTCGAAATTTTCGGCGATCACGTCGCCCTTGTGGAAGGCCGGGAAGTCGAGATCGCGCTCGCGCTTGACCGGATCGCTGTCGTCAGCGATAGCGCAGATGCCTTTCTTGAAAGCTTCCAGCTTGGCGTTGGCGTTGAGGAAATATTCGATGGTGATCTGGTCGTAATTGTCGAAACCGCGCTTGGCGGGGATGTCCTTGCCCCAATAATTCGGGTTGCGCTTGAACACGATGCGCTGGCCAGGCGCCACGTGCGCCACGGTGTAGGGGCCGCTGCCGATCACCGGTTTCAGCGTGGTCCTGTCGAAGGTCGCCTTGTCGAAAGCGTGCTTCGGCACGATCGGCGTCATCGCGATAACCAACGGAGTCTCGCGATTAGCCTTGTCGTTGAATGTAAAGCGCACGCTGCGGTCGCCGGTCTTTTCCAGTTTGGCGACCATGCTCATGCGGGCGCTGTAGGGTGGCCGGCCTTTCTCGGTAAAGACCTCGTAGGTGAACAGCACGTCTTCCGCAGTCACCGGTTGGCCATCAGACCATTTGGCCCTCGGATCGAGGTGGAATTCGATGCTCTTGCGCTCCGGATCCATGTCGGCAGTGTCGGCAAGCAGACCGTAAAGACTGAAGGCCTCATCGTCATTGCGCTGCATCAACGGCTCGAAGACGAGATTGCCGAAAATCCTGTCGATCATGCCGCGTGCCGTCGTGCGCAGGCTTTTCAGGATGAAAGGGTTGAGATTGTCGAAGCTGCCAACGACGCAATAGGTGATGCTGCCGCCCTTCGGCGCATCGGGATTGACGTAGTTGAAATGTGCATAGTCGGCCGGCAGCGCCGGCTCGCCCTGCATGGCGATCGCGTGTTTCGGCTCCGACAAGGCCGGCTGGGGCGAAAGGGTGATAATCGCGGCGATCAGCCAAACAAGAACGCGGCCCATGACCGTCTCCTTACCGGGTCGGCTTGATGATTCGGAGCGCACCCTAACATGAGCCGACCGCCTCCCGGTCAATCGCGAGCTCAAGAATTGCTGACATCAGGCTGGATTCGGCACCGCTTGCAGTGTAACACGCCGTTCGAAGTCATTCTGTTGCCTCATTTCGGCAACAGTTAGCTGGACCACACGGCGCGAAGAAGCCGGTCCCGGGATCATTGAGAGGAAGTGCACGATATGACGAGCCTGAACAGCAACGCATACCGCCTGTCGGTCATGGCCGCTGGCGTGGTCGGCTTTTTGGGCGCACAGCTTCCCGCTGCTCTCGCGCAGCAGCAACAGCAGATTCCGCAGGGCTGGTTCAAAGCCTGCACCAAGCAGGAAGACGTCGACATCTGCAATGTCCAGAACATCACCACTGCCGGCAACGGCCAGCTCGTCACCGGCGTCAGCCTGATCGAATTGAAGGGCAAGGTAAACCGCAAGGTGTTCCAGGTGACGGTTCCGAGCGGTCGCCTGATTCCTCCCGGCATTGGCCTCCAGATCGACACCGCGAAGGCGCAGAAGCTCGACTATGTGATCTGCTTCCCCGACCGCTGCGTGGCGGAAGTGCCGCTGACCGATCAGCTGATCAGTTCCTTCAAGAAGGGTTCGAACCTGACGCTGACCTCAGTCAATTTCCAGAACCAGCCGAACCCGATCAAGGTCGCTCTGACCGGCTTCAGCGGCGCCTTCGACGGGCCGCCGCTGCAGCAGTCGGACATCGAGGATCGGCAGAAGAAGCTTCAGGATTTCGTTGCCAAGAACAATCAGGACTTCGCCAAGAAGCTCAAGGAAGAGCAGGACAAGGCGAAGACCGCCAACTGATTCCTGAGGCAAACAAGACAATTTCTCAAGCCAACAAAAAGCGGGGCCATGCCCCGCTTTTTTGTTTCGGCCGGCCATTTCTTGATCCCACGAGGCCCGCAATCGCGTCAGCTCCCCGCGCTTTC
The DNA here is from genome assembly GCF_055811475.1 of Mesorhizobium sp. WSM4829. Classification (NCBI taxonomy): domain Bacteria; kingdom Pseudomonadati; phylum Pseudomonadota; class Alphaproteobacteria; order Hyphomicrobiales; family Phyllobacteriaceae; genus Mesorhizobium; species Mesorhizobium sp. WSM4829. Next base: position 163,912 of record NZ_JBVVQJ010000005.1, on the reverse strand, counting down.
GTCAGGTCCCCGCAATTTTTGTCAGGTCCCCGCGATTTTCGTCAGGTCCCCGCAATTTTTATCAGGTCAATGTCTTGACTGGCGTCTCGGCTCGTAGCGTCCGTCCGGCCTCTTGTCGAACATCTCGCCGATCTCCGGATGCCGCACCGGTTCGCCAGACCGGTCCTCGAGCAGGTTCTGCTCAGACACATAGGCGATGTATTCCGTTTCCGAATTCTCGGCGAGCAAGTGGTAGAAGGGCTGGTCCTTGCGCGGCCGCACATCCGCCGGGATCGCCTCGTACCATTCGTCGGTGTTGGCGAATTGCGGGTCGACATCGAAAATGATGCCGCGGAACGGAAACAGCCGGTGGCGGACCACCTGTCCGATCGAAAATTTGGCTGTTTTCATCATGGTACTCACCACTAAGTCCTAGAGTGCCGCGTCCTTGGAATGCGCAAAGACTCCCTAAGACCTTGAATTTACGCGTTACGCTTCAAAAAATCGAGCCCGACTTATGGCTGATACCTGACCTATTTGACGCAGACGCCGCATGATTTCAATGCCGAACGCTTGACGCCCCGCCAAGCTACGGGCCAACCCGCCCTGTGCTAGCGCCGGATCTGTTTCCTTAAGCCGCCGGCGAGCGCTGCAAAACCACTGCCGGGCCGCAGCCCCTCGCGCATGAAAAAGGCGCGGAGCGGCGCGAATCCGCCGAGCACGCCAAGGCCAGCACTGCGCGCCATCTGTGCCGGCAGCATCTGCGAGAGCAGCGATTTGTTGAGCAGGTTGACCGCATTGCTGCGCGCCAGGATGTCGGGCCGGCGCTTGAAATCATAGGCTGCGAGGGCCTTGACGGCGCCCGGGTCGTCCCTGTTTTTGCAAGTAATTCCAATCAGATCATCGATATCCCTGATACCAAGGTTGAGACCTTGCGCGCCGATCGGCGGAAACACATGGGCGGCTTCGCTGACAAGTGCCACCCGGTTGCGCGCGAAGCACCGCGGCGTCACGCCGGAAAGCTGGTAGACCTGCCGCCCGGGTTCGACGGAAACCCGGCCCAGCATCGATTGCATCCGCTGTTCGATCCGCATCGAAAGCGCCGCGTCGTCCAGTGCGGCGAGTTCCTTCGCCGTTTCCGGCTCTACCACCCAGACAAGGCTCGACCGGTTGCCGGGCAGGGGAACCTGGGTGAACGGGCCGGTCTCGGTGTGGAACTCGGTCGAAGTGAACGCGTGGTCGCTGCGGTGGCCGAAATTGAGAACCAATGCCGCCTGCGGATAGGACCGCGCCGACGTCGAGATGCCGGCAGCCTCGCGGGCCGGCGACAGACGGCCATCGGCAGCGACGGCCAGCGATGCCGTGATCTCGCTGCCGTCAGACAGGATCGCATGCGCATGGTCGCCCGCGAGGCGCCAGGTCTCCACCATCGCTTTTCGCCATTCGATGCCGGAATGGGCGGCAACAACACTGGCAAGTGCGTGGTTGAGCGCACTGTTGGGTAAGTTCAGCCCAAACTGCTCCTCGCCAATTTCGCTGGCGCGGAAAATGACCACCGGGCTGCGGATCAGCCGGCTGGTTGCATCGACGATGCGCATCATCTTCAGCGGTGCGGCCTGGGACCTCACCGCATCGAGGACGCCCAACCGTTCGAGGATCTTCAGGGCCGGGTTCATCAGGGCCGTCGTGCGGCCGTCCTGGCCATTTGCCTCGGGTCCGACGAGCGTCACGGGAAAGCCGGCGTCTGCGAAACCAAGCGCTGCAATCAGCCCTGCCGGGCCACTGCCGGCCACCAGTATCCGTGCTGTGTCCCGACGGTCCAATTTCGGCTTCCCGGTTGCGATGCGAGGCGGTCGGTCCGACCTGATGAGCATATAGATCAGATCATGCAGCTTGATCAACGCGGCGATTCGGCCCATTCGATTGCCATGACCGCCGAAGACCATGATTTCAGTCATCTCGACCGTTTCGGCCGCGCCGCGGCGAGCGTCTCGCGCAATCCTCGACTGGCGGTGAACATCGTTTTGGGCGCAGCCGTCGTCCTGGCCTGGCTGCTGCTTGGCGCCGTGGCCATACGTGGCGCCGAAAGCCGGGTTCCGGGTATCGATGCACCCGGCGACACGATGCTCAGGTACCTGCCGGGGCTGCCGCTGCCGGATCTTCTCGAGCGCTTCTTCAGTCTTTGTCTTGCACCTGCGCCGCTCGACGGGGGCGTCGGCGCGCAGGCCGGAGCGCTCATCGTCATGTGGTTCCTGATGGCGGTCGCCACCATGCTGCCTTCGGCGGGGCCGATGATCCGCACCTATTGCGAGATTGCCGATACCGCGCGGATCAAGGGCGAAGCGGTTGTCCATCCGCTGATCCTGGTCGCCGGTTACCTCAGCGTCTGGTTGGCTGCGTCGGCAGTGTTTGCGGCGCTGACGCTCATCGTTCACGCCTTCGCCTCATCTGTGCAGATGCTCGATCCGGTGGTCGGAGCGACAGGAGCGGCTGCGCTTCTGGTTGCTGGCCTCTACCAGTTCAGCGGCCTGAAGGAAGCCTGCCTGACAAAATGCAAAAGCCCGTTCTCGATCCTGTTTTCGAACTGGAGCGCGAGGCGCGGCCGCATTTTCCGGCTCGGCATGGAGCAGGGTGTCTGGTGCCTCGGCTGCTGCTGGGCGCTGATGCTGGTGATGTTCGCCGTCGGTGTGATGAACGTGTTCTGGTTGGCGTTGATCGGCCTCTTCACCCTGATCGAAAAACAGACGGCGGGCAGGCTGCCAACCCGGATCGCCGGTGCGATACTGCTTGTCTGGGCAACCGCCCTGCTAGTAGTCTCGGCATAGGGAGAGAATTCTATGGCGGATCAAGGCTGGGCAATGAAAGGGGAGTTGGTGCTCTCCTGCAATTGCACGGTTTTTTGTCCTTGCGTGCTGTCTCTCGGCAGTCATCCGCCGACCGAGGGCTATTGCCAGACCTGGGCGGGGTTCCGCATCGATGCCGGCCATTTCGGCGAGGTCGAGCTGTCCGGCCTCAATCTTGGGCTGGTCATGGAAATCCCCGGCTATATGAGCCGCGGCAACTGGACCGCCGGACTGTTCATCGACAAGCGCGCCTCAGTCTACGCGGTAAAGGCGCTGACCAGGATTTTCACCGGCAAGGCTGGCGGGACCACCTCGCTGCTCTCCATCCTGGTCGGAAAGTTCCTCGGCGTCGAGCAGGCGCCGATCACTTATGAGACGCGCGACAGGACGCGGATCTTCCAGATCCCGAAGATCATCGATGGAGCGGTGACGCCGATTTCCGGCAAGGACCACGACAAGGATACGGTGATCAGCAATTCGGAGTACTGGATCGCACCGGAAATCATCGTCGCCAGGTCCGACAAGAGCAAGATGCGGGCCTTCGGTCGCAACTGGAATTTTGCCGGTCGCTCGGCCGAAATCTGCAAGCTGGACTGGCGGGGCCCGTGAGCAAAAAAACAACGGCCAGAAAAATCACGGCCGGAAAAATCACGGCCGGAAAAATCACGGCCAGGAAAATCGCCGACAAGATTCCGAGGCCGAAGAAGAAAGTCACATGGCCGCAGGCGCGCGCATTTTCGGTTCATCTGCTGACCGCATCGGGCTCGTTCCTGGCGTTCCTGTCGCTGGTGGCGGCGAGCGAGCAGCGCTGGACGGCGATGTTCTGGTGGCTGGGGCTGGCGCTGTTCGTCGACGGCATCGACGGGCCGATCGCCAGGAAGCTCGAGGTCAAGGAAATCCTGCCGACGTGGTCGGGCGAACTCCTCGACAACATCATCGATTACGTCACCTATGTGCTGATACCGGCCTTCGCGCTTTACCAGCGCGGCTTCATGGGTGAGGGCCTGTCGTTCCTGTCGGCGGCGATCATCGTCGTGTCGAGCGCGATCTACTATGCCGACACCGGGATGAAGACCAAGGAAAATTTCTTCAAGGGGTTTCCCGTGGTCTGGAACATGGTGGTGTTCACGCTGTTCGTCATCGAGCCGGGACAATGGGTTTCCTTCGCCGTGGTCGTGGTGGCCGGCATCCTGACCTTTGTGCCGATCAATTTCATCCACCCGGTGCGGGTGGCGCGGCTGCGGCCGATCAACCTTGGCATGACGCTGCTATGGTGCGCTTTCGGAGCGCTGGCGCTGGCGCAGGCAGCTCTTGCCGCCTTCTACGACCAGATCGGCGTCCTGGGCGAGCAGGTGAGTGTCTTCACCAAGATCGGCATCACGGTCACCGGACTTTACCTCGCATGTATCGGCGGTATCATGCAGCTCTTTCCAACGCTCGGCGCCAAGAAAACCTGATCCCATAGAGTCTGGTCCCAAGAGAGCCTCATCAATGTCCAAAGCAATACGCATCCACGCCCATGGCGGTCCGGAGGTCCTGACCTATGAGGACGCCGATCCGGGCCAACCCGGCTCGGGGCAAATCCTGGTCAGGCACACGGCGATCGGCCTCAATTTCATCGACGTCTATCATCGCTCCGGCCTTTACCCGCCGCCAGGCGGTTTCCCGCTGATACCCGGCAGCGAGGCGGCCGGGGTGGTCGTGGAAGTGGGCGCGGATATCGACTGGCTGAAGCCGGGCGATCGCATCGCCTACGCCGTGACGACTGGCGCCTATGCCGAGCAGCGCGTGATCGCGGCCGATCGCGTCGTCAAGGTGCCGGACGGTATCAGCGACGAACAGGCGGCCGCCATGATGCTGAAAGGGATGACGGCGGAATATCTGCTGCGCCGTACCTTCAAGATGAAGGCGGGCGACACGATCCTGTTTCACGCGGCAGCCGGCGGTGTCGGGCTGATCCTCGGCCAATGGGCCAAGCATCTTGGCGCAACCGTGATCGGCACCGCCAGCTCCGCCGACAAGATCGAGCTCGCCAGGGCGCATGGCTTCGACCACGTCATCAACTACCGCGAGCAGGACTTCGTCGCCGGTGTCCTCGCCATCACCGGCGGCAAGAAGTGCGACGTCGTCTATGATTCGGTCGGCAACGACACCTTTCCGGCCTCGCTCGACTGCCTGAAGCCGCTCGGCATGTTCGCCAGCTTCGGTCAATCGTCGGGACCGGTCCCGCCGTTCAGCATGTCATTGCTGGCGCAGAAAGGTTCGCTGTTTGCAACCCGTCCGACGCTGTTCGTCTACAACGCCAGGCGCGAAGACCTGGAGGCGTCCGCCGCCGCGCTGTTCGAAATCGTGCTCAGCGGCGCGGTCAAGATCAAGATCAATCAGCGTTACGCGCTCCAGGATGCCGGCAGGGCGCATTCCGACCTCGAAGGCCGCAGGACGACCGGGACAACCATTCTTGTCCCCTGAGCCTTGCTATCGCTTGGAGCGACGTGCGTCCACTTGGACGCACAAAAGCACGCTCTGACATTTTGAATCCACGCATCGTGCTTTCCGAAAATCGATTTCGATTTTCGGGCCGATGCGTTAGGTTTCCGCTGAAATTCTTGAAGCTCTTTCAAGACGGGTGCCGCTTTGCGACGACAGCAGGCCGCGCATACCATGCCTGCGGGAACACAGAACATATCTGGCAAACCAGATGGGAGGCACTGTGAGTGCAAATCAGGACGACGCCAACCTGCTTGAGGTTCGTGGCCTTACCAAGACGTTCGGCACACTGACAGCGTGCGACCATATCGATCTCACCGTCGCAAAAGGCGAAATCCATGCGTTGCTCGGCGAGAACGGCGCCGGCAAGTCGACGCTCGTCAAAATGCTGTTCGGAACGCTGGAGCCCAATTCGGGCGAGATTTTCTGGAACGGCCAGGCGGTCACGATCACCAATCCCGGCTTTGCGAAGAAGCTTGGCATCGGCATGGTGTTCCAGCATTTTTCGCTGTTCGAGGCACTGACGGCAGCCGAGAACATCGCGCTGTCGCTGGACGACGGTTCGCCGATCAGCACGATTGCCGCGAAGGCGAGGGCGCTTTCCTACAGCTACGGCCTGCCGCTCGATCCGCAATCGCTGGTCGGCGACCTCTCGGTCGGTGAGCGCCAGCGTATCGAGATCATCCGCTGTCTGCTGCAGACGCCGCAACTCATCATCCTCGACGAGCCGACCTCGGTGCTGACGCCGCAGGAAGCCGACAAGCTGTTCGAGACGCTCGAACGGCTGCGCTCGGAAGGAAAGTCCATCCTCTACATTTCGCACCGGCTGGAAGAGGTCAAGCGTATCTGCGACCGCGCCACTGTGCTGCGCCACGGCAAGGTGGTTGGCCATTGCAATCCGCGCAAGGAAACCGCGGCATCGCTGGCCCGCATGATGGTCGGCAACGACGTGCAGGCCGTGGTGCGCGCACCGGCCCAGGGTATCGAGACCGCGCAGCCGCTGCTTGAAATCCGCGCGCTTAGCCGCAAGCCGGCAACGCCGTTCTCGATCCCGCTCAAAAACGTCAACCTGACCGTACGCGCCGGCGAAGTGATTGGCATTGCAGGCGTCGCCGGCAACGGCCAGGGCGAGTTCTTCGAATCCGTTTCCGGCGAGGTGCCGCAGCAGGATGCCGCCTCGGTGCGCATCCGCGGCAAGGACGCCGGCGGCCTCAGCATCACCGGCAGGCGGCTGATGGGCGCTGCCTTCGTGCCGGAAGAGCGGCTAGGCCACGGTGCAGCACCGCGCATGAAGCTTTCGGAAAACCTGCTGCTGTCGCGCCATGCCACCGACGGCAAGGTGTTTGTCGGCGCCGGCGGAATGGTCAAAAGCGATGCGATCTATGCCGCTGCCCAGCGCATCATCAAGGCGATGGATGTGCGCAAGAGCGCTGCGGACCCGGAGGCGGCAGCGCTTTCAGGCGGCAATCTGCAGAAATTCATCGTCGGCCGCGAACTCGACCGCAGGCCAAGCGTCATGGTCGTCAATCAGCCGACCTGGGGTGTCGACGCCGGTGCCGCCGCCCATATCAGGCAGACGCTGATCGAATTGGCGCGCAGCGGCTCGGCAGTGCTGGTCATCAGCCAGGATCTCGACGAATTGTTCGAGATATCCGACGCGATCGCGGTGATGCACAATGGCGAGTTGTCGAAGCCTTTGCCGATCGCCGACGCGACGTTCGAAAAGATCGGACTGCTGATGGGCGGGGCCGAGCCGGGCCACGCCGAACACGCTCTGGAGACGTCATGATGCGCCTCGAACTCGTCAAACGGCCGCAGCGCTCGATGCTGTTCTCGGCGCTGTCGCCCTTCATTGCATTCGCGCTGACGATCATTGCCGGCGCCATCCTGTTCGCGCTGCTTGGCGTCAATCCCTTGAAGGCGTTCCAAATCTACTTCCTCGAGCCTGTCAGTCAGGTCTGGCAGCTGCATGAGCTGGCGATCAAGGCGGCACCGCTCATCCTGATCGGGGTAGGCCTGTCGGTTTGCTACAGAGCCAACATCTGGAACATCGGCGCGGAAGGCCAGTTCATCCTGGGCGGCATCGTCGGCTCGAGCGTTCCGGTGCTGTTTCCACAGTTTGAAGGGCCTCTGGTGCTGCCGCTGATGCTGCTGTTCGGCATGATCGGCGGTGCCGCCTACGCCGCCATTCCCGCCCTGCTCAAGGCGCGCTTCAACACCAACGAGATCCTGACCAGCCTGATGCTGGTCTATGTCGCGCAGCTGTTCCTCGACTGGCTGGTGCGCGGGCCGTGGCGCGATCCGAAGGGTTTCAATTTCCCGCAGACGATACAGTTCAACGACTCGGCGATATTGCCGGAACTGATGCCGGCCTCCGGCCGTGCCAATTGGGGTTTCGTGTTCGCGCTGGTCGCGGCGGTGCTGGTCTGGATCCTGATGAGCCGCATGCTGAAAGGCTTTGAGGTCCGCGTGCTCGGCGCAAGCCCCAGGGCAGGGCGCTTCGCCGGCTTCGGCATCAAGCGGATGGTGTTCTTCGCCTTCATGCTGTCGGGGGCACTGGCCGGACTTGCCGGCATCTCGGAAGTCTCTGGCGCCATCGGCCAGCTGCAGCCGGTGATTTCGCCCGGCTACGGCTTTGCCGCCATCATCGTGGCGTTCCTCGGCCGGCTCAATCCACTGGGCATTGTCGCGGCGGGCCTGGTGCTGGCGCTCACCTATCTCGGCGGCGAGGCGGTGCAAAGCGCGCTCGGCATCTCCGACAAGGTGGCGCGCGTGTTCCAGGGCATGCTCCTGTTTTTCGTGCTCGGCTGCGACACGCTCATTCACTACCGCATTCGTCTGATCGGCCTGGCTGCGCCGACGCTTGAATCCGCGCCGAAGCTGGAGGAGGCCCGCTGATGGACATCACCGTCAACATTCTTTTGACCATCGCAACCGCGGCGACGCCTTTGCTGATCGCGGCGATCGGCGAGTTGGTGGTCGAACGTTCCGGCGTGCTCAATCTCGGCGTCGAAGGCATGATGATCATGGGCGCGGTCGGCGGTTTCGGCGCCGGCTATCTCACCGGATCGCCATGGATCGGGTTGCTGGCGGCGATCGCCCTGGGTGCGGTGTTTTCACTGCTGTTCGCCGTCATGACGTTGTCGCTGGCCACCAACCAGGTGGCGACCGGCCTGTCGCTGACATTGCTCGGCCTCGGCCTTTCCGGCATGATGGGCACCAGCTTTGTCGGCCAGCCCGGCGCAAGGCTGCCAAACCTCGACATTCCCGGCCTGACGGCGATGCCCGTCATCGGCAGGTTGTTGTTCGGCCAGGACCCGATCTTCTACATCTCGATTGCATTGACCGCCGCCGTCATGTGGTTCCTGTTCAAGACCCGCACCGGGCTGACGCTGCGCTCGATCGGCGACAGCCACACATCGGCCCATGCGCTTGGCATCGAGGTCATCCGCTACCGCTACCTGGCGGTGATCTTCGGCGGCGCCTGTGCGGGCCTTGCCGGGGGCCACCTGTCGCTGGTCTATACGCCGCAATGGGTGGAGAACATGACCGCCGGGCGCGGCTGGATTGCGCTGGCGCTGGTCGTGTTCGCATCATGGCGGCCATGGCGGGTGCTGGCGGGCGCCTATATCTTCGGCGCGGTCTGGATCGGCCAGCTTCATGCACAGGCTTTTGGCATTCCGGTTCCCTCGCAACTGCTTTCTTCGTTGCCCTATCTGGCAACCATCGTGGTTCTCGTTCTAATCTCGCGCAACAAGCGTTTGACGATGATGAACACACCGGCTTCCTTGGGGCAGCCATTCGTTCCGGATCGCTGACGATAAAAAGACAAACGGGAAGCTCCAAGGCTTAACTCAGAGAGGTAACACGATGAAAAAACTGCTTATTGCGCTGATGACCGCGGCGGCGGCATTGTCGCTGGCGGCGACCGCCGAAGCGCAGGAAAAGCTGAAAGCCTGTTGGGTCTATACCGGACCGATTGGCGATTTCGGCTATTCGTACCAGCATGACCAGGGCCGCCGGGACGTGGAGAAGGCGCTCGGCGACAAGGTCGAAACCGCTTATCTGGAGAACGTCTCCGAGGGTCCCGATGCCGATCGTGCCTTCGAGCGCCTGGCGCGCGAAGGATGCAAGATCATTTTCGGCACGTCCTTCGGCTTCATGGACCCCGAAGTAAAGGTCGCCAAAAAATTCCCCGACGTGATGTTCGAACACGCGACCGGCTACAAGACATCAGAAAATCTCGGCATCTACAACGCACGCTTCTACGAAGGCCGCTACATCCTTGGCCAGATCGCCGCCAAGCAATCGAAGTCGGGCGTCGCCGGCTACATCGTTTCATTCCCGATTCCCGAGGTGGTGATGGGTATCAATTCCTTCATGCTCGGCGCCCAGTCGATCAAGCCGGATTTCAAGGCGAAGATCGTCTGGATCAATTCATGGTTCGATCCGGGCAAGGAAGCCGATGCCGCCAAGGCTCTGTTCGACCAGGGTGCCGACATCATCGTCCAGCACACCGACTCGACCGCTGCCCTGCAAGTCGCCGAAGAGCGCGGACTGCAGGGCTTCGGCCAGTCTTCTGACATGATCAAGTTCGCCCCCAAGGCGCAGTTGACCTCGATCGTCGACGATTGGGGCCCGTATTATATCGGCCGGGTGAAGGCCGCGCTCGACGGCACCTGGAAACCCGGCAATGTCTGGCTGGGCATCAAGGACGGCGCCGTTAAAATGGCCCCTTACACCAACATGCCCGACGACGTGAAGGCGATGGCGGAAGCCACCGAGAAGAAGATCGTCGAAGGATGGAACCCGTTCACCGGGCCGATTGCCAAGCAGGACGGCACGCCGTGGCTGAAGGAAGGCGAAGTCGCCGACGATCCGACGCTGCTCGGCATGAACTTCTACGTCAAGGGCGTCGACGACAAGCTGCCGCAATAAGCGCAAGCCTTGGCTCGGCCGGCTTTCGCCGGAACAGGAGAGGGCGCCTTTGGGCGGCCTCTTCATCTGCAGAGCTTAACCTGCCCGGCTGCGAATCCCACTCGCGAAAGTTCAGCGGGCGACTATCGTGTGAACGCCCGTAGGCAGCCGGATACGATCCGATGTGGGAGCGAGCGCCGGGCGCCCATCCGTCGTGATCTGCCATATCTCGACGGCGCCGCCAAGCGGCGCTTCCTCATTGCGGTAACGGTTCACGCCAACGAAGAGCTTTTGTCCCGTGCGATCAAAAGCGAGACCTTGCGGCAGCACGCCTGCGAGCGGCCATTCGCCGTGCGGCGATAGCCGTCCTGTTTCAGCGTCCAGCTGATAGAGGCTGAGCGACGCGTGCTGCGTCCAGAAGCGCGAGCCATCTGGCTTACCGGTGCCGCGAAGATTGGACGTGACAAGAAAGCGGCCGTCGGGGCTGAAGGCGATCGTCTCGGCGCCCCAGCCGCCAAGCGCGATGTGAGGCACGGTGTGCCTTGCTGCGTCGCCCGTCGTCCCGACATCGGCAAGCCGGACCGTGGTGAGAATGCCCTCCTGAACGCCATAGAAACCAGCCGTATCGATTCCCCATTGAACATCGGAGGTGATGTAGTAGCGGCCGTCCGGCGAAAAACGGCCGACAAAGGGGAACTTGTTCGTCTGGATGCGATTGCCCCAGGGACGAATAGCAGAAACCGCTCCGTCCTCTCCGCGCAGCACCTCGTAGAAGGCAACCTGACCACGGTCGACGAGATTGACCCCGACATAGCGGCCGCTTGGATGCCACTGCACCCAGGTCGCCTTCAATGGAATGAAACCCGTTGACGGCTCAAGACCGAGACCGAAGCTGGAAGCTTGGCCGAACCGACCCTCCCTGACCGAAACGAAAGTGAGTTCGTGTTCGGCGTCGGCAGTAATTGCGGCGATGAGATCGCCAGCAGGATCGAGATGGATCGCCTGCGGCTGGATTCCGATCCGCACGCTGTCGACCACCGCCGAGTGGCCGCCATCGAACTGGAGCGATCGAATCGTGTCGCCTTGCTGCAACTCGTCGAGGCGGGTCGCCCGTTCGGAGCGTTGACGGAAGGTTTCGGCGACGAAAACGAACTGGCCATCCAGGGAGACGTCTAGTGCTCCGGGCGGCCCATAGGTCGAATTCGAAACCTCCCTCGTCGCAACAGAGCGAGACCGCTCTGCCGGCGAGGTGATGATGGACAGCGTATCCCGATAGAGAGGATCTGGAGGCCCGAGTTCGCCCGTCTCGTAGACGGTCGGCACCATGTCGACATCCGACAGCGCGAAGACGGTCCCTCCGCGACTTTCGGCCGGCTGAGCGCTTGAGAGGTTCGGCATCAGGAATAGAACAACAGCAGCGAGAGAACAGCGTCGCATCGATGTCTCCATATCGATTGAAGGCGCCTATTTTCGGGGTTCGCTTTCAGTCGTCAAATTGATATTTGATATCTCAATATTCCTCTCAGTAATAAGAATTCGGAGGTCCAGCATGAATCTGGCTTCGATCGATCTGAACCTGCTTGTCGCCTTCGACGCTCTGCTCAGTGAAGGCAGCGTGAGCGGGGCGGCAGCCCGTATCGGGCTGAGCCAGCCAGCGATGAGCAAGCGCCTTGCCCATCTGCGTCGGCTCTTCGCCGACGATCTCTTCGTCCGTCATGCCGATGGCGTGCGGCCGACCGAAAAGGCGCTCGACCTCGCCGATCCGATCCGGGCCGCGCTACGCCAGATCCAGGATGCGCTGGGTGGGTTCGGCCAGTTCTCGCCGGAGCGATCGGGTCGCATCTTCAGGATCGCGACCACCGATCACATCGCGGCGACTTTAATGCCCAGACTGATGCCGGTGCTCCGTTCAGCGGCGCCGAGAATTTCGATCGTCCTGCGCAGCCTACACCGACAGGAAATCGTCGATTGTCTCGAGAAGGGCTCGATAGACCTTGCGATCACTATCCTGCCCGATGCGCCGACGACGATCAAACGTGCATCACTCTTCCACGTGAACTGGCTATCGATCGTCTCGGCCGAGCATCCCGAGATCCGCGACGCGATGACGCTCGAACTCTTTCTGAAGTATCCGCACTTGCTGGTCACTCATGTCGGCGATCTGAAGGGCTACATTGATCGCCTTCTGGACGACCGCGGCCTGAAGCGGACCGTTGCAATGAGCCTGCCTTATGCGCTCGCCGTGCCGGCGATCATCGCCCAGACGGACATGATCTGCACCTTGTCGGCAAACGTGATCCGGCTAACGAATTGGCCGCGCGTGCGCTCTTTTCCGCTGCCCTTCGACTACTTCGGTTATCAGGAAACTCTGCTATGGCATCGGAGGAACGACAGCGACCCCGGTCACGCCTGGCTCAGGCGGATGCTTATCCATGCAAGCGAAGCAGTTACGACCTAGAGCGCTTTGCGTTTTGGTCGAACCGCCGCGCTCAAACTATTAATTTTAATGCATTTTGTCGGACGCCAGACGAAGACGTTGGCTGCAAAATGCTCTAGCTGAGGGGGTCTTCGCCCGGCCGGCGGTCAGACCGCCGAGCCGTAGAGATCGTAGGCGTCGGCACGGTCGATCTTGACGGTGACGATGTCGCCGGCGCGCAACGGGCGCCGCGACTGGATATGCACCGAGCCGTCGATTTCGGGCGCGTCGTATCTGGTGCGGCCCTTCGCCGAGGTGCCATGCGCCTCGTCGATCAGCACTGGCAGACGCTTGCCGATCTTCCTGGCGAGTTGCGTCGCCGAGATTTTCTGCTGGCGCTGCATGAAACGGTGCCAGCGCGCCTCCTTGATTTCCTGCGGTACCTGTTCGAGGCCGAGGTCGTTGGAGCGGGCGCCCCTGACCGGCTCGTATTTGAAGCAGCCGGCGCGGTCGATCCTGGCTTCGTCCAGCCAGTCGAGCAGCATCTCGAAATCGTCGTCCGTCTCGCCGGGAAAGCCGACGATGAAGGTGGAGCGGATCGCCAGATCCGGACAGATTTCGCGCCAGCCGCGAATGCGGTCGAGCGTCTTTTCGCCATGGGCGGGCCGGCGCATGTTCTTCAGCACTCGCGGCGACGCGTGCTGGAACGGGATGTCGAGATAGGGAAGGATCTTTCCTTCGGCCATCAGCGGGATGACATCGGCGACATGCGGGTAGGGATAGACATAGTGCATGCGTACCCAGACGCCGAGCTTGCCGAGTTCCTCCGACAGATCGAGGAATTTGGCCCGCACTTCGCGATCGCCGAACATGCTGGTCTGGTATTTGATGTCGATGCCGTAGGCGCTGGTGTCCTGCGAGATGACCAGGATTTCCTTGACGCCGGCCTTGGCCAGTTTCTCGGCCTCGCGCAGCACGTCGGCCGCCGGCCGTGAGACGAGATCGCCGCGCAGCGCCGGGATGATGCAGAAGGTGCAGCGGTTGTTGCAGCCCTCTGAAATCTTGAGATAGGCATAGTGGCGCGGCGTGAGCTTGACGCCTTGCGGCGGCAAAAGATCGATATAGGGATCGTGACTCGGCGGCGCGGCCTCATGCACCGCGGCCATCACGCTCTCGTAGGCCTGCGGACCGGTGATGGCGAGAACGTTGGGATGTTTTTCGCGGATGACGTCCGGTTCGGCGCCGAGACAGCCGGTGACGATGACCCTGCCGTTCTCCGAAAGGGCGGAGCCGATGGCGTTGAGCGATTCATCGCGAGCCGAATCGAGAAAGCCGCAGGTGTTGACGACGACCAGATCGGCGCCGTCATGCTTGCGCGCGATCTCATAGCCCTCGGCGCGCAGGCGGGTGATGATGCGCTCCGAGTCCACGAGGGCTTTGGGGCATCCAAGGCTGACGAAACTGACGCGAGGGGCAGACATTTGCGGTTTCCAATGGACGCGGGCCGGAAACCCTTAGGCCCGGCCCGGAAGTCTCGATGCGTGTTGATCTTTTGAACTTTCGCAGAAGCTCAATTCGCACGGCGCAATAGCATAGTTCCGCAATCAGGCAAACTGAGGAATGGCTTGGCGCCTCGGGCGGGCCTGCACTGCTAAGACCGGCACTGCTCAGGTTTCAATGACCGCCCGGCCCGAACCAGGGCGCCAGGAACGCAAACTGTTCGGGCCACTGCTGCACAGCACCATCCAGAAGCATCTTCACGGCGACATAGAAAATGATCACCAGGCCGACATAGGCGATCCAGCGGTACTTATGCAGGAGGCGAGCGACAAACGAAGCGGCGAAGCCCATCAGCGCAATCGACAGCGCCAAGCCGATGATCAGGACCGTCGGATGGTCCATCGCCGCGCCGGCGACTGCAAGGACGTTGTCGAGAGACATCGAAACGTCGGCAATGACGATCTGCCAGGCTGCCTGAGCGAAGGTCTTGCGCGGCCCCTTGCCGCCAATCGTCCCGCTTTTGTCGTAATCGACATTCGACAACGCTTCCGTCGCGTCATGTTCCTGCTCGTAGCTGACACGCAACTCGCGCCACATCTTCCAGCACACCCAAAGCAGCAGCAGGCCGCCGGCTATGAGGAGAATGGGGCCGATGGTGAGAAGCCACTGGGTGATCAGAGCGAAGAAGATGCGAAGCACGGTGGCCGCCGCAATGCCGACGAGAATCGCCTTCTTGCGCTGATCCGACGGCAGGCCCGCCGCAGCAAGGCCGATGACGATGGCATTGTCGCCGGCAAGCACAAGGTCGATGGCAATGACCTGGAGCAGGGCCGCGAGGCCGGCGGCGGTAAAAATTTCCATCAGCTGGAATTTCCTTGCTTGGTCGCCAATCG
This sequence comes from Mesorhizobium sp. WSM4829, assembly GCF_055811475.1. Lineage (NCBI taxonomy): Bacteria > Pseudomonadati > Pseudomonadota > Alphaproteobacteria > Hyphomicrobiales > Phyllobacteriaceae > Mesorhizobium > Mesorhizobium sp. WSM4829. The sequence continues at coordinate 148,877 of NZ_JBVVQJ010000005.1, read as the reverse complement.
TTCGTGCCCGGACGCCCTAACGTGTATGGTTCCCGTGCGTCAAGGCTCCATGGCGATAAAGACGGCAAACGGCCTATCGCGGGCGACATCGCCAGCAGCCGGTGAAAGCTGCCAATCGAACGACGCCCCGGTCGTCAGGACGCATTGCACCGCAGACGTCCGCTCACAGTGCAGGCCTCAAACGAGGGTGGAGCGCAGAGGAGGGTTGAAGCGCGCCGCCACCGCAATAGATTTCGGGACCGAAGATTACGATGCCTAAGCGTTCCTCACAGGAGAGGCTCGTGACGTCCGACGACAACACACCCGTCCTTTCCGGGGCACCAATCCTTTCCGGGGCAATCGGGGAATACCGCGAGTTCGATCCTGCGGCCGCACTCGAAGGGCATTTCCAGTGTGCCTGGTCCAATACATTGCGAGCGGACGCGGCATTGCGACCGGACGCGGCGAGCCTGTCGGCCGTGGTCCCCGACGGCTGCGTCGACATCACCTGGATCGACGGCGATCTGGTCGTGGCAGGCCCCGACGTGGCGGTTGCCCTCTCTGCGCTGACACCTGGCTCTACGGTGATCGGCGCCCGCTTCCGACCGGGTGCGGCAAGCCGGTGGCTCGGCCTGCCGATGTCGGAAATCGTCGGCGGCCGGGTGGCGCTCAGCCACTTCTGGGGAGCGCTGGCGCGCGAAATCGCCGAAAAAATTGGCGAGGCGTCCTCGACGATAGAGCGGATGCGGGCGATGCAAGCGGCACTCTGCAGGCTTGCGCCGGATGTCGAGCCGCCGCCTGCGGACATGGGATTTGCCTTCAACGCGCTGAAAACCGAATCCGCCGGTCCGGGCATGGCGGTGATCCTCGACCGGCTCGACGTCAGCCCGCGAACGCTTCGCCGCCGCTGCCAGGAGGCTTTCGGCTATGGCCCGAAGACGCTCGACCGCATCCTCCGCTTCCAGCGGTTCCTGAACCTGGCGCGGCAGTCCACCGAGCCGCGCCTGGCCGGTCTGGCGTTCGAGGCGGGCTATTCCGACCAGGCGCATCTGACGCGCGAGGTGCGGCGCCTGTCGGGCTTCTCGCCGGCGACGGTTCTGCGGCAGCTCGGCGCCTGAGCTAGCCGTTTCGTTCAATACGCCACCGCCAACGCGGCCTAGTCTGCCTTCGTTGAAAGGAGGCAGATATGACGCTCTACAAATCCCGCATCATCACCGTGTCCATCGACCGGGACTGGCGCGAAGTCTATGACTTCGCCTCCATCCCTGAGAATTTCCAGCGCTGGGCGGCAGGCCTCGGCAGGCGCTTCGAAAGATCGGGCGAGGAATGGACCGCGGAGGACCCCGACGGCCGGCTCATCCGCATCCGCTTCTCCCGGCCGAACGAATACGGTGTCCTCGATCACAACGTCTTTGCCGATGACAAGGAAACCCGCAATGCGGTGCGCGTGGTTGCCAACGGGACCGGCGCGGAGGTCATGTTCGTGCTGTTGAGGACGCCGGACATGACGGAGGAGATATTCGCTGCCGACGCCGAGGCCGTGCAGCGCGACCTCAACAGCCTGAAGACAATGCTCGAACGGTGAGCACCCAAAAACCGCGAAAGGAGAAGATCATGGCCAAATCCAGCAACGACAAGCGCATCGATTATGTCGAGTTTTCCGTCGGCGACATCGCGCGCTCGCGCGACTTCTATGGAAAGGCCTTCGGCTGGTCCTTCAAGGACTACGGGCCGAGCTATTGCGAGTTCAACGACGGCCGCCTGACCGGCGGCTTCGCTCTCGGTGGCCAGGGCAAGGCGGCAGGCGGGCCGCTGGTGATCCTTTATGCCGACAAGCTCGACGAGACCCAGCGCCATGTCGAGGAAGCCGGCGGAAAGATCGTCGAGCCCGCCTATTCCTTCCCGGGCGGCCGCCGCTTCCACTTCTCCGATCCGGACGGCTACGAGCTGGCCGTGTGGTCGGACAAGTGAAGAAGGTGAGGGGGCGCCGAGCCGAGCCCGGCGCCTCTATCGCGCCAGGAGCGGAGTTTGAACACTGACCGGGCGAGCCACCAAGGATCCGGTTGCGCGGCTGGTGCCCCCGCGCTGAACCGCTTTGGAGATGCCTGCCGCTGCTGTTGTAACAAATTGATCTCGCATCGTATAAGGCTGGCCTGAGGACCATCGCATACCGCACGGCGCATGACGGAACCGACACGAACGACAATACGGCAAAGGCTGTATGCTTTTTTGATCGCAGGCCTGGGCGGGCTGGCCGCATCGGCAATCTCGTTTTCAATGACGCTCTACGAAGCTGCCCATCCGCCAAAGGTGCCGGTTGTGCAGGCAGGCCAGCAAATCGATGCCGGTCGCTGGTTTGTGACCTTGCGAACGGCACGTGTCGGAACCGTGCCGCCGACAGGCATTCCCCCATCGCGGCCGGTGCAGCTTGTGATGGTGGATATGGATTTGGTGAACCGTTCCGCCACCCCCAACAACGTGCTCCATCGCGTCGTCACGCTCAGCGCGCCGGCGCAAAAGCTGCCGATGCCAACGGCTTATCTCGATCGTGACAAGTATCTGGCGGGATATTTCAATCCCAACATGCCGGAACGCCTGACCATGGCCTGGGAGTGGCCGGCCGGTGTGCCCGTGCCCGACAAGGTGACGATCACCGTCACCGGCCAGATCTACAAGTTGCGCGACAATGTCTACGGCGCAAGCGGGTGGTTCGACCGTGATCCGGTTGCGACGGTCGAACTGCCGGTGGAGAAGGCGCCATGATGCGCATGCTGCGTTCGGCGCTGACGCTGCTGTTGGCTGCCGCCGTGCTCTACGGCATGCAGCACACGCGCCCGCTGTACAGCGACATTACATCGCCGATCGTCGCTTCGGGCGGCATGAACAAGCGTGTGCAGGCCCGCGCCTTCGCGCTTTCGCTGGACAGCGCCAGGGTGGCGCGTGTGCTCAACGTCGAGACCTTCGGCAAGTCAAAGACCTACACGAGTTCCGGCGTATGGGTTGTGGTCGAAGGCGAGGCCGAGGCAAAATTCAAAACCCTGGGTCTCACATCGGGCGAGTGGCTGAGCCGTAGCGGCATCCGTTATGTCCTGACCGACCGCCTGTGGGCGACGATCGAAATGATGCCGGGCGATGTCTACCAGCCCGGGCTGCCACGCCGCGTCCTTCTGGTGTTCGAAGTGCCGGAGCATGCCGTCGCCGGCGGGACCGTCGTGGTCGCACCCACAAAATTGCTGCCGCTCGACGACGAGATCCGCATCGCCACGACTGTTTCCGGCAAAGACATCGAGCCGGCAATCACCATACGCCGCAACGAAGAAATGCCGCCATGGACAGTTCTCCCGCAAAGGTGACGTCAACGCGCCGAGGCTACTGGCTGAGCATGATGGCGCTGGTGGTCGCACTGCCTGCCGCGCTGGCCGTGCAGACGTGGGGAAGCATCAAGGACTGGCGCTCCCAACATGTGCGCCGGCCGCTATCTGCGAGCCTGGGACAGCCGATCGATTATGCCGGCGCCAGTTGGACCGTGACACGCTTCACCAGACTGGCAGGCAGCGCGGGCAGCGCCGTCGTGCTTGCCGAATTCGAAGCTCTCGCTGCTGACCCGAAAGCGCTCGGCTCGGTTCCATGCGAGGTGCGGCTTTCCGATGGCAGCGGTCGCGAATGGCGGCCAACCCTGTTTGCCGATCCGGTGGTCAGGAAGCAGTATCCGGAGGCCGAGCAACGGTCCCTGTGCGGCGGCATGGCATTCGCGGCGACGGAGCCCGGCAAACCGGCACGGATGGCTGCCAGTTTTTCGATCCCACCTGCGGCGAGCGGCCTCAGGCTGTCGATCGCCCTCTACTCGGCGCTGCCGAGTTATCTCAGCGTCGGCGAGCCGCGGACCTGACGCCATTGTCTGCGCCAGCCATGGCGACCGCGGTCTCGAGCACGGCTGCAAGCAGCGCGACCCGGACCGCGTCGAACAGGATTCCTCCGTCGAGTTCGCTTGGGCTGCCGATGAACAGGCTGATGGCATCGGCGAAGACCTGCCAGGTCCCGAGATCGTGCGCTCCGATCAGCCTTGTCAGGCCATACCATGTCCAGGCGCCGGCCCATGAGACGGCCTGATAGGCGATGACGAAGGTGACAAGCGTGGCCAAGCCGGCACTGAGCGTCAGCTTGACGCAAGTCCAGACCGGCGAATAGCGGCTGCGGTAACCGCCAACGAAGTGAGACGCGAAATCCTTCAGCCACTTCTGCCAGGAGGTCGCTTGGGATGGCGCAGGACCGGAAGCGGCCGGCGCGGAAAGCTCATAGCCGTTGATGATCGCTGCCATCACCAGCCAGACAATCGGCAACAAAGCGAAAAAGAATAGATTCTGAAGCTGCTCGCTGAAGGGAAGCGGCCGGAATTCCACGGGAACAAACTGGCCGGCCGCGGCCGCCTGACTTACCGGCGCAAGCAAATCGAAGCTGAGCTGTTGCAGAGCGGCGCCTGCGCCAAGCCAGCGGATGAACTGGTCCTTCCATACGCCGAGCGCGTAGAGGCCGATGAAGACCCAGGTTGCGTCCGTCGCCACGATCAGCAGCCGCCAGTAGGGGTGAGACGCCCGCGCATTCAGTCGCTTGGCGGCAAAACGCACCAGCCAGCATATGACGATCGACAGTGCCACGCCGCTTGACTGAAGAATGGCGAAGATGTCGACGCTCTTGCCGAAATCGGCCTGGGCGAGCGCCATGCGCGAATATTCGCGAACCGTATCGCCAAGAAAACCCCAGGCGGCATAATAGGCGAAGAACGGCAGGATCGCAGCAGCGGTAATCGCCAGGACCGGCTCGCGCCTTGTTTCGTCGACTGCCTTTTTGGCTTTTTGCCTCAGTGCCGCCACCGCCGGCATATGCGGCCGGAGCACCACGAACATCATGACCAGCACCGTCAGCTTGGCGAGTACCACCAGCGACAGCATGACCATTCCGCCCAGCGGGAATTGCAGGCCGATCGTCACAGCGCCCTGAAGCAGCAGACCACGAGCGATCATGCCCAGGCAGCCGACAAGCAATAGCTGCGGCCAACACTGGACAAGCAACCGCGCGGTTAATGCAAGCGGCCGAAAAATATCCTCAATTGCCGTGGTCAAATTCAAACCACCTGGAGTTGAATACGATCGTAGGTCCTTGCAGGCGATGGGAGCTGCGGTTCAACCATGGCGTTCGGCCTCCGTCAAATAAGCTCATGGCGCAGCCATGCTCGGCCAAGTTGTTTCCGGGCGATCGGGAATCCCTATCAACTTCCAAATCAATTCATCAATTCGCCAAAACCCTTTGGAATCACAGGGAAGTCGAACCTGGCTCTTAACCGCATAAGCAGCGTTGAGTTATTGCCATGCCCCGTGCGCAGTCAATAGCTTGTGCTTTTCGAAGATCGCCAGTTTCTGCGGATAAGTGATCCGCACCTTGGCGTTGCACCCGTCGCATCTGAAGTGGGCGATCGTTTTCAGCGCAGAGCCCTTCCTTACCGCCGGATGCGAGCAATCCGGACAAGCGAATGTGAGGGCAACATCAGACAGGTCTTCGGCCAAACCCATTTCCATCTCCTTCGCAAGCGCTGTGGCTACACTCTGGCGAGACTCAAAAGGCAATTACGATGCCAATCCGGCTGTGCCAAAGCGGGACTGGAACGATTCGTCAGGGAAAGCCGCCAAGCTAGCGCGCCTGTTCTGCGCCCTTTGAACGACGAAGCGACCTGACCTCCTCCAGCAGTTCGCGCTCACTGGTCGTAATGTTTCGGAAGATTGCGACAATCAACACCGCCAAGGCTTCGGCATCCCGGCTCAAAGGGTCGATGTGTTCATCTGCGCAAACCTGATCGTACACGCGTTCGCAAATAGCCAGATCGTGAGGGCTGAGGCGGGTGCGATTGAAGCGCCGGTGCGGCATTGCGAACCTTCGAGGCTCGCTGCCCGTGCAAAAGAAGCGGGCCTTTGCACAAACGCGAACCGTTGAGTGGTTGTTCCCGGCTGCAAGCTTCTGTTGCACCGACCACCGGCAGGATCCGCGTCTCGCCTCCACGCAATTACGCCAACGTGGCCTTCGTGGGATGGCGTATAAATCCGTCTGTGGTCGTCATTTGACGACTGTTCAAAGCGGTAACCGTTGAGCATTCTCAGCGCCAAGCGCGGGGCCGGAGATGTTTTTCAAACAGAATCCACAGAATCCAATGGATTATATAGCGGACGATCCCATTATCCGCTGCGATATCGCAGATCGGGTATTAAAGGCCGCCGAGAGCGATGGGAATCTGCCGATTGCGTGGCGCCTGTACAGATCGCCGCAAGTTGCAGAAAAAACCCGTCAAACCCGCGCGGCTCCTGGCATGCCCTCGGGGCCGGACACGATGGTGCGCAGCCGAGCGGCCGGCGCCGCTTGGGGGGCGTGGGGTAAGAACGCTTGACGGCGCCGGCCAGGCGGATTGGGGGGTCCGCCACCGCTGGATAGTACCGATCTTGGCAAATCAAGTAATTCCGTTATCGCGGAATGTCAGGAGCCGGTCGACAACGCTCAGTCCTTTGCATCGTCATCGTCTTGCACAGAGCCATCGTTTTCATCCGCCGGGCTTTCATACCCGGCCAGCTGCCGGTCGGCCACTTCTTTGGCGAGGCCCACCAAGGCGTCGACCTCTTGCATCTGGTCCACATGACCGCCATTGGCGACGTGTTTCCGGATCCTCTTCAGTTGGTCAGAGGTTCGTCGCAACGTTTCGGCGATTGACAGCTTCTTGGCCACGCCTGCATCTCCTGCATCCCAACCAACCATCCAGAAGAGCAAGCGTTCCGGCGCGAAACCTTTTGCGGCAAAAAAGTCGATACGCCATCGACCCGCTCGATACAGCCCCTCTCAACTGCGAACAGGCTGTCCCGGCATCAAAAGGTGCGCCGCAATGGGTCAACACGTCTGGCACCGCAATTGCGTGGGCATCAATGGGGGGCGAGTGGGGGGCCCCGCCGCTTCGCAAAAGGAGCGGCGGGGCTTTTTTTGCGTTTTCAGCCATTATCCTTCATTGGCAAGTGCTCAATGATGCAGCACCTCGCCAAAGATGATGCCGCTGATGTGCTTGTTGGTTCTAATCCTGAAAGTCCGCGCCTTCCATTGAGCAAGTTCGAGTGGCCCGGCAGCTCTATTGGGGGACTGTCAGCAGGCCGCCGGGCCAAGACCGCCAGCGTGCTTAAGAGGAGGCGCTGTGCTGGCTGAGCAAAACCTGCGCTCAAGTCAACGCAATAGCATCATTCGAACGAACACTTCCGTCCATCCAGATCTCGTTGTTTTTGATGCCGGCTTCGACGCAGGGCAGGTGAGGGGCGGGCGCCGCTGACTTCTTAGTCGCCTTCGATGCCAAGGCCCGCTTTCCTTAGCGAGCCGAGGAAAAACTCGACATCTTGCGAACGGGCCAGCCGCGCCGAAACCACCTGGCGCATGTTCTTCACCAAATCAGGTTGATTTTGGTTCAGCCATGCGACCTCGCGATCAGCCGCGATTTTGTATCCTCCCTCGCCGAAAACGGCAGCGGCAAGCAGATGATAGATCGGATTCGACGGAAATGGCGATTTGTTGATCCACATGGCTGCCTGCGTATAATCCCCGCTGAAATAGGAGCAAAGGGCCAGATCCACGTCATAGTAGCCTGACCCCGGGTTCTTCTGACGCGCCTCCGCTATCAACTGGCATCCGTCATGCCAATTTCCAGAAACCGCCAGGCGCTCTCCATATTCGCCCATAAACTCGGTGTCGTTCGGGTTGATGGTCAAAGTCTGCTTGCCCACTTTCAATGCGGCATCGATCTCCTTGTGGAAATAGAGCGCAACCATTTCCGCCTGGCGGCCCCGGATGTTGACAGGGTCAAGCCCCACAGATCGCCTTGCAGCCGCCAAGGCGCGTTCGAGCGCAGCGGCGGACTCTGCCGGGTCGCCTGAAAACTCGAATCGGTAATCATCTATGTAGATCAGCGAGAGAAGACCCCAGGCCGTGGCGTAGGTCGGAAAGCGGTCCACCGCCTTCTCAAGGCACGCGCGTACCGATGACCGGCTTTCTGCATCGACACCGACCCGATATGCGTAAAAAGAAAGCGTGCAAGAGTAGGCGGCCCAATCGTCGGGCGGATTGACGACGTGGAGATTGGCGTCTGCCTGGAAGATGACGCCATATGCCTGGGCCAGGCTCGATGACACATTACGCGCGATGTCCGTCTGGACCTCCATAAGCTGCGCCACTTTCAGCCCGCCATCATAGCTTTCTGCCCACAGAACCGAGTTGTCCGCCCGGTTGAGCAGCCGGACCCGAAGCCGGAAGGCATCGGTCGACAGGTTCACGCTTCCGGCCAGGACAAATCGTGCCGGCGAGATCGATGGATCCTCCCCCTTTGCGGCCGACTCCACGACCACGATATCCCTAAATTTGGAAAGCTGGCTGACGACTTCCTGCCTCAATCCACTGGCGATGGCCCTGGAGGCTTCCGTTCCTGAAAGGTCGTCAAACGTCTCGACCAGCAGTCGCGGGATCTCAGGCGAAGTCGGGCGAACGTCGCTCCTCGCCAATCCCAATGCCAGAACAGCCAATGCCGCGACGATTGCCGCAAGAGCCACCGTCAGCCAAGATGCCTTCATCCATCGAGCAGGGGGCGGGACTTTCTCCGCTCGGTCGACAGGCAAGTCCGGCTCGATGGTCTCGAGGGGCGATCGCACCGAGAACGTTGGAACGTAACCGCCTTTCGCGATCGTGATGAGAATAGGATCGTCGTGTCCGGCAGTCAGGTAGTATCGCTCGAGCCCGCGCCGGAGGTGGCCGGCCTCGATGCGGACAATCGGATCCGTCTGCGGGTCGAAGGACATGTCACGGCCGAACACTTCGACTGCGATCGAATAGGCCTTGATACGATCACCGCGACCCGCCAGCGTCTCCTCCACCACATGGCTGAGGAAGCGGCGCTCGCGACCGGTTGCATCGAAGTCCGCGCTGTTGAGGATCCGGGCAAGCTGGGCACGGCAATCCTCTGGGGCGAGCCTATGCTCCCTCCCTGTGGCTGGTTCGGCCCGGATCACCTTGGTTCCCTCACCTGACGTTCTGGGGTGACTACTCCCCAGTTATATTTCATTTTTCGCCGGTTACCTCTGGTGCGTAATTTATATCCGCGAGCCTGTTCTTGCAATACTCCCAGTAGTCTGAACGGATAACGCTGGGCGACGGGGACGGTTCGCGCAAAGCGCCGGCGGATGGCAACGGATCGATAGGCAGGCGACCTCACCGACAGCGGAGTTGGAATTTGCGATTTTATAGGGCTTGGCGCCGATCGACTCGCTACGAGATGTCCAGAAATTACCCTGTTGCCCACGTAACTTACATTCCGCAGCCGCCTCCATGCGATAGGTTACGGTGGTCCAGGGAAAAACACGAATCTGCGCCATGAGGATGGACGACGAACCGGCTGATAGACAAAGAGCGGTCTCGGCGGCGGTGCGTCGGTTCCCGCAATTTGAGTTGGCGATCCATCGGCTGATGGGCCGAAGTGAGGGTTTTCAGGATATTTGCGAGGAACTTGCTGAGGCGGAGCTCGCACTCTTGAGGATCGACATGGTCCCGCCGGCATTGCGCGAGACTAGACGAGCCGAATGGCAGGAACTGGTGGATCGGTTGGTTGGGGAGGTCGGAGCCGTGCTGCACGCGGATGCCGCCCGGAAACCGCACGTCATTCCTTGGCCGCCACGCCAGAACTGAGCCGAGGCTGGCTTGGAATGGCAATCGACCTGCGTGCGGTGTTGGGCGGTAAGCCCCGACAGCTTCGGATTCCGCACGGGAATCAGCCTGCTGTTCCCGAAGTAGGCCCGGCACTGTCCGTCCGTGACAGCAACAAAATGAACCGCTGTCGACATGAAAGACGATCGGAAACCGATATCCATTAGCTGAGCGGCGCGAATAGATATAGGTTGTCACTGCGGGCGCGATCGCATCGGACATAAAGTAGACGACGGAATTAGAGGGGACTTCGATATGGGAATCATCCGAGCTCTCGTGTTGGCTTCGGCGGGAACAGCGGCAGCGCTGTTTGCGGTGCCGGCGATCGCTGCGGACGCTGCGACGCAACTTCCTGAAGCCGCCCCCGTGCCTGCTGAAGCCGCGCCGGCCTGGACCTTCGCCGCAAAACCCTATTTCTGGATGGCAGGCATGAAGGGCAGGGTCGGCGTCAGGGGCCTGTCGCCGGTCGATATCGACGTCGATTTCGGCCAGATTTTCGACCACATCGATTGGTCTCCCCCGCCGGTCATGCTTGCCGGTGAGGCGCGCAATGGCCGCTACGCTCTTTTCACCGACTTCATCTACCTGGGACTCGAGGCCGATGGCACGTCGCCCGGCCCATTGGCTCTTTTTTCGGCCGAAGCGAACGTGGACACGGTGGTGTGGACCGTCGGCGGCTCCTATCGGGTCGTCGACAATGGCACCGCGACCCTGGACGTTCTGGCCGGCGGACGGCTTTGGCACCTCGATGCGGATCTGACCGTTACTGGCCCTCTCGCCGTAAGGGAGGCCAGCGGCAGCAAGACCTGGGTCGACCCCATTATTGGTGTGGCCGGCGATGTTGCTCTCGGCAACGGTTTCGGGCTCCACGGCGAGGCGGATGTCGGTGGCTTCGGCCTTGGCGCCGACATCGATTGGCAAGTGCAGGGCACGCTTCAATACCGGTACAGTGATTGGGTCACGCTGGAAGCGGGCTATCGCTACCTTGCCGTAGACTACGACGACGACCGATTTGTGTTTGACATAGCAATGCAGGGACCAATCATCGGCGCCAGGTTTCGGTTCTGATTATATCTGAGCCTGGGACGGCTTCGAACGGGAGAAGAGTTTGGGGAACTGTTTCGTGAGCCCGTCCAAAGTCGGGCGTATCAGCAACGTCTTGTTGGCATCGGCGTTGGTTGGCCTGCTGTGGGGGTGCGCGTCCCGTCCGACGAATGTGCTGCTGCCCGTGGCCGACACCTCGCCTTCCTCCAGCAAGGTGGAGATGCTGGTCACAACGACACGCAGTCGGTCCTCCAATCCGGCACAAATGTATACGGGCGAGCGCGGGCTAGCCCCCTCGTTCGCCGAAATTACGGTTTCGATCCCTCCGCCATCCGTCCGCAAGGTTGGAGAGGTCGCATGGCCCAAGAAGCTGCCATCAAACCCGGCGACTGATTTCGCCGTCGTGCAGGCCCAGGAATTGACGCTCGAGACAGCGAAGGGGTGGCTTAGCGCCTCGGTCAGGAAGAGCCCGGATCACAGTGTCCTCGTCTTTATTCACGGATTCAACAATCGCTTTGAAGACGCGGTCTATCGTTTTGCGCAGATCGCAAAGGACACGGACACGCAGAGCGTCCCGATCCTGGTCACCTGGCCCTCCCGAGGCAGTGCGCTGGCGTATGGCTACGATCGTGAAAGCACCAACTACACGCGAAATGCGCTTGAACTGCTGTTCCAATACCTTGCACGCGATCCCCAGATAAAGGAAGTTTCGATCCTCGCCCATTCGATGGGCAACTGGCTTGCGCTGGAAGGCTTGCGCCAGATGGCCATCCGCAATGGCGGCCTTCCGGCGAAGTTCAAGAACGTCATGCTGGCCGCGCCTGACGTCGACGTCGACGTGTTTCGCACTCAGATTGCCGACATGGGCAAACAGCACCCGCAGTTCACCCTCTTTGTCTCGCAGGACGATCGCGCGCTCAAAGTTTCGCGACGGGTCTGGGGCGATATTCCCCGGCTCGGATCGATCGATCCGGAACAAGCTCCATACAAGGAAGATCTCGCCAGCAACAACATAACCGTCATCGATCTGACGAAAGTCAAATCCGGCGATCCTTTGCATCACGGCAAGTTCGCCTCGTCACCGCAGGTCGTGCAACTGATCGGGGCGCGTATGGCCGGCGGCCAGACGTTGACCGACAACAGGATAGGCCTGGGCGACACCATCATTCACGCAACGACCGGTGTGGCGGCAGCGGCGGGCAGCGCGGCAGGGTTGGTGATTGCGGCACCTGTTGCAGCTGTCGATCAAAACAGCAGAGAAAATTTAGGCAACCACATCGGCGCCTTGACGGGTTCCCAGGCCAGCCAGAAATCGGGTGCTGGCAAGAAATGCTTTGGCTCCGCCACAAAAGATTGCAAGAGGTAGCCCCTCGGTTGGCCTGCGCGGCGTAATTTAGAGGTTCGTCTCCGGCTCTAAGTGGCTCGGCAAAACTGTGCTAGGGACCGCTCGAATTGCACAGTGTCACTGATCGTATCGAAATCTTCTCCACGGTCCCTTTGGTGCCGGATGTTTTGATGAATTCGCCGGAGCGAGAGCATCGTCGTGCGACGTGATCGGCTCGCAATCGATGCTCACCGTAATTTTGGCACGACTCCTCACACGCTCAGCAGCGGCTTTGTTGTTGCCCTGTTACGTGCTTGCCCACGTAAATTACATTCCGCCCCGGATCTTTGGGGCCTACCATCCATGCAGGAGCGAAAGAAGTAGTCTTCGAAGTATCACACTCGAATGGCTCTGATGCGAGATGCTGTCGTCTTGGACCGAACCATGGATGCGACAGCAGGGGGCGCAGGAAAGCGTATGATATTGCTCAGGGAGCCTCTGCTGCATTTTGCCGTCATCGGTGCGATCCTGTTTGGCGGCTTTTCCTGGCTGAACGACAGGCGTATCGAAGCCACAGCCGCCGAGCCGATCCGGATCGGTGAAGGCGACGTGCGCTGGCTCAAGCAGACCTGGTCGAGCCAATGGCTGCGTGAGCCAACCGCCGATGAGCTCAAGGGTCTTGTCGACGATCTGCTGAATGAGAAAGTGATGGCGCGCGAAGCGCAGGAGATGGGCCTTGAGCAGGACGACACCATAATCCGCCGCCGCCTGGCGCAAAAGCTGAAATTCCTTGTCGAGGACACGGCCCAGCTTGCCGAGCCGACCGAAGCGGAACTGCGGCAGTTCCATGCCGCCAACTCTGCACACTTCGAGACGCCCGGAAAACTCTCGTTCAGGCAGGTCTACTTCAACCCGGAGCATCGCAAGGATGCCGCGGCGGACGCGACCGCCGCGCTGGGTGCGCTGTCAGCGAATACAGAGGACGGTTCGACCGCGGGCGACCGGCTGCTGTTCGGCGACAGCTTCGCCGATACCGACGCGTTGGCGCTGTCCGGAATGTTCGGTGCCGATTTTGCGCGCGCGGTGTTTGCACTCGAAGCCGGCGGATGGCAGGGGCCGATGAAATCCGGCTACGGCTTTCATCTGGTGCTCGTCACGCAGCGTACAGCGACGGCGCTGAAGCCCTTCGAGACGGTCAGGGATGCGGTCCTTTCTGAGTGGCGCTCTGCGAAGCAGACCGAGTTGAGCCGCGATTATCTGATCGCGCTGCGCAACAAGTATGGCGTCGAGTTGGACGACACCACGAATGCGGTATTGGGGCCCGAGCCCGCACCGAAAGTGGCCACGCAATGAACCCGCCGACCAAATGGCCTGCACTCGTCCGAGGTTCCCGCGCCGCGACGCAGTGCGTTCGGCTGGTTGTGCTGACAGCGGCCATCGCCATGCTGTTCTCGGAGGTTGCCTCGGCGCACGAGGTGCGCCCAGCCTACCTCAGCGTTCAGGAAGGGGCGCCGAACGAGTTCAGCGTGCTGTTCAAGACACCGATGCAGGGTGACGCGCGACTGGCGCTGTCGGCAGCATTCTCGGGCAAGGTCGAGAACCTCACGCCGGTCGTCTCGCGCCCGACTGGCGACGCAATGGTGCAGACCTGGCAGATGCGCGCGGTCGAGCCGTTGGAAGGCCAGGTGGTATCGATTGACGGGCTGCAAAACACGATGACCGATGCGCTGGTGCGCGTCGAGTTCGCCAGCGGCGACGTGTGGATCGAGCGGCTGACGCCCGGCGCCCCGGAAGCGACGATTCCTGCAACTCCAAGCCGCTGGTTTACGGCCGCCGCTTATTTCAAACTTGGCGTCGAGCACATTCTGTCAGGCTTCGATCATCTGCTTTTCGTGCTTGCCCTGCTCATCATCACCGCGGGCTCGTGGCGGCTCGTCAAGACGATCACCGCCTTCACCGTCGCGCACAGCATCACGCTCGCGCTGGCGACGCTCGGCTTTGTTAACGTACCCTCGCCGCCGGTCGAGGCGGTAATCGCGTTGTCGATCGCGTTCATCGCGGTCGAGATCGTCCACGTACGGCAGGGGCGCAGAAGTTTAGCCGCTCGAGCACCCTGGCTGGTAGCATTTGCTTTCGGGCTTCTCCATGGCTTCGGTTTTGCCGGCGCCCTTGGCGAGATCGGACTGCCGGCCGGGCAGATTCCGGTCGCGCTGCTGTTCTTCAACCTCGGCGTTGAAATCGGACAGCTTCTTTTTGTCGGAGCCGTGCTTGCGCTGGTCGCACTGGGGGTTCGCAGGCGATCGCTGCCGGCCTGGCTGGATCTCGTGCCGCCATACGCTATCGGCACGATTGCAATGTTCTGGGTGATCGAACGTGTGGCGACCTTTTGAGATTGTCGGGAAGGGCGGCATATGAACACCTCGCGCAGGGATCGGCGAACCGGGCTGACAAGCGCAGCACCGGCATCGCTGATGTGCATGATTGTCGCGGCGTTCCTGCTGACCGCGACGCCGGCGCATGCTTGTGCGCTCTGTATGCCCTATCCCAAGGTGACGAATGCCGACCAGGTTGTCGGGAGCGGCACGGCGGTCCTCGCGCGCGAGAATCCGGCAAGACCTTTCTCCTACGCAGTGCTGGAGACATTCAAGGGACGCTATGACGGCAGCGCCATCCCTCTGTTCCTCGATTCGACGACGGCCCGCGCCCTCCAGCTGTATCCGGCTCTCCAGGTTATTCTTGTCCAGAACGGTCCCGGCGGGGCCTGGAGGGCGCTTGGCCTGGCGGGGCGCGAGTATCAAAGTGTAATGCGCCAGGTGGCGCGATGGGACAAGCGCTCGAAGACGCTGGCCGAACGCGCGGTGTTCTTCGCCACTTACCTGCGGCACGAAGATCGCAGGCTCGCCGAACTGGCCTTCCTCGAGGTCGCGCGCGCGCCCTACGCAACGCTGCGCGAACTCAAAACAAGAGTTGCGCGTGACGACATCTATCGAATCGTCAACGACTTGTTTCACGTCGAATGGCATGGGCTCTACATCCTCATGCTCGGCATGTCGGACCGCCCGGACGACATCGCATTCGTTCGCGGAAAACTGAAGACCGCGGCGGAGTACGGGCTGACAATCAATCTCGGTGCCTATGCCACTGCGCTCATCGAGATGACGGGCGCGGACGGGGTGACGCGGCTCGCGGAAGAATACTTTGTCGAGCCGGGCCGAAGTCATGCTGAGCTGCTCGAAATCGTGAAAGCATTGTCGGTGCAGGGGACGGGCGGGGCAGTCGAACTGCGGTCCGCGATCATCGAAGCTTACGGTCGCCTGCTCGCGCATCAACCCGAGCTTGCCGGGAATGTCGCAAATGACCTGTTCGATTGGAAAGTGGTTCGTTTCGTGCCCCGGCTGCGTGAAATTCTGAATGCCGGCGTTGGCCTGGACGAAGCATCGCATTTCGCGATCGCTCTGTACCTTTCAAGCGCTGATCAAGGCGAGAGTTCCAAGGCCGTGTTCACGCGGTCCGGTGGTCTCCGATGACCGGTTTTCCAGGGAATAATGGCTTGGGCATGCACCACAGTTGGAGGAGGACTATGATGAGAACGTTCGGACTTTTGCAGTTTGTTTCGGTCGCCGCTCTTGGAACAGCAAGCCTGACAGGCGCGCTGCCCGCTGCGGCGCAGGATACCCTGCTGGATTCCGGTTCCTTGGACAAGGGAACCGCCGACCAGCTCTATCCGGCCAAACGGCCCTATTCTCCCTGGGCCGGGCGCAACTTCCCGACCCGGCCGCTGTTCGGCGACACCCACACCCACACATCCTTCTCCTTCGATGCCGGCGCCTTCGGTGCGCGCCTTGGACCGCGCGATGCCTATCGCTTCGGCAAAGGTGAGGAGGTGATGGCTTCGTCTGGGCAATTGGTGAAACTGTCGCGGCCGCTCGATTTCCTGGTCGTCACCGACCATTCCGACAATATGGGCTTCTTCAACGACCTGTTGGCCGGCAAGCCTGATATCGTGGCGGACCCCAAGGGACGACGGTGGTACGACATGATCCAGTCCGGCCAGGGCGCCGCTGCCGCGATCGAGCTCATCACTGCTTTCGGTGCAGGGGAGCTCACCGGGCCGCTGCTTTATTCTCCCGACTCCGCCCCCTATCGCTCGGCATGGCAGGAGACAATCGACGCGGCGGAGGAGGCGAACGATCCAGGCCGCTTCACGGCGGTCATTGGCTACGAGTGGACCTCCAACACGAGCGGCAACAACCTGCATCGCAACGTCATTTTCCGCGACAATGGCGATCTCGCCCGCCAGATCGTGCCTTTCACCGTGCTCGCACCGGGCAGCGATAATCCGCGCGACCTGTGGAAGTGGATGGCGGCCTATGAGGAGAAAACCGGCGGCGACGTGCTCGCCATCGCCCATAATGGCAACCTTTCCAATGGCCGCATGTTCCCGATGATCGAGCCGGGCGTCGACAAGCCAATAGACCGCGAATATGCGGAGACGCGCGCCAAGTGGGAGCGTCTCTACGAGGCGACACAGATCAAGGGCGACGGCGAAACGCACCCCTTCCTGTCGCCAAATGACGAATTCGCCAACTTCGAGCGCTGGGACAAGGGCAATCTCGACCTGACCGTCGTAAAGACGCCCGATATGTTGGAGTTCGAATATGCGCGCTCGGCCCTGAAGAACGGGCTCAAGCTGGAGCAGGAACTCGGGGTGAACCCCTACAAGTTCGGCATGGTCGGCTCGACCGACGCGCATACCGGGCTTGCTGCCGTCGAGGAGGACAATTTTTTCGGCAAGACATCCAGCAGCGAGCCGGGGCCGGCCCGCGCCACGCACCCGTTCGTCAAGACCGAGAAGGCGACCATTATGGGCTGGGAGCAGACCGCTTCCGGCTACGCGGCGGTCTGGGCGACCGAGAACACCCGCGAGGCGATCTTCGACGCGATGGCACGCCGGGAGACTTATGCCACAACCGGATCGCGGATGCTGGTGCGGCTCTTCGGCGGCTTCGATTTCGTTGAAGCCGACGCCAATACCCGCAGCCCCGCCTTCATCGGCTATACCAAGGGCGTGCCGATGGGCGGCGATCTCACTGCCGCGCCGGAAGGCAAGGCGCCGACCTTCCTGGTTGCAGCGCTGAAGGATCCGATCGGCGCAAACCTCGATCGCTACCAGATCGTCAAGGGATGGCTCAATGCTGCGGGCGAAGTGCAGGAAAAGGTCTATGACGTTGCGTGGTCGGGCGACCGCAAGCCGGGCGGCAAGGTGCCTTCGGTCGGGAGCACTGTCGATGTCGCCAATGCCATCTGGACCAACACGATAGGCGCGCCGGAACTGGTCGCCGTCTGGGTTGATCCCGAGTTCGATCCGGCCCAGCGGGCGTTCTATTACGGCCGCGTGCTGGAAATCCCGACGCCGCGTTGGACGGCCTATGACGCCAAATATTTCGGCGTAAAGATGCCACCGGAAGCGACGATGGAGATGCAGGAGCGCGCGTACACCTCGCCGATCTGGTACAATCCGGCGGGCTAAAGGAAACGCCGGATTTTGCTTGGCTGTTGTTGGGGCAGGCGGATCGTGCGCCGCCTGCCAAGACAGGAAGGCTCAAACATGCGACAAGCTCCTTCCTCAAAACGACCTGCCTGATTGTTGTGTTGCCGGTCTGGCTCATTGTTCTGGCGCTCATTTCATTCGCGCCGAGTCGGATCAAGTCCGCGATCGAGCCGCTGAGCCAGCAAGCCCCAGGCAGTCGCATAGTTAGGAAATCGCTCGACCGCTTTCCCAAGGCAAACGCGCGCTCCTGCGCTGGCCTTGGGAACGAGGGCCACCCGGTATGCCGTTGGCGATCCGGTGGACTTGGGCACGACAGTCTTTCCGCGCAGGGGTTTGAACTTCCTTACTGCGGAGGCATCCGCCCGGATCACAGTACCTCGCGTGTTGAGGTTTTCGACCGCCCGCGCCTCGTTTTTTCGTCAATTACGGGTTGGTCCACGTAATTTACATACTGCGGCTGGCACGGCACGAATGCCGAGCCTAAGTTGCTTTGAATAACGTGGCGCAATGCCAGCGAGTATCGGCCAAAACGCAAGAAAAGCATTTTCAGCGCAGCGCGTCGGTTCCCGATCCGTCGGTTGATGGACCGGACGCTTCTGTTCCCGAAAAAATGAGAAGACCGGCCGCCCCGCGGCCTGAACCACTGTGAAGGATGAAAAGCCATGAAACACTACCTGAAATTGGCCGGCTCTACTGCGACCGCTGCACGCACGACGAGACTGCTTTGCGCCACCGCCGCGGCGGTACTGATCGGCATGAGCACCGCTTCCGCCGAAGCGCCGAAGATGAAGATGACGACGCCGATACCGGATTCGATCATCACGCCGGAGAGTTTGGACACCAGGCTTGGCAAGCTGAACTTTTTCGACGGCTTCCCGGATGACGCCACTTCGGAGAAGCTTTACGACAATCTCGACTTCATGCGCGGCGTCGACGCCTTCCTCAACGCGATGCCCGGCGCATCGGTTGAAGCCCTGCGAGTCGGACTGGCAAAGCAGGGCGCCGACAACAATCAGACCATTCTGATCTTCGAAAACCTTATGGACTCGCATTCGTTGTACCTGACCGGCAACACCGAAAGCATCTACAATCTGATGTGGCTGGACACCAAGGCCGGTCCGCTGGTCATCGAGACGCCGCCCAATATCCTGGGCATGATCGACAATCACTGGTTCCAATATGTTGGCGATGTCGGCAATGCCGGTCCGGACAAGGGCAAGGGTGGAAAATACCTGCTCTTGCCGCCAGGCTATGAGGGCGAGGTCCCCGAAGGTTATTTCGTATTGCGGACGTCGACCTACGGAAACCTGTTCTTCTGGCGTGGCTTCCTCGAGAACGGCAGCACCGCAACTGCGGTCGAAAACACCAGGAAATTCGCCAAAGTGTATCCTCTTTCGGACGTCGGCAATCCGCCGCCAATGAAAATCATTAATACGTCTGGCAAGGAGTACAACACCATCCATGCCAATGATTTCCATTTCTACGAGGAAGTGAACAACATCGTCCAGTACGAGCCGAATGAGGCCTATCACCCGGAAGTGCTGGGACAACTCGCCGCCATCGGCATCGTAAAAGGCAAACCCTTCGCGCCGGACGAGCGGATGAAAAAGATCCTCACCGAAGCCGTGGCCGTCGGCAATGCGACAGCGCGCACCATTACCTTCAAGACTCGTATGAAGGACGCCTACTACTATCCGGACAGTGCCTGGTTCACCGGCTTTGTCGGCGGCAGCTACGAGTTTCTTCTGCAGCCCGGCGTGCGCTATCTGGATGCCCGTGTCCTGTTCCACTACTATGCGACGGGCATCACGCCGGCCATGGCGATAAAGCGCGTCGGCATCGGTTCGCAGTACGCAGGCGCCACGACCGACAAGGACGGCAAGCCGTTCGATGGCGGCAGGACCTATAAGGTGCATCTGCCGCCAAACATTCCGGCAAAGAATTTCTGGTCGTTCGTCTTGTATGACAATCAGACGCGTTCGATGCTGCAGACGGACCAGCAATTCCCCAGCATCGGCAGCGACAAGAAAGACATTGTGATCAACGCGGACTCCTCGGTCGATGTCTGGTTCGGCCCGACGGCGCCGGAAGGCCATGAGGCCAACTGGATCCAGACAGTCCCCGGCAAGGGCTGGAACGTTCTTCTTCGCCTCTATGGTCCGCTGCAACCATGGTTCGACAAGACCTGGAAGCCCGGCGAGATCGAACTCGTCCCGTGACAAGTGGATACGGTTGGCCATGGGGCGCGGATCCCATGGTCCCGCTGGCGCTCTTCTCATTTCAACGTCGGCGTCGAACTTGGCCAGCTGATATTTATTGCCGTCGTGCTGGTCGCCATTCATCTAGTCCAGCGCGTTTATGAATTGCCGCGGCAGGCGGTTGTCGCCTGAGCCTATGTCATCGGGACGATCGCAGCGTTCTGGAGCATTGAGCGCTTTGATTCAATGTTCATGTAGCGGGCGTGGAGCGACCCCATGGGTATAATGAAATCCGAGCAGCGATCCGATCCACACGAAGGCTCTGACCCGTGGTGAATGCTCGCATCGATGCCTTTCTCAGAGAGGGCAGGCCGAGTTCGGATGACGTGGACAGGACCGCGCAGCTCTATGGCGTGTCGCTCACCGCCTCCAAGGCGGCCTTGCTCTTTTTCAGGGTTTGGTTTGCCTGATGAGCAGCGGCGGCAGTCTCCCCGCCACCCTCGACGTGAACGGTGGGAACCGCGATCTTGATACCGTTTTCCGCGAATGCCGCCTTGATCATCATGAGTGCGCGCCGCTTGATGCCGAATTGGGTCCCGGGCTTCGTCATCAACTTCATCCTCAGAACGATCGCATAGTCCCCGAAACTGTCGATGCCCTGCATCTTGAGCGGTTCGATCGTGTCGGCCGCAAATTCAGGATCGGCTGCCAGTTCCTGGCCGATCTTCTTGATGAGCTTGCGCGCCAGATCCACGTCGGAATCGTAGGTAACGTTGATCATCATCTTGTCGAGCACCCAATCCCTGCTCATGTTCTGGACCGCCCCGAGCTCACCGAACGGGACGGTATAGACGGGGCCGCGATGATGACGCAGACGCACCGAACGCAGGCTGAAGGATTCGACCGTGCCTTTGTAGCTGCCGCTCTGGATGTATTCACCGACCCGGAAGGCGTCGTCCATCATGTAGAAGACGCCGCTCAGCACGTCCTTGACCAGGGTCTGCGAGCCGAAGCCGATGGCAATGCCGAAGATGCCGGCGCCGGCAATCAGCGGGAGTATCTTCACGCCGAGCCCGGCGAGGACCGTCAGCACGGTGACCGCGGCTATGAACAAGGCAAGGGCGTTGCGGAATATCGGCAACAGCGTGCGCAGCCGGCCGCTGCGGGCCAGCTGGTCGGCGCTGCTCCCATCCGCCTGCGCAAGGTTCATGCGATATTCGATCAAGGCCTTCGACAGTTGCCAGAGCAGGTCAGCGATCAGCAAAATGATGATGCCGTGGAGCAGCCCGGTTATCAGGAAGCCGCCGGTTTCGCTGCCGGCGAGGCTCGCAGCCCTGATCCGCCAGATATGGGTGAGCCATGCGACCGCCGCGGCAATGACCGCCGCCCTGGCGCCCCTGACAATGAGCACGTTGACTGCGACGCCCATCGCGCCGCTGCGCTCCGACCTGCCGGCGAAAGCCTGTGCCGCGGCGCCGACTCCGCGCAAGGCTGTCGGCAGCACCAGGGCGAAAATCCCAAGCCACAGGACGCCGAGCAGGCCGGCGACCCAAGCCATCCAGAGCACGATCAGGAACAATGTGAGAAACCATTGCTTGACCAGGGAGCCTCGCCCGTCGGGCCGTTGCCAGACGACGTCGATTGCGGTCGCCAGAATGCCAAGCCCGAACAGGAAGGCGGCGAGCTCTGCAGCCTCTTGAGAGAAGCCCAGGCTAGGCATGAGGCTGGCGATCGCCCAGCCGAACAACAGGAACCCGGCCACAAGGCTGACTCGCCACCGCCAGAAACGGGTCGAAGCCTCGCTTTCGAAAAGCGGAGTCGGCCTGTCCGAGGGATCGCTCGTCGCACCGCCGAACGCAAACAGCAATCGGGCTGCCGCGCGAACGACACGGAACGCGATGAACGCAAGAAGCAGGGTCAGAATGATCCTGCGGAGCAAGGGTGGCCATCCGAGTGCCAAGAACGAACCGGCGCTGGCGAGCGCAAAAGTCAGCAGGGCGACAGTCTCGAAGAGGATCGCTTGTCCGGCGTCTTCCTGAGCAACCGCGCTCCTCGTCCTGGCGAGCGCTCGTCGCACCGCCCACTCGGCTCCGAAACCGACCGCGATCAGGACCGCCAGGATGCCCATGACCAGCCCTGGCCTGCCGGAGTTCACGTCACGCGAGACAATTTCGGCGGCGCGCGAAAATTCTTCCGGCAGGCGCGGGATCGCGGCGCCGAGCGCACCGATACGGGCACGAATACCCGTCTCCACGCTCAAGATGTCCTCGGAAATGGACAGGCCGGGCTCGTCCGTGGCCGCTGGAATCTTTCCCTCGAGCCATGCCTTTAGTTGCGGATCGGACAAAAGCTCGAGGAACTGCTTTGCCTTTTCGGGCGGAAGGTCGGGGGAGGGCTGTTGGGCTAGCGAAGTTCCTTGCAAGAGCGCTAGCAAGAGCACGACGATAACTGGCAAGAACCCGAGCCGTAGCTTGTAATTCATGAGTGCCTCGAGTTTTGAATGCCGCAGCTGCACATATTGGCTCCTCGCCCCTTTTATGGGCCCTGTTCTGGCTGCATGCTACGTCTCCGGGCAGAGTGGCTGCAAGCTAAGGGCGCAGTCAAAATCCATCGGACTCTTTGTGCCCATAAAACCGGACAACGAGTCCCAGAATCGGACCTTGCTGCACGACATCGAGGAAACCGTCGTCGTTGCTGTAGTCGACGCCCAGTGCCCGGTACCCGATGACCGATGAGATGCGATCGTTGAAACGATAGCCGACCGCCCCGGCGACATCCCAGTCGATGTCGGCTTCGCCGGCGCCGACGAGCCCCACCGGTCGACCTCGGGCCTGACCGAATAGTTTCCACGAAGACCGGCCATGGCATCCACCCAGGCTGCGCCCGTGGCTTCACTGAAGGAAAAGTCGGTGTCGACCGTCCACACCCTACTGTCGCGGAATGCCTCATTTGCGGATCGCAAATTCGGCATGCGGCAGGCGTCGCTTGCCGCCGAATATCACAGCTCCCTGCCACGAGTTTTGCCATTTGCTGCCATAGCGCCATCCCTTATGCGCTAGAATGCGCATAGTCTTTTTGATGATGCCAGTATCAGTATGTAAGTTACGCAGTCGGACTGTTGTTTGGTGAAGCTGTATCCGCCGATGGCCGAGGATTGACACGCTTGTGGCAGCGGTCCTCAAAGAACCCGCAATGTCTTCCCGATCCGACCCAAGGCCATTGCGCGGTATATCGGCGCCGGGAATTGGATCTCCCTACTCTCATTTGTCCCGTCGAGCTAGACCGTATCCTGGATAGCCCGCTTTCGATGCAACCGAGCGGATTCCGTCCGTAGGTTACCGTTAATTACCTTCCGCCCCGAGCGGCAATAGGCGAACCTCACGAAGGGCGATTTTGTCGGGGGCATGTCTGAAGCGTCCTGCCACCAGTTTCGTCTCGTCGATAGAACGCGGAGCATGCCAGGGAACCGAAAACTCGGGTCATCCTGGAAAAGCGGTGCAGTCAAAGGAGGACGTCAGATGAGTGACAAGCAGGCGAATCCAGACCGACAACCGAACCGGCGCGACATTTTGCTGACCGGAGGATCTGTGCTTGCCATTTCGGCTGTCGCATCCGGAATAGCCACGAGCGCGATAGCTCAAGCAGCCGGCACAAAACCCAACATCCTCGTCATTTTCGGCGATGACGTCGGTTATTGGAACCTCAGCGCCTACAACCGGGGCATGATGGGCTATCGCACGCCGAACATCGATCGGATCGCCAAAGAGGGCGCGATCTTCACCGACCACTATGCCCAGCAGTCCTGCACAGCCGGGCGCGCCGCATTCATTACCGGCCAATCCTGCTTCCGCACCGGCCTGCTGAAGGTAGGCCTGCCGGGTGCCAAGGAAGGGCTGTCGGAGAAAGACCCGACACTTGCGGAACTGCTCAAGCCGCAGGGCTATGTTACCGGGCAATTCGGCAAGAACCATCTCGGCGACCGCAACGAGCATCTGCCCACCGTTCACGGCTTCGATGAGTTTTTCGGCAATCTCTATCACCTCAATGCCGAGGACGAGCCTGAGCATCCCGACTACCCGAAGAACCCCGAGTTCAAGGCCAAGTTCGGTCCACGCGGCGTGATGAAATGCAAGGCCAGTGCAACCGACGATCCTACCGAAGATCCGCGCTTCGGGCGGGTGGGTAAACAGGAGATCGAGGACACCGGTCCGCTGACGAAGAAGCGCATGGAAACTGTAGACGAAGAGTTCCTCGGCAGCGCGCTCAACTTCATCGACCGCTCGAACGCCGACGGGAAGCCGTTCTTCTGCTGGTTCAATTCGACCCGGACCCACATCTACACGTTTCTCAAGGAGGCCTCGAAGGGCAAGACCGGCTTGGGCATCTATGCGGACGCCATGGTGGAGATGGACGGCATGGTTGGCCAGCTTTTGGGCAAGCTCGATGACCTCGGCATCGCCGACAACACCATCGTCCTTTGGACGACCGACAACGGCGCGGAGGTTTTCTCGTGGCCGGACGGCGGCACCACGCCTTTCAAAGGCGAGAAGAACACAAACTGGGAAGGTGGCTACCGCGTGCCGTGCATGATGCGCTGGCCGGGCGTCATCAAGCCCGGAACCGAAATCAATCACATAACGTCACACGAAGATTTCGTGCCGACGCTGGTCGCAGCCGCAGGCGAACCAGACGTGACGGCCAAGCTGTTGAACGGATACGAAGCGGCCGGCAAGACGTTCAAGGTGCATCTGGACGGCTACAACCAACGCGACGTGTTGGCCGGCGAAGGCGAAGGCAAGCGCCACGAATACTTCTACTGGACCGATGACGGCAATCTCGCCGGCTTGCGTTACGAACGTTGGAAGATGGTCTTCCTCGAGCAGCGCGAGGAAGGACTGGCCGTGTGGGAGAACCCGCTGATTCCGCTGCGGTTCCCGAAGCTTTTCGACATCAAGGGCGACCCGTTCGAACGGGCGCAGACGGACGCCGGGGAATACGACAGATGGCGTGTCGAGCACGCCTTCGCGCTCGTGCCGGCACAGGCTTATGTCGCCAAACACCTGCAGACCTATGTCGAATTCCCGCCGCGGCAGAGGCCCGGCAGCTTCGCGCTCGACCAGGTCCTGGCGAAACTGCAGGAGGGTGGCAGACACTGAGTCTTCGCTTTGAATAGGCCGCGCTCGCACTATCGGCAGGCGCGGCCTCCAAGCCAACTCGGAAGCAGGTCAATGGCAGTCGCGAACAACAATCCTTCGACCGAGACCATTGCTCAGAGGGCAAAGAACGAGCTGCGCGAGTACGCGCTCCTGTCCTTGTATCTATTCGTCTGCTTTGGTGCGCTCGTTCTCTACAAGGCAGCGATCCTTGGCGAGGAGGGCATCAGCTATCTGCCATCAGGCCTGGCGGCCATCAAGGCACTGATCCTGGCGAAGTTCATAATGCTCGGGCAGATGATTCGATTGGGCGACCGGCGCGGAGGAGGAAGAATCGCCTACGTCATAGCCTACAAGGCCTTGCTCTATCTGATCCTGCTTCTCGTTCTCTCGGTCATCGAGGAAGTCGTCGTCGGTTTGATTCATGGGCGATCGGTCGCCGCCTCGCTCGCTGAGTTCGGAGGCGCCAAGCTGCCTCAGACGCTGGCGACAAGCCTGATCATGCTGCTGATATTGATCCCCTATTTGGCGTCCAGGGAACTGAATGTCGCCCTTGGCGAAGGCAGGCTCTGGACGCTGCTGCTCGAACGCCGCGACGGACCTCGGTCAGCCGGTTTGGCAGCTGCCGCGAAAGAGCCAGGCCCAACGAACCCGAGCGATCACCCTTACCAGTGATCGCTTTTTGATGATGGCGCTCCTGATGGGCGCTGACCTACGGGAGACATCAAGCTATGCCCAATCTTGCTTGCGCCGCGAAGCGGTACCTGGTGTCCATCCTCCTGTTGCTGGGGGCCGCTGCCTCTGCCACTGCAGAAGGCACCGATCAGTTACCATCCTGGAATGACGTCCAGTCCAAGCAGGCGATCGTCGCGTTTGTCGAACGTGTGACTGCGGAAGGCGCGGCGGACTTCGTGCCCGAAGCAGAGCGCGTCGCCGTCTTCGACAATGACGGCACGCTGTGGGGCGAGCAGCCGCTGTACTTCCAACTCCTGTTCGCACTCGATCGGGTCAAGGCAATGGCCCCGCAGCATCCGGAGTGGAAGGACAAGGAGCCCTTTGCCTCGTTGCTCAAGGGCGACGTGAAAGCTGCACTCTCAGGCGGCGAGCCGGCGATCGTGGAGATCGTCATGACCACGCACTCCGGTATGACAACGGTGGAATTCGACCAGATCGTTCGCGACTGGATTACCACCGCCAAACACCCAAAGAGCGGCCGGCTCTACACCGAGATGGTCTACCAGCCGATGCTGGAGCTGTTCGCGTATCTTCGCGCCAACGGTTTCAAGACTTTCATCGTCTCCGGCGGCGGCATCGATTTCATGCGTCCCTGGACGGAGAAGGTCTACGGTATACCGCCCGAACAGGTCGTCGGCAGCAGTGGCAAGACCAAGTTTGAGATGCGCGACGGAACGCCGGTGCTCATGCGGTTGCCGGAAATCAACTTCATTGACGACAAGGCGGGCAAGCCTGTCGGCATCCACCAGCACATCGGTCGCCGGCCAATCGCGGCGTTTGGCAATTCGGACGGCGACTTGCAGATGCTGCAATGGACATGCTCGGGACCTGGCCCGCACTTTTGCCTTTACGTGCACCACACCGACGCGGAGCGCGAATGGGCCTACGACCGCCAGTCGCACATCGGCCGCCTCGACAAGGGCCTCGACGCTGCAGCCGATTCTGGTTGGACGGTTGTCGATATGAAGAAGGATTGGAACCGGGTGTTCGCCTTCGAGAAGTAAGGATTCGGAGCAAGACGATGCGTCAAGTTGTGGAACGCCAGGCTCAATCTACACAGGTCGAAGAGCCATTCCTGAACATGGTCTGGATTCCCGGCGGTACATTCCTCATGGGATCGGACAAGCACTATCCCGAGGAGGCGCCGGCGCATAGGGTGACAGTGGGCGGCTTCTGGATGGACGCCTGCACCGTCACCAACCGCGAGTTTGCTCGGTTCGTCGATGCAACTGGTTACGTCACCTCGGCCGAACGTCCGGTAAATCCCGACGATTATCCCGGAGCGAAGCAGGACATGCTGGCGCCGTCGTCGGTGGTGTTCAGCAAGGCCAAACAGCGTGTCGATCTTCGCGATCACTACAATTGGTGGGTCTACGTTCGCGGCGCCAATTGGCGCCATCCGCGCGGGCCGGCGAGTTCGATCAAGCGGCTGGCCGAGCATCCGGTCGTGCATGTGAACTTTGAGGATGCCGAAGCCTACGCATCGTGGGCGGGCAAGGAATTGCCCACCGAGGCCGAGTGGGAATTCGCGGCGCGTGGCGGGCTCGACGCGGCCGAATTTGTCTGGGGCGATGAAATGGCACCCGATGGCCGACACATGGCCAATATTTGGCAAGGCGAGTTCCCATGGCAGAATCTCTGCGAGGACGGCTACGAGGGGACGTCACCCGTCGCCTCCTTTGCCGCCAATGGCTACGGCCTATACGACATGGCTGGCAATGTCTGGCAGTGGACCACGGACTGGTACCAGGAACACGGCAAGATCGACAGCCCGTGCTGCACGGTTGACAACCCCCGCGGTGCCAAACGGGACGACAGCCTCGATCCACGGCAGCCGCAGATCAGAATCCCGCGCAAGGTGATGAAAGGCGGATCGCATCTTTGCGCGCCCAACTATTGCCGGCGCTACCGCCCGGCCGCGCGGATGGCGCAGCCCGTCGACACGTCGACGTGCCATTTAGGTTTCCGCTGCATTGCACGCAAAACGTGACGAACACTGCCAAAAACGCCCGGCGCAAAGCCTGCCGGAACAGAGACAGACAGGGAGGATCGAAGCATGACGGGCAATGAGATGTTGAAGGTCGGCGCGGCGGCGCTGGCGCTGCTGCTTGCCGGGTTTGGTTCGGCGCACCCTGTCCTTGCACAAGAACAGGTCGCGGCGGCTGACGCTTCGGGTGATGCGACGACTTCGCCGGAGCCGCTGAGCGCCGACGAGATGGAGGTCCTGGTTGCGCGGATCGCGCTCTATCCGGACGAGCTGATTGCTGTGATCACGGCTGCTGCACTCTATCCGCTGCAGATCGTCGAGGCGGCGCGCTTCCTCGACCGGTACGAGAAAGACAAGAGCCTGAAACCCAAGGACAGCTGGGACGGCTCCGTGGTGTCACTGCTCAACTATCCGGACATCGTCAAGATGATGAGCGACGACCTCGAATGGACGCAGACGCTCGGCGATGCCATCGCCTACCAGCAGAAGGACGTGCTGGTTGCCATCCAGCAGCTGCGCGACGAGGCGGTCGCCAAGGGCGTCATCAAGACCGACGACAAAATCCAGGTGGTCAAGGAGAACGACAATTTCGTCATCAGGTCGGCGAGCCCCGAAGTGATCTACGTCCCGCAATATCCGCCACAGATGTTTTATGAGCCGGATTACGTGTGGGAACCGATCCGCTATTATCCCGATCCTTACCCCTATTATGTGTATCCGGGCGCGACCTTCTTCGCCGGGGCGGTGACGGGCGCCATCTGGGCCGCCGCCGTCGACTGGGACGACTGGGGGGTATGGGGTGGAGGCTGGAACGGCAACGACATCGATATCGACTGCAACAACTGCTTCAACAACCGCGACTTCAACGGCAATATCAACATCAACGACGTCGACTGGAAGAATGTCGATCGCAGCAAGATTAAGATCGACCGCGATCAGTTGAACAAGTTCGACCAGAACAACATCAAGAACAGGATCGAGAAGAATGGCGACAACGCCATCCGCGACCGCGCCCGCGACATCAAGAAGAACGACAGCCTCGCCAACAGGGCGCCGGGCAAGACGGCGGGAACGAGAGACGTGCGCAAGAGCACGCTCGACGGGCTGAAGGGCCAGGGCGGTCAGGCGGCAAACAGGCCGGGCAACAGGCCGAACGTCAAACGCCCAGAAGCCAGGCCCGCCGTCGCCGACCGCCCGACCGCCAACCGCCCAACCGCCAAACCGGCAAAGGTCAATCGTCCGGCTGGCAAGCCAAAACCTGCGGCAAGGGTCGACAACCGGCCGAAGAAACCGTCGGGGCTTGGCAACGTCGATCGCGGCAAGGTGACCAAGGTCAGCTCCAACCGTGGCCACAAGTCGATGGGCGGCGGCCAGCGCGGCGGTGGCGGCCACAAGCAGATCAAGCGCGGCGGCGGCGGACGCGGGCGTTAACGGAACGGGAGGACAGGATAATGACACAGATGTTCAGCACCACCCGTCACACGGGAGTTTTGCATACGATCCTTCTCCGCTCTGTCTGCGCGGTGGCGCTTGCAGTGGGCATCGCCGTCTCGCAGCCAGCCGCTGCACAGGATGCGCCGGATGCGCCGGAGATCACCGCCTTTGCGGCCGCCGCCGAGCCGCCTGTCTTCGATACGCCCGAGGCAGCGGTCGAAGCATTCAAGCAGGCGCTCAACGGCGCCGGCAACGGTGCGGTTGCGGCCCTACTCGGCCTCGATGCGGAAAAGCTGAAGGCCGACGAGAACGCGGACGAGACGCTGGCGGCGATCAAGGAGGGTGTGGCCAAGCAGCTTGTCCTCGATGGCGAGGGCGACCGCCGCACGCTGCAGATCGGCGACAAGCTGTGGCCGCTGCCGTTTCCGCTCGTCAAGGGCGAGGACGGCAAGTGGGCTTTCGACACCTATGCCGGGCTCGAAGAGATCGTGAACCGGTATGTCGGCGAGAACGAGCTCACCGCGATCGAGACGATGCGCGCCTATGTCGATGCGCAGGAGGACTATGCGGCTCAGGACCGCGACGAGGATGGCGTGGAGGAGTTCGCGCAGAAGCTTATCAGTACTGAAGGCATGACCGACGGGCTCTACTGGCCGACCGACGACATCAACGGTGAGAGCCCGGCTGGCGCCAATATCGATCAGGCCGAACTTGAGGACGCGGCCAAGGGCGAAGGCTATTTCGGCTACAAATACAAGATCCTGACCGGCCAGGGCGATCAGATCGCCGGCGGCGCCTACGACTACGTCATCAACGGCAACATGATCGCCGGCTTCGGCCTTATCGCCTGGCCGGCCAAATATGGCGAGACAGGCGCAAAAACCTTCGCCGTCAACCAGCACGGCGTCGTCTACGAGACCGATCTCGGGCCAACCACCGAGCAGATCGTCAAATACATCGACCGCTTCGATCCGGACGATACCTGGCAGGTCGTGGGCGACTGAGAAAAATGGATCAAAAGCCGGGTTATTTCCGAGTCGATCGGCGAAACCCTGCGCTGTGGCAGAAGTGGTGCCATGGAACTGAGCTTCGCCTACATGACCAGGCCCGGCCACCAGACCGTCGTCAGGCGGCGCGCCTGCACCATGATCCAGCAGGCCTTCCCGGCGAACGGCATCAATTTCGCCCAGCCGACGGTGCAGGTCGGAAACGACGAGAAGCAGGCGGCTGCCGCCGCGGCCGACGTCTTCGGCCAGTTGGAGGCGCAGCTCAGGCGCGCCCGGAATGGTCGTGAACGGCACACGTCCAGGCGCTTGGCCTTCGCCAGCCGCTCCCTTCACCGCCGTCGCAAAAATTCCAGCTTCAGCCGGTTGATCTGCTCCGCGGTCCATCCCCGAACGTCAGTCACTTCGATCCAGGCATCGATGTAATGCTCCGGCGCATATACATGCCCGTACCCCATCGGGGCCGTTGTGGCCATCGCCATGTCGACGGTGAACTGGAGAAGCGTCACGACCGGATACCATTTGAGCTCGGGAGACACGTCGGAACCGCGCGGCCCCGCCATCCATTCCGGCTGTCGGTACAGGGACCGGTAGTCGAAGAACGTCACCGGGTCGCTCGCATATTGAAGATAGACGATCCGCATCGGTCCCCAATGTGCGTTCGGGATCGCCAGGCCGTTCTCCTGGCTCGTGAACCGCACATACGACCCGTCCCTGAAGCGTGGCAGCCAGGCTGGCGATCCTCGCTCGCGGTCGTCGGTGACGGAACGCCAGATCCTGCTCGGAAATGGCGGGCCGCTCCAAAGTGCCCCCTGATACGGGTCGCCGATCACTTCGAACAACTCGGCGGATTGCTCGGAGCTCAAGGCGCCAAGGCTCAGCCCGTGCAAATAGAGTCTTGGGCGGCTTTCCTTCGGGAGCTTGGCCCAATGGCTGTAGATTTCCGCAAAAAGGGTGCGAGGGGCCTCGGCGCCATAGCCGGGTTCGACCAGGAGGGACAGCCAGCTTGTGAGATACGAATACTGCATGGCGACGCTCGCGACGTCGCCGCCGTGGAGATATTCGACGGTGTCCATTGCAGCAGGGTCTATCCGACCGGTGCCTGTCGGCATCACTACGATCAGCACCGAGCGATCGAATCCGCCGACGCGCTTGAGCTCCTCGAGGGCGAGCTTTGCGCGCTCCTCGGCTGTCTCCGCAGACCGCAATCCGACATAGACGCGGATCGGCTCACGCGCATCCATCCCCAGGAACGAGCCTAAACCCTTGCTCGTCGGTCCGGTCGCGATGAACTCCCGCCCCGCCCTTCCTAGTTCGTCCCACTCGATCAGCGAGGTATCGCTTCCGAAACGCCAGGCTCGAAGCAGCAAGTATGCAAATTGGTGGAAATTGCCGGAACCGGCTTAGCTTCGAGAATCGCCAACGCCTCATCGGATGTCCGTGCCTGTCGGAGTCGCGCCCGAACCTGAGATGCCCGAAGCAGCCGGCATATTTGGGAAAGGGCAGGGAGGAGGGCGGACGTGGCAGAGGCCGGCCAAAGTATAGTGTAAATGACGTCGACGGGATCGTCGTCCGGGCCGTCGAAATCGATAGGCTGAGCCAAACGTGTCAAAGACGCGGCAGGCGAAGAGATCATACCGAGCAGAGCGTGGGGGATCGCGACGCCACGACCGATGCCCGTCGAGCCGAGACACTCACGGTCGAAAAGACCACGGACAACCATCTGCTCGTCAAGCCCATTTCTCCGAGCAATCCTGATCGCAATTTTTGACAAGGCTGATTGCTTTCCCTTCGTCACAAGATCAAGCGAAATGTCTTCTTCTGACAGGATGGGGGAGATCATCAGGGTCAACCTCCGTGTCGATCCAGACGCGATCGCAAATGAGCGTTCAACCGCACTGGTCAAGCAGGACAGAGTTCTCAATGGACTGAGGAGTGGAGATGAGGCTGGCTGTCCCGGACGCGAACTCTCTCGCGTCCGGGCTAATGGCCCGTTTTGAGGCGTCTAGGCTCCCGCCGGAAATTGAGGCTGAAAATATTCATAGCAATTCAGAGGTAGTGGAAGATATTTTGAAAATCAAGCAAAACAGGTACGGGCCTGACTAACAGAAATAATGCTTTTAAATGCCAGTTATTTTCGTTTGACGAACAGAACAGTCTCCTGCTTGCTAGCTGGGCGCGAACATGCCGTGTCAGAAAGTGAAAATCGAATTTTTAGACGGACTTCCAGATCTTCAGCCGTCGCAATTTTTATTTCAACCAGGAGATGCCGTGATGAAAAAACTTGTCCTCGCAGTTGCCTTGACAGTGGGCAGTTCGC
Source organism: Mesorhizobium sp. WSM4829 (assembly GCF_055811475.1). NCBI lineage: Bacteria > Pseudomonadati > Pseudomonadota > Alphaproteobacteria > Hyphomicrobiales > Phyllobacteriaceae > Mesorhizobium > Mesorhizobium sp. WSM4829. Next base: position 116,383 of record NZ_JBVVQJ010000005.1, on the reverse strand, counting down.
TTTGCGCCATGGCGGCGAATGAGGTCACCAAAGCTCCGCCAGCCGCTCCTTACGAACAGGTCAGCAAGCTTGTGAAACTGCCCGACTTCCTGCCGGGCATGGGCCAACTTTTCGTCGATCCGACGACATTGCCTGCCGGACCATTCCTTGCCTATGACCACGATGGCGAGCTTGTCAGCACGATTTACATGCTGCCGATCAAAGACCTCAATCCGGACAAGCGTTTTGACGACCTCGCTTCACCCGGCGGCAATGTCGACCATGTGGACGTCTACTACAATGCCGGCCATCCGGGGGTAGAAGAGCCGCATGTCCATGTCGTGCTGTGGCATGTTTCGGCGGCTGACGAGGCACAGGTCGCCAAATGACACTGACGCGTCGTGAGATACTGGGCGCTGGCGGCGGGCTCGCCGCCGCCCTTTCCCTCTCTTCTCTGGCCGTGCTGGGTGGCGAGATGATCGAAGTCAAGATGCAAGGGCGCGACGACGGTTCACACGTCTGGTTCGACCCGATAGGCATTCTGATCAAACCAGGACAGACGATCCGCTGGACCAATCTCAATCCCGGCAATTCGCACACGACGACGGCATACAATCCCGCAAACTTCGAGCGGCCGCTCCGCATGCCCAAAGCGGCAAAATCTTGGGATTCTGACTATCTACTGCCCGACGAAAGCTTTTCGGTTACTTTCACCGAGCAGGGGGTCTATGATTATTACTGCATTCCGCATGAGCATGCAGGAATGGTCGGTCGTATCGTCGTCGGCGAGCCCGAGGCGCATGACTGGACGGAGCTAACCGGAGCGAAGGGAGACCTACCGGAAGAGGCCGTCAAGGCCTTTCCGATGGTCGAAGACATCATGACGAAAGGGATCGTGCGGCGCGCCTAGGCATGCGTGCAGGATGCGTGACACCAGCAACAGGAGAACCCAAACGACGATGCGAATGGGAGCCCGAGTTTCCTGTTTGTCGTCAATGATCGATAGGGGCGACCATCATGACCGGCAGCGCGTTTCCATACGATAATGAAACACGAGCGAAGCGCGACGAGCGTCAGGTAGATATGCCTCTCGGTGCTCGGGCCGCAGCCCAACAACGTGAGCGTGCCACACATCGGCTTGCCGCCTTAGGCGAGATGACTGGCGGTATTGCCCATGATTTCAGAAACCTCCTGGCAGTCATCGGATCCGGCCTGAGGCTTGCCGAAATTAGAGCCGAGGAGCCCGAAAGCGTGAGGACCTACATTGCTGCAGCGCGGCAGGGAATCGATCGAGGTATCGAACTGACGTCACTGGTACTGGCCTTCGCAAAACATCAGGAACTCGAAATCCACGCTGGCAATTTGAATGAATTCCTCAGGTCTTTTGAGCCTTTCCTGAGATATGGCGCAGGCCCCGATGTCCGCGTCAAGCTGGAGCTTGGTTCCGATATCCCGAACTGCTTGATCGACCCGGCGCTGTTCGACTCTGCAGTGCTTAATCTCGTAGTGAACGCACGAGATGCGATGCCAAGTGGCGGGGAGATCCGCGTCACCACTGAGCGATTGGTGCAGACGGCCCCGACGCCTGACCTGCCCGGGCCCGAAACCTACGCATGCGTTCGCGTCAAGGACGATGGTTGCGGCATGGCTCCGGAAGTCTTGCGAAAGGTGTTTGATCCTTTCTTCACGACGAAGGGTGAGAAGGGCACCGGGATAGGGATGTTGCAAGTGCAGGCATTGGCGCAAATGGTTGGTGGTCGGATCCGGATAAAGAGTGAGCGAGGGATTGGAACAACGGTCGACCTTCTGTTCCCGTCAATCCAAGCGGACCTTTAGACGCCCAACAACTCCTACAATTTGATGTCGGCGCTCGCGACGGAATGCAATCCTGCCAGGGCAGGACCTACCACGCTCTCGTCCGCACTTGCAGATTGCACCGCGTAAACCGGATAGGAGAACTGCGGCATTTCAGGCACAAGGTGCAGCCGGCCGGCCTCCATGTGAGGCCGCACAGAACTCATCCTGAAATATCCGGAGCCGCCAGTCGCAAGAACATAGCTCAGTGCGAGCGGACCGAGATCGAAAGAAAGATCCGGCGCAGCACTCGGGAAATTCATCCCGTGGTGAAGTTCAAAATCCGGCCCCCAATCCATATAAACATAATCGGATTCGTCCAGGAGGCGCGCTTCGGAATTGGTCGTCACGAGGACGAGTTTTTCCTCCAGAAGCAGATCGATCTTCAAACCCGGTCTGTGGGGTGGCGCGTACATGATAGCCAAGTCGACCATTCCTGACGCGACCTGATTGATCAAATCCTTCGGCACATCGACGTGTACTCGAAGTGCAATATCCTGAAGCGACCCGCGCATCCATCGGACCCAATCGAGCAGAAGAGGTTGCGCTAGGCTGACTTCGCTGCCGACCGTCAGAACAGCTCGACGTCCCGGGGGCACGGCAACCTGGTGAAGGGTGCGTTGCCATAGTTGGACAAACATCGGGGCGTGGCGCAGAAATTGCTCACCGGCCGGGGTGAGAGAAGCTCCACCTTTGTGGCGAACAAAAAGCGCGCGGCCCAATTGCTGCTCGAGGTTGCGAATCCGTGCGCTTACGGTCGTCTGGGCGACATTCAAGCGCTCCGATGCCCGAATGAAACTCCCTGTCGAAACGATCTCGATGAAAGTCCGGGCGAGTTCAATGTCCATAAAACATATAGCATAAAAATTGCGTTTAAATGTCAATCAATTTCGTTTGCTATATAGCTAGTCAGAGCAATAGGCTTCGAGATTATCCACCCAGCTCTGCGCTGAATGCTGCGCAGCGCCGGTGGGAGGGAGCGCAAGCAAATGACCGACAGGAGTTCGACCATGTCCCCAGTGCAGCAGGAACTTAGCGTCACCAGTGGTTTGCGCACGGTTGCACCCGCCCGGCACCATTCAAAGGTCGTGAAATTCATCAGCGAGGTCGCCAAGGCGGCGGCCAACGATGCACCGACCTCGGTTGAGATCTTCTCTGACAGCGGCCACTGGTACTGTCGGGTTCGCCGCGGCCATGAAAAGACCCGGCCGATGGGTCCCTATACCAAACAACAGGCCGAGCGGATCCAAGAAGCTCGGAGAATGTCAATCGCAGAAAGAGGAACCTCTCGGATCATGTTCGAGTAAACGAGGATCTCATGATCACGCCGGCCTGACGGCAAGATCCACTGGCACGCGGAACGATTCCGAGGGTGAGCCCCATCAGTGGAACATTCCTTCTGTCCGCATGCTGGTTTGTGAGCGCGTCGTGCGCTTAAGACAGGAGAAAGGAATACGAAACGAATCGTTTTGACCTCGGCCGTGTTGGCGCTTTCCGCCGGCCTTTCCTTTGCCCAGACGACGAGCGGAACTTCGGGCGAGACCTCCACGACCACAACCACGACCAGGCCTTATCTGCCGGGCTTTCTAACCCGGCCAGTTGCCGGTGGGCCATTTCTTTAGCGAGACCCACCAGGGCATCGACCTTTTGTATCTGGTCCGCGTCACCGCCATTGGCGACGCGTTTCCGGATCGTCTTATCGCAATGCCCCTTGGGCGGCTAATAGCCTGTACTTTTCGAAGATCGCCAGCTTCTGCGGATAGGTGATCCGTACCTTGGCGTTGCACCCGTCGCATCTGAAGTGCGCGATCGTTCTTAGCGCTGAGCCCTTCCTTACCGCCGGATGCGAGCAATCCGGACAATCGAATGTGAGCGCAACATCAGACAAGTCTTGGGCTAAACCCATTTCCATCTCCTTCGCAAGCGCTGTGGCTACACTCTGTCGGGACTCAATGGGGCAATGCAGATGCGAATCCGGCTGTGCTAACGCGAACAATTCGTCAGGGAAAGCCGCCAAGCTAGTGCGCCTTCTCTGCGCCCTTTGAGAGACGAAGAGACCTCAATTCATCCAGCAGTTCGGGCTCGCTGGTCGTAATGTTTCGGAAGATTGCGACAATCGCCACCGCCAAGGCCTCGGCATCCCGGCTTGAAGAGTCCATGTGTTCATCTGCGCAAACCTGATCGAACACGCTTTCGCAAATAGCCAGATCATGAGGGCTGAGGCAGGTGCGATTGAAACGCCGACGCAGCATCTGTGCGAACCTTTCAGGGCCTGTTGCCAGTGTTTGCGGCGGACTTTTTTTGCCGATGAACCGCTGAGGCGTGATTGGAATAAGTTTGCTCGCTGACTGATTATTGGCCTTTCAATAGTCCCAAGATCAGCGCGCACTCGCGAGCTCTATACTGTCCAGCAATCATAAGTTGTCGGTAATCCCGCAGTTTTTGTTCTGGGACATGAAATCCTCGCCGAAATTCCGCCGCCTCTTTCGGAGCTCGAGTGCAACCGAGTCTACTGGCGGTGACTTTCAAACTCGCCAGTGAGCATCCGACCTTGGCTGCAATATCTTTCAAAGGTTCGTTATTAAAATATCCATCAAGAATTATCTTGCGACGAGCTTCTGCTTTGAGCTTTGCGTTCATTTCGTTGTCTCTTCAACTACGCTTTCACCGTGCCAGACTCTATACACGCTAGGTTGAAGAGTGTCGTTATCGTCGCATCCAGAAACTTATCTCGGAATGCATTTCTTGCTGTAACCAGGCGTGATGGCGCTCTGTGGACTCGCGTTCAGCTGGTCTTGCCAGATGGCTGTGATACACCACATGATTGCGGTGGCGATGGGCATACCGGAATCGGATACGGCACTACGCGATGGACGCTAAGAGGCAGGACAAGGCGCTTGCGAGGCAGGCGATTGAGCGCGATCGACGTCGTTGGCCGCGCGAAGCTCAACCTTACAATGAGGCTGCCCCGTCACTTGCGCCGGCGCTCGAACCTTTGACCTTTTCGACGCTCGAACTGGCGCCAGAGGATCAATTCGTCGCCTGGCAGGCGCATATGGCTCCGCTTGTCGAGATCAAGTTGCCGGATGACAAATCGCTCGACGATGGCTTTCCCGCCGACCACACGGCTTGGAACCTCGGCGGCATGCTGATCGTTCAACAGCGCGCACCGGCACATAGTTATATGCGTTCTGCTGCGAAGCTTCGGTCCAGCTCGATCGATCACTGGTATATCGCTTTGCCGCATACTGGCCGGTCGTGGACGGAGGTCGATCGCCGCGTAGCGGAAAACCAGCCGGGCAAATTGGAGATTAGATCGCTTGGCTACCCGTTTCGGGGGAGGGCAACGGAATCCCAAAGTCTCTTTCTCTATTTGCCGCGTGATTTGTTCGCCGATGCGGCGGCAACCCTGGACGCAAAGAATAATTCAATTCTGTCCGGCAACTTTGCCAACCTTTTGCTCGACTATCTCAAGAACATCGAAGCAAGACTGCGCAGTCTCACGGCTGACGATCTGCCCCGCATCGTGCACGCAACACGCAGCATGATCATTGCCTGCCTCTCGCCCCCGGCGGAACATGCCGCGGCCACCGAACAATTGGTGAGTGTCGCGCTGATGGAGCGAGCCCGTCGATACGTCCACAACAATCTGGATGCGGCTCATCTGACGCCGGATTCAATGTGCCGGGCGCTCGGCGTCTCGCGCACTCGTCTTTATCAGTTGTTCGAACCGAGCGGTGGTGTTCTCCACTACATACAAAGTCGCCGACTTCTGGCAGCCCATGTTGCGCTTAGCGATCCGGCGGACAGCCGGCGCATTGTTAATATTGCCGAAGCCGTCGGGTTTAGTTCAGCGGCTAATTTCAGCCGAGCTTTTAGCAAGGAATTCGGCTACAGCCCCCGCGAAGTCCGAAGCTCCGTGGTGTTGCCGCGCCCCGCCCATTCTGTTTCGCATGCCGGACACGAGGAGGCCTCTTCCTTTGAACATTGGCTCAAAGCGCTCGGAAGCTGAGTACAAGATCGGGAATGGTTGAAGTGGGGCGGGCTTAAAACAGGGCGGGGAAGATCAGCCGCCTCATGAACCAGAATATTTTTATTTTCGTGTCGCGTTCACCGCGCCATCAATTATAGCCGATCCCCGATTTATCAACCGACTGTTCATCGATGTCGCCGCGCATCACGGCGGAGCATGCATTGCAACTACGCAGCATAAGACACTTGTTGAGACCGCTAGTCGTATGTTTGCCAAGTCAAGAAACAAGGAGATAGAGCGGTTCTGCGGTTCCTTGAAATGACGAACCGCTCCAGCCCGGATTATCTCCCCAGCAAAGGGCTGCGTAGACTGGCGGCGGACAGCAATAAGCCGGTCGGAACGGTGCAAGAGCGCCTCGCCGAGCAAGATATGTACGCCAGGATAAGTATTAGGATGCAAAGCTAACGACAGATCGGCCTCGTGCGTAGATGCTGCAATGGCTTGGCGGGGGCTCGGCGGCTTGGCGGGGGCTCGGCACAGGTGGCAGGCATCATGTTGGGGTGATGTCGTGCTGCCTGTGCCGATAGCCGCTGCACGGTCAAGGGTGGCGTCATTGAGCAAGCGTGCCAAGGTCGATGGCGGCCGAGTCAATGGCGGCCGGCTGGAGTTTCTTCCGCCGCAGATCCCGACTCGGGTCGAGCGGCCGCCTGAAGATGAGGGCTGGATCCACGAGGCCAATCTCGACGGCTATCGAACCCAGATCATCATCGATAATGGCGGCGTGCGTCTTTACAGCAAGAACGGCCGTGACTGGACCACGAAATACTGGCCCATCGCACTAGCCGTCGATCTGCCATGCCGGACTGCCATTCTCGACGGCGAAGTCATTGTTCCCGGCGAGCAGGGCGCTTCCGATTGCCCTGCGCTGGAAGCCGCGATCTGGAACGAGCCGAGCCGGCTGGTGTTCGTCACTTTCGATATCCTCCATCTCGACGGCCGCGATCTAGTCTCCTTGCCGCTGCTGCAGCGCAAGCAGGCGCTATGGCAACTGGTTGAGCCTGGCCTCGGCAAGATCCAATACAGTGAGCACTTCGAGGGCAGTGCGCTGGCGCTCTTCCGCACCGTCGAGAAGATCGGGCTCAAGGGAATCATCTCGAAGCGTGCCGACAGCCGCTTCAGGAGCGGACTGTCGAACATATGGCTGAAGGCCAAATAATTCGAAGAAGCCGACTCCCGAGTTGCGGGCGTTTACGAGCCAGGTACGGCTCCAATGGCCCTGATCGCTGCTCATGGGGCGTCCTCACCGATTTGAGGATCGTGCAAGATTACCACCATAGGAGACAGCGCTCTTCGCTTTTGGATCTGTCGAGTATCAACGCCGGGAATGAGCTGCATTGCGTTCTGCAACCGCTCGCTGGATAGTCTTGGCGATGTTGCAGACCTTATTGACTCATTGGCCCCAGATCCTCGCGATCATTTCGGTGCTGATGGCGGCCATCGGGATCGTCCACGCCATAATGACGAAGGAAGACGTCCGCGCCGCCACAGGTTGGGTCGGCGTAATGTTCCTGTCGCCATTCCTCGGCGCGATCATCTACGCCGTTGCCGGCATAAACCGCATCCGTCGTGCAACGATCAGCGCCATGCGGCCCTTTTCCAGCGAGGCGGCTTCCGCAAAACATGAGCGCAACTTTGCCGCCGAGGAATTGATTGCCGAGCGGTACGGCCAACGCTTCACCGGCCTGAAGACATTGGGCGACAGGGTGGCCCGGCGTGCCCTGACCTCGGGAAACGCGATTGCGATATTGGAGACAGGTGACGAGGCCTATGCCGCAATGTGCCGAGCGATTGATGGCGCTCAACGCACTGTCCTTCTCGAGACCTACATCTTCGACAATGACGATGTCGGGCGGCTTTTCGTGGAATCTCTCGCCGGAGCCGTCCAGCGGGGTGTCAGCGTTCGCGTGCTGATCGATGCCGTCGGGGCGCGTTACTCCGTCCCCAGCATTCTTGGGCGCCTGCGAGAGGCAGGAATCACAGCAGACCTCTTCAACGGCAACATTGTCATGGGCCTGCGTCTTCCCTACGCCAACCTCAGAACGCACCGGAAGATCCTGGTCGTCGACGGCACGATTGCGTTCACCGGAGGGATGAACATCCGAAAGGGATTCTCAGCCGAGTTCGCCGGCTCCTCCAGCGCGAGGGACACGCATTTTCAGGTCACCGGACCGGTCGTTGCCGACCTTTTTTCGGTTGCCGCCGAAGATTGGCGCTTCGTGAGCGGCGAGCTCCTGAAAGGCGACACCTGGCAAGTGGCCGCGCTTCCCGCGGCTCCCGGTCAACCAATGCTGGCGCGGGCGGTTGCATCCGGGCCGGATGCCAGCATCGAAACGAACCACAACTTGCTGATCGGGGCATTTTCCGTCGCCCGCAAATCGATCCGCATCATGTCGCCCTATTTCCTGCCGGATCGGGAACTGATCAGCGCGCTGACGACCGCAGCCAGGCGAGGCGTCGAGATCGACATCGTGGTACCGGCGATAAACAATCTTTTCCTTATTGACCGGGCGATGACGGCGCAATTCGATCAGGTCCTGAAGCACTATTGCCGCGTATGGCGCACGCAGGGCTCGTTCGATCATTCGAAGCTGCTGTCGGTCGATGGAGTTTGGGCTTTTATAGGATCCTCCAATCTTGACGCCCGGTCCCTGCGGCTGAATTTTGAGATTGATGTAGAGGTTCTTGATGCAGGCTTTGCCGCGGAGATTGAAGCGCGGATCGGATCGGCAATCGCCTCCGCCACGTCTGTAACGATCGAAACCTTGAGAGCCCGGCCATTCATCGTCCGCCTGTTCGACCGAGTGTTGTGGCTGGGATCGCCCTACCTTTAGAGGCTTTCTCGTTCTGGCCGGGGCAATTCGGGCGACGCAGCCATCGCTCCTTTCGAGCGCCGCATCTCGTCAGGGCAGGAAGCAGCGATTGCAGATCCTGTTTGAGTGAGACAAAGCTAAGTCTTGAAGGTAGTGAGGACGAACAGCAGACTCATGCAAAGAACTGGACAGAGCTTTCCTGCAAGTGTGCTCAAATCCATTCGCGACAGAAAGAAGCAGAAGGCGAAGACTGCGCCGTCCGAAGGGACACGCCCCGCGGAGACTCTGGTCGCATCTTACAACGTTCACAAATGCGTGGGCGTCGACAGAAAGTTCGATCCCGAACGAATCGGTCGCGTCATCCGGGAAATCGGCCCGGATGTCATTGCGTTGCAGGAAGCGGACAATCGCTTTGGAGATCGTGCCGGCCTTCTGGATCTGCTGCGTCTCGAATTGGAAACAGGCCTGGTGCCGGTGCCGGTGTCCGGAAACGGCAAAGGACACGGCTGGCACGGCAACGTCCTGCTTTTCAAACGGGGCATCGTTCGCAATGTCCATCAGATAAAGCTTCCGGGGTTGGAGCCGCGCGGAGCCCTGGTTGCCGAAATCGATCTGGACGAGAAACGAACTCTGCGCATTATCGCAGCCCATCTCGGCTTGCTGCGCCGATCGCGCTCCGAACAGGCCCGTGTCGTGCTCGAAATCATGAACAGACCGGACGAAAAACCAACACTGCTGCTCGGCGATTTGAACGAATGGCGACTCGGAACCCGTTCCGCGCTGAATACGCTGCACACGACTTTCGGTCCCGCGCCACCGGCGGTCCCCACCTTTCCATCAAGTCTGCCGCTGCTGTCGCTCGACCGGATCATGGCAAATCGACACGGAATGATCTCATCCGTCGAAGCCCATGACACGCCGCTTTCGCGGGTCGCCTCCGATCATCTGCCGCTTATAGGATTCGTTCGCCTGTGATGTGCTGCCCAGCCCCATGGATGGAGATCGGTTCAAAGGGAAGCTCTAGCCGGACTGGCGGAGCGGGGCGGCCCAGCGGCTTTGGTTGCGGGGGAGGTCGCTGGGCCTGGCGAGCCTTCGGGGGCGTGCTCACGTGGCTGGTGAATACGTGAGTTAAAGCTAATGCAATCGAAACCTCGGTTGCGGGCTCCAGCGGCACGCCGTCAATTCGCACGGGGCGGGCGGTTTGCTCCAGTCCGGAAATTCCGATTTGGAGGCCGCCATTGCACAGCTGCCCTGCGACATGCGAGTTTGTCAACCAAATGGCTCATCATGGGAGTCTCGTCATGTCCATTCGCCGAATTGCGTTGACCTCGGCAGCGGTCATGCTTGCCTTCACCAACCTCGCCCAGGCCAGGCCGGACACCCGCGCCATGACCTGCCAACAGACGCAGGCGCTAATCCAGAGCCATGGCTCGGCGGTGCTGACCACCGGCCCGAACACCTATGCCCTCTACGTCCGCCGGTACAGCAATGCGTGCGACTGGTCGGAAATCCCAGCGGTAGGGTTTGTGCCGACGCTCGATGGCCAGTGCTTGGTTCATCGATGCAGAGAGCCGCTCTACACTCCTCCCGGCTGACGGTGACGAGCATAGCTATTCTGCTGCGCCTTTCGGCAGGTAGCCCTTTTCCCGCAGATACGTGGTCAGGATCTCTCGACCATCGATGACACAGACCGCATGTACTCGTGTCGGCCTCGCCTGGCAAAGCCGATCATCACGAAACCAATGGAGCTCCATCCAGTGCGAACCGCAACGATGGTCATTGCCAATCCCGCAACGACGCAAAGCATCACGGCTGCTTGGAGCAGCCAACTCCCAAAGAACTCAGGAGTCATGTTCCCCTCCCACTGCGGGTAAGCAAATGATCCCCCAAGCCGTACTCAGCATCGCGCGGCAGGGCAGAGCGTCAAGCCTGATCGCGCAAGCTACCCCGGCAGCAAGCCGGCCCGCTCAAAGATCAGGGTGGCGCCGTCGGCGGTGATGAACGCCGCGACGGTCGGGCCTTCTTTGCCAGGAACTCGATTTGAACAAAGCCAGCCTGACCTTCCGTAGTCGAGAGGCCATATTGCGGGTGCCCATGCACGAAGAAATCGTTGGCAGCGAACAGGACATCGAACATCGCCAGTAGCGTGTCTGCTTCAGGAACGTCCACGAGTTCGATGGCAACGTCGATATCAGCGGGCTTAACGACATCCTTTGACCGGCGCCGACCAGACCGCCGGGAGCCGAAAATCCAGGCTCGGCCTATTCTCTGTTGAGATCTAAGGAAAGCCAGTAGTCCTTCGAACTCCAAGTCTGTCAAATGCAGATCGAAGGCTCCCGTGTTCCTGGGCGGTAGGTCGTAGCTCACTTCGCTTCGCCGGCCTCATGTGGCGGGCCCTTCTCTACTGGAAGAAGATGCGCCCAACTCTACTCAGAGCCAGTACTAGCCCTTCCACGCTGGGAATTAGGAATATCACTCCGCCCAGCAGTAACAGGGCAAGACAAAACGCTGAAAGGGCGGGGGACCTTCGGTCCAAAAGCTCGAAATACGCGGCGAGCACAGGAGCTCCGGCGTTTCCCGCAGACGCGCCGAGAAGCCAGTCCCTCTCCAGTACACGCCCAAGCAAGATTACTCTTCCTGGTTAGTCTGGTGCCGGGATTGAAGCCTCTGTCACCATAGCGCCTGCCCGCTTCATTTCGTCGTGATCCCAGTCACCTTGAACAGCCACAATATAGCTTCGTCGTGTGGGATTTGCTTTGATTTGGAACGGACAAAAGACCCAAAAAATAAGCAAACCAATGAGGATAATCACGCTGCCCATATACAGAAAATGGATTCGCTGGAGAGGAAGTAGCCAGAAGTGCTCCCCCAAAAGAGTCAAATCTCATAATCCAGTCTTGGAACTGGTTTCCCCAGATTACGGCATAACCTAAGATCGGAACGAGGCTCGCAAATTGCGGGAGCCTAGTTCGGGTTAACGAAGCAGCATATGTCCATCTTGGGCTGAATTTCATCGGTGGCCTGCAAATCACTGTCCGCAGCTTAGTGCGTAACTCTGGCAAATCGATGAATTACTTAGATAAATCAACGGCGGATGGCGGAGGGAGTGTCCTTCCGCCGTACTCCCAGCACATTCCGATAGATTCCAGAATCATCAATTAACTCTGTAGGTTATTTCCGTTTTCTGTTCTGGACTGTTCCAGAGAATTGCAGCATATTCCAACCTTTCTTTGTGGGTAGATTTGTCGGCCGGCCGGGTTCGACGGATACCTTGCAGGGTGAGAGGACGCGGAACATGCGGGCGATCAATAAGCTAGGCCAATTCTCACCGTAACGGACGATCGGCTGCGCAAACCCGACCAGCTCCGCCGATCGTCCGTTGCTTGTTCCGCGCCCTATGGCGGTAACACTAACCGCCAAGGCTAAAATCGCCGCTGGATGAAAATTCAGCGGCAGGTCACGAGCAGTTGAACAATCTCTTCGCAATGCTCGGCCACAGAAGCCGATAGGCCCCAGACCAACAAAATTTAAAGCTGAGACACTTACCTGTGTAAAATTCACTTGTTTGACACCCAGTTTCGTGCCACGTTGTCGAGCTCGATCCTCTGCCAGCATCTTTAGTGCATTCAGGGCCTTGATCCAACCTCCATGGATCGGATCGCAGTCAATTGGCCGGTTGGGGACCTTGATACGCGCGGATGGCCGAGACCGAACTCGGGCCGGCGACGTCCTCCTAACGGACAGTACGATTAGCGGACAGTACGATCTTCACTACGCTTTTCGGCGGTGACGAGAGCTTAAACCGTTTCTGGTTTAACCTTGCTACACGCTGCTAGACCGGCTGATAGCGTCAAAATGCGGAGAGCTAACATGTCGAAAGATCAATCTGCAACAACGACACGCCGGCAGTTTCTTGGAGCGGCGACCGCAGTCAGCGCACTGACGTTGACCGCTCCGCCTGCCGCTGAGGCACAGCCTGCGGTCAACTCCGGCAACGAAATCATGACCGCGCAATTGACGACGACTGGACAAAATGTCGAAGCCGCCGCGACCGTCACCGGAGACTGGACAAAGCCGGCAGCCATGGCGATTCCGAAAGAGGGATACTTCAAACTTGAGCAAGGCCGCTATGGTCCGGTGTTTGCCAAGACGCCGGCCAACTATGGCTTCACGATCATTGCAAAGATCAAGCCCGGCCGAGAGCAAGTGGTCCGCGACCATGGAATGGTAATTGAGAAGGGAGTCGCCGAAAATCCCTCTCTTCTTGCAGTTCTCAAACTGCATTACCTGCGATGGGTGGTCTTTGACGTCGGTGGCGGGCCCTACTTCATGTATCAGGGAATTTTCGACACGGATTTTGACAAGTACACCGAAGATGCCGTGGCGATTTTCGGCGGCTCAGGGCTAACCACCGTGTTCGAGAATCTGGAGGGCTTCCCGTTGGATTGGCAAACAAATGCGCCGGCGTTCATAAAGTTCGTGCGCGACCATCACTGGCCAAGCTTTCTGGAATACGCAGAGTATCCGTATGTCAGCGGGGACGAAGTCAAAAAAGCGCTCAGAGTAAAGAGCGCGCTATCCGCCATGCTCGATCAGATGCAGTGATCCGGATGCATAGGCCAAGACCTCCGGATAATCGAATCTCCACTCCGAAGTAGGAGTAACGATGATGAAACGTCGGGAATTTAACCGACTGGCGCTAGGAATTGGTCTTAGCCCGATACTGGCAAATGCTCCACTACTCGGGCAAACAGAAGCCTTGGCACAGGAGCTGCGGCGAGGCGTCACGCTTGAGCTCGATGATCTCCAGCATATCATTTTGGCCCGTGTGCCTGCGCTCACGGGTCGTTACGAATTCCTTTCGTTTCGCCAGGCTGCCCAGGGGCGGTTGTGGCTTGCGGGAATTCTCGACCAAGTGGCTTCCGTTCAGCAGGCCAGGGATTCGATCGAACGAGAGCAACGATGGGTGTCCGTTGCCTTTACCTGGCAGGGCCTTCGCGCGCTTGGGGTAGACGAACAGGCACTGGCAACGTTCCCGGAAGAATTCCGGCAGGGCATGGTCGCGCGTGCTGAAGTACTTGGCGATACCGGTAGGAACCATCCTAATCACTGGATCGGCGGCCTCTCCAGTCCGGCATTGCACGCCATCGCCATTTTGTTCACTCGTGATGTCTCGCAGCGCGAACGGAGCACGCGTGAGCATCAGGCTCTTTTGGCGCGAACGCCTTCCGTGGAAGTTCTTTCATCTCTCGCTGTGGATGCCATCTCTGCCGATCATGCGCGCGATCATTTTGGCTATCGCGATCGACTTACCGAGGTCGCGATCGAGGGTGCCGGCGTCGAACCGACACCGGGTTCAGGCGGGTACATCAAAGCGGGCGAATTCATTCTCGGCTACCCCGACGAGAACGGACCGCCAGTCGGATTGCCTCATCCGGAGATCTTATCCCGACACGGCACTTATATGGCCTATCGGAGGCTGCAGGAACATGTAGGCGCGTTTCGCGAGTTCTTGCGCCAGAACGGCAAGACGCCGGAGGAGCAGGAATGGATCGCAGCAAAATTGATGGGGCGCTGGCGTAGCGGCGCCCCACTCATTTTCGCGCCCGAGAAAGACGATCCAGCTCTCGCCAAGGACCCTCAGCGCAACAACGATTTCAATTACGGCGAAATGGACCCATACGGCTACGCCGTTCCGCTCGGATCCCATATCAGGCGAATGAACCCGCGAGACACTGCAGTGAATATCCAACGGCGCAGAATGATCCGCCGTGGCGCAACCTATGGCCCGGCTTTGCCGGAAGGCGTGCCCGACGATGGTGTTGATCGCGGCGTAGCTTCGTTCATCTTGTGTGCAAGTCTCATTCGTCAATTCGAGTTCGCCCAGAATGTATGGATAAACGATCCCCGTTTTCACGAACTTGGCAACGAGCGCGACCCAATAATCGGCAATCAGGATGGTACCTTCGATATGACAATTCCGAAGCGCCCGCTTCGTCGAAAGATAACAGGCCTCCCTTCCTTTACAACAGTCAAGGGAGGCAGCTACTTTTTCCTTCCGGGCATTAGAGCGCTTCACTACCTCGCCGCATTGGGCCACGATCGTTAGGCATTTTTCGTGGGGCTACACCCCATCGGGATCCGATCGTATGCCGAGCCGCTCGGCAAGCGAAACCAGCAGGCCCAGCGCGTCGCAAGTTTGAATTAGAAACCGTTTAGCATCCGACCCTCAATGAACAAGACCGGCTCGAGCATTAGACACGAGCAAATTTGCTCGTGGAGTGTCGCGGGTCTCTAGGTTGAGCATGGCAAGGGCTAGCGCTCGATGAGGATTACCCCCCACGTACAACCAGAACTCCGCAGCGTGGTCGGCAAAGGCGGCGGGATGGCGCGCGACAAGTTCTTCATACCGCTCTTCAGCATATTTGCGCCAGCGAGTGGCCTCTTCCACCTCGCCCATTTCAGTTAGCATCCGCGCAGTTTGCGCTGCATAGTCCGGGTCGTCGGCGCCGAACGCAAGGCGGCGAAGCCGAGCGACCGCCCCTCTGCGGTCGCCGAGCTCATACTTAACTTCGGCCAGATGGCCATCGGCTTGCGCATAGGTCGGCAATCTTCGCCATGCCGCTTCAAACCAGCGGCGGGCGCAGTTGAGGTTACCATCAACCAACCACATATGGCCGCGTTGAAACTCAAGCTGGGCAATCGGAAACGGCGAGACGCTTCGGAAGCGTCTGCAGCTCTCGTCGAACCAAGTTTCCGCAGCCGCAATCTCCCCAAGTTCAGCATAGAGAGAGGCAAGACCCGCCAGACTTTCGAAATCGGCGTGGGACTCTATTGCCTTCCGGCGAAGCGCCATCGCCTCCTCATAGCGTCCTACGGCCTGCAGGATCGACGCCCTCTCGACATCGGTTTCAAGATCTGTACCAAGGCGCTCCGCGGTATCGAGATCGGCCAGCGCTTCATCGAATCGATGCAGACTGGACCGCGTTCGCGCGCGCGCAAGGAAGGCAAGTCCGACGGCCGGCGCTTCAAGAGCCCACTGTTCAGCAAATGCTGACGCGCGTTCGTAATCTGCTATGCGGCCAAGAATCTGGGCCCGCAGAGTAATAAGATCGATCAGTCCCGCCCATGCGTCGCTCTCCAGGTCCCCACGGCTAGCGCCTTGCTCGAGCCCATCGATATGTGCCTCTAAGTTCGACAGAGCGATCGTGCCATCCGTCGTCCGGGGCGATACGGAAAACAAGCACGCATTCATCACATCGGTATTCCGACAAGTGGCGCAAGCTTCGGGGGAATCGGATTTGGCTTCGACAGGTAGGGGAAACTGCGCGACGCGGGCGCCGCCGTCTGATCGACGCCGTCCGATATACGGGGACCGTTGCCGTTGTTGATCAGGATCGTGAGCAACGAGTCGACGATGTCGTGGTTGGGCCAACGGCCGCCGCAGGTCTTGTGTGGTACGCCCCGAAGTACCGCTCTCTCAATCTCAAGATATCCATCCTCGTCGAACGGCTTGGACATATCTACGATCAGAAAGTCGGCGAGCAGCATCTCGGTCAACGGGTGGATGCCCTTGTCGTCGAGCGGCCAGTCGATTTTGTCGTCTAGACTGTCGTAGACGGCCATGCTGCCGTTGAAGCGTGCGCGATACGCTCCAGCATAATCTGGGCGAAGTTTAAACCCATCCTCCTCGCTATAGAGGTCGCGCACGTCCAGATCGCGGTTCACCGTATCGGCCGCCTTGTCCATCATGATGAAGTTCTTTATTTCGGGGCGGCCGACACGATCGAGCCGTGCGCTGAGTGATCCATTTGTGGCAGTTTCGGCCACGACCGCAACGAATGGTCCAGCATCGGAACCAAACAACTTGGCGTGCTCGACCTCGATGACGATGCTCAGGACATTCTGTCCCTCGACTGAGTTGATTCCCGTAATTTTGGGGATTTTGCGGGTCATTCTGAGACCGCCTGAAAACAGCTGGTCGACGAAAAATGGGTCAAGCCGGCAACCAGCAAAGATATGAATGCCGTCACCCCGCGTACCAGATTCAGCCCCCACACGGACTGCGAAGTCACCGAAGGGGCTATGGCAGGTACCGGTCTGCATCGGCTTATCGCCTTTTTGCCTAGGCACGGCAAAGGTAAAGCTGAAGAGACATTCCTGTTCGCCGGCCACGAATGCGGCCCCCGGGCCCGTAGCAGCGATTCGCGCTGGACGAACGCGGATCCGGTAGTCGATAGCGTCGGAAAACAGGAGGCGTGTAGCTTCGATCTGTTTGAAAGGGTAAACGTCCATTATCAGCACTAGGTGCCCAGGACGCTCAGGGCTGGGAAAGGCGAACACGTCAGAAATGTCGATTTCTGGGTTGGCTGTCGCCCTCGGTCCTGCACCGTGATCCGCAGCGATCGCGGAGTGCGGTGGCCAGATGCTGGGAACCAAAAGCGCAGCACCAAGCAGAATGACCGACCTACGATCGATCTCTACCATTGTATGCTCCCACAATTTGGCGCGAGAACGCTAGTAGACGCTCTTAGTATTGGACTGTCAAGTTATGCTGATGGTCGGAAGGTGACGCATTCCCACGCCAACTCGACCCCTGATATTTTCGGGTTATCAACCTGCATCGATAGCTGGGTTGGCCGAGATACTGCGCCGGGCGGCACGGGGCACAGCCGTCGATCACGCCGCCCTGGAGGCAGAGCTTCTCGGCGTGATCCATGTGAGAGGGACCGGCCGGGAGGACAGTGAAGCGGCGGCTGCGTGGCACAGTGAGAAGGATGCAACCCATCTCGACATCTCACGGCTGTTCACGAGGATGGCTGACGCACCGAACCCGCTTGACACTTCCGTTTGTACCGCTGCCTTGCGACCGGAACTGAACGGCATGGTCCACAACCGCTGGACCGCGCGCTGGCGCAGGGAGGGACGCGGCGACCATGCCTCCATTCGCCAGGTGCGTCGGGAAGCTCTGTCTCCAGGTGAGCAGGCAAAATAGCTATCCGCCTGACTGTTGAGGGCAAGACATGTACGGCTCATTGTCCTTCGCGGTAAGGGTCCCCAAATACGATTGATCAGCGCATTCCGACTGATCAATTTTTCGAGGGCGAAAATGACTACCTACACGACGGGCTTCGACGGACCGGATTTGAGCTCTCCAACCTCAGAGATTTTGACGGCTCTGCAAGACCTGGAGGGCTTGCCGGAAGCGGACAGGGGAGCGGTGGAGCAGATACGGATAAAGCTACCTGCGGGAAGCGCTGAGCTCCGTCATGGCGCGACCCCTCTCTGGCGGGCGGCAAAAGGGCGTCCAGCGACGATCTAAGTGTATATTGAAGTGTGTAAAGCGCCTATCTGGAAAACACTAACTTAATGATTTAACATCGCTTTTCCGGATTAACTGGTGCCCCCGGACGGAATCAAACCGCCGACCTTCGGTTTACAAAATGTGCGCCAAGTCCATCGCCGACGGCGAATTGGCAATCATGTCCCCGCCGAGTAAGCGTTTGTGGGCATGTTTGTAGATTTTAAAATTACATTTCCATAAGTACTTGTTATTACTAATTTTTTTAAAGTTATTGGCGGAGGGAGTGGGATTCGAACCCACGGTGGGCTTGCACCCACGCCGGTTTTCAAGACCGGTGCCTTAAACCGCTCGGCCATCCCTCCATCGTGATTTTTCAACCACCTGGATGCTCGTCCTGATCTTAACGCGTACCCCGTGGGCACGCCTCGGAGATCGTTCGCGCTTCATTGCTCTAGTGCGCCCTATGAAGTCCTGTCAACCGGCTGTTGCCGGTTCCTGCCAGGGGCAGGGCACGGGTGCTTGACGGCGGGGCTTGAGCAGGACGAGCAGCGCTGCGCCGAAGCTCGAAACGCCGTGATTTTTCCCAGCATCGCCGGGGCGGCTTGCGCCACAATCTCGCCCGGTTCCGACCATAATCGGTTAATACGGTGATAAACAATTCCTGTGCACAAGGGATTGCGAATCAAGGTGGCGCTGGCATTGTCGGGTAGGTTTTGGCCTTGCCGACCTTCAAGTGGCGACGCCTTTGTTGAGAGGGGACAATCGAAAAATGCCAAGCACGACGCGCCCGCGTCTTCGTCGCGCTTCCGCTTTCGCGTTGTGTGCCCTGTCGGCTGCCTTGCTGGCGGCTTGCGCGGCGCCGCCACAGCCGAAGGCAATGGTCAACAAGAAGCCTCGCTCCAAGGAATATTTTGCCGAATCCGAATATGGCGTAAAAGCCAGCCCGCGCGTTACCTTCAAGATGTCGGGCCTGCAGCGTGGCGGCGGACGCGATCAGCTCGGCAAGCCCTATCAAGTGCGCGGCAAGTGGTATTATCCGAAGGAAGACAAGCGCTACGCCAAGAAGGGTCTCGCCTCCTGGTATGGCGAAGCCTTCCACGGCAGGCTGACCGCCAACGGCGAAGTCTACGACATGACACATCTGACCGGCGCGCATCCGACAATGCCGCTGCCGAGCTATGCGCGGGTCACCAATCTGAAGACCGGCAGCTCGGTCGTCGTGCGCGTCAACGATCGCGGCCCTTACCATGACGGGCGCATCATCGATGTGTCGAAGCGCGCCGCCGAAATGCTCGACTATGCCAATATCGGCACGGCCAAGGTGAAGGTCGAATATGTCGGACGGGCGCCGCTTCACGGCAATGACGAACACTATCTGATGGCCTCTTACCATCCCGGCAACAGGGCGCCGGATCCGTCGGACGGCCTGCCCACCGGCGTCATGATCGCCATGAACGGACCATCGCCGAGCACGGCGTTGGCCGCCGCCGCTGCCTTTCCCGGTCAGTTGACGAATTCCGCATCGGCACAGCCGGTCGTGGCGGCGCAGACGCCGGCCGCCGGCAGCGTGACGCTGCCCGATTTCGGGCCGATCGTGCCGGAACGGCCGCAGATCAATCTGCCGCCGCAATCGCCGTTCGCCGTAGCGACGCTGTCTTATGCGAGCGAACGCGTGCAGCGCGCCCCCGTTGTTTTTGCCGGGCTGGATGGCGCCGGCATGTCGCCCGCCGAAATCCTTCAATCGTGGAAGCGGCAAGGTCCTTCGGCCGCTTCGCCCACGGACTATATCGCGGCGGGCTCGTTCGAGGATGCCGCCGAGGCGCAGCAGGTGGCAACCCAGCTTTCCGGCTTTGGCAAGACCGAAATCCAGCGCTCCGAATTCGAGGGCAAGGATTGGTATTCGGTCAATCTCTACCCGGACGGCCATGGCAGCCTGGACGAGATGCTGCAGGCGGCATGGTCGCATGGCGCGCCGGACGCGCTCGTGGTTCGGAATTGACCGGCAAAATCTGAAGTTTTGGCCAGTTCTCCATCGCACGGTTGCTCGGCCGGGACAAAGCCTGATAATGCATGTCGCGCAAAAGTGTGCAGCGGTTTTGCGATAACGACATGCATAAAACAACAGCCTAAAGCACGTCGCGTGAGGTCGTCGAAGGCGACGCGCTTTAGGCTTGCCCGGAACTACCGGCTGACAGGTCGAACTTCTCATGAAATTTCGCTTCGCCGCGCCTCTCGCCGGGCTTCTGGGTTTTGGCCTCCTGCTGCTTTCGCTGGCTCCGGCCACGGCGCAGCTTTTCGAAACCAAGGCCGCGCAGGCCTTCATGATCGATGCCGAAACCGGAACGGTGCTGCTTTCCAAGGATGCCGACAGGCCGATTCAGCCGGCGTCGCTGGCCAAGCTGATGACGATGGAAGTGGTGTTCAACGCCATCAAATCGGGGCGCGTGACGCTCGACGATACATACGTGGTGAGTGAGAACGCATGGCGCACCGGCGGCGCGCCATCCGGAACGTCGACGATGTTTGCCCAACTCAAGTCGACGATCCGGCTTCAAGACCTGATCCAGGGCGTGACGGTCCAGGCAGCCAATGACGGCTGCATCATCATCGCAGAAGGGTTTGCCGGGTCGGAGGCGAATTTCGCGACTGAGATGACGGAGCGTGCAAGGCAGATTGGCCTCGAGAAATCGACATTCGTCAATGCAACCGGTCTGCCGGCCGATGGTCAGCAGACGACGGTTCGAGAGCTTGCGCTCCTGGCCCTGCATATCTGGCGCGAGTACCCGGACCTTTATCGCTACTACGGCCAGAAGGACTTCACCTGGAACAAGATCACCCAGAGGAACCGTAACCCGCTGCTGGCGATGGATATCGGCGCCGACGGCCTGGCGATGGGCAGGAGCGAGGCATCCGGCTTCGGCATCGTCGGCTCGGTCAGCCACAGTGGCAGGCGGGTCATTGCGGCGATGAGCGGCCTGGCAAGCGACCGCGAGCGCGCCGAAGAAGCGCGAAAGCTGCTCGACTGGGGCCTTCGTTCCTTTGAGAAAACCGAGATTTTCGCCAAGGACGAGGTGGTCGGCGAGGCCCAGGTTTTCGGCGGCGCGAAATCCGGCGTGGCGCTGAAGGCAAAAGCGCCCGTGGTCATCTTCCTGCCGATCGCCAACCGCGACAAGCTGACCGCCAGGATCGTCTATGAGGGACCGGTTGCAGCCCCCGTGGAGGAGGGGCAACCGGTGGGTGCGCTGCGGGTCTGGATCGGTGACACGCTGAGCCAGGAAACGCCGCTTTTCGCCGCCGAAACGGTTGGCGTCGGCTCGCTGCCGCAACGCGCGCTCGATGCCGCCAAGGAACTGGCGGTCGGCTGGCTGCGTTAGCAGCCGCGGCGTGGACCTTTTCTCAAGTCAGGACTATTACGGTCCCGCAGCATGGACAAAGGCTTTGGTGAGCGGATTCTTCATCACCTTCGAAGGCGGAGAAGGGGCAGGCAAGTCGACGCAGATCGAGCGCCTGGCCGGCAAGATGCGCGCCAAGCAATACGATGTCGTTGTCACGCGCGAGCCGGGCGGCTCGCCAGGCGCGGAGGCGGTCCGGCATGTGCTGCTTTCCGGCGCTGCCGAGCCATTCGGCCCCAGGATGGAGGCGCTGCTGTTCGCCGCCGCGCGTTCCGACCATGTCGAGCAGGTCATCCGGCCGGCGGTCGAGCGCGGCTCGATCGTGCTTTGTGATCGCTTCATGGACTCCTCGCGCGTCTACCAGGGCGTCACCGGCGGCCTCGATCCAGCCTTCATGGACGCGCTGGAAAAGGTCGCCATCAACGGCATGGTGCCCGACATGACGCTGATCTTTGATCTCGACCCGGCCGAAGGACTGCGGCGCGCCACGGTACGGCGGGGCACCGATGCCGGCGCCGACCGCTTCGAAAAGGAAACGCTTGATATCCATCAGCGCCGCCGCGAAGCGTTTCTGGCGATCGCCGCGGCAGAACCCGAGCGCTGCATCGTCGTCGACGCCTCCGCCGACCCCGACACGGTGGAGAATGTCGTCGCCGGCGCCGTGTTCGCGGCGCTGGAGACGATGACGCCGAGACACAGGAAGCAGGCGCCGGGATGATTTTCGAACGGATCGCACCAGAACAGCACGACACGCTTGACGGCGTACCGGAGCCATCCGAGACGCCGCGCCTGGTCGGACATGACCAGGCAGCGAATATGCTGGCATCAGCCTATCGCTCCGGGAAGCTGCCGCATGCGCTGATCTTTGTCGGGCCGGTCGGCATCGGCAAGGCGACGCTCGCCTTTCATCTGGCGCATCATCTGTTGAAGCATCCGGCGTTCGAACAGGCCCCGGAGGTCCTTGCCGTTCCCGATCCGGCGTCATCGCTGTTTCGCCAGATCGCCACCGGCGCGCATCCCTCGGTGCTGCATCTGACCCGCCCACCGAACGACAAGACGAAAAGCTTCAAGACGGTCGTCACTGTCGACGAGATCCGCAAGGTCAGCCGTTTCCTGTCGCTGACCTCGCATGACGGCAGCTACCGGGTGGTGATCGTCGACCCGGCCGACGACATGAATACCAATGCGGCCAACGCCTTGCTGAAGAATCTTGAAGAACCGCCGGCACGCACTTTGTTCATCCTCATCGTCCACGCGCCGGGCAGCCTGTTGCCGACGATCCGCTCACGCTGCCAGATGGTGCGGCTCACGCCGCTCGATGCCGAGAGCCTGATGACGGTTCTGGAGAGCGTCGAACCACCGCCACCGGACGATCCCGCGGCGCGCGCGGCACTGGCCAAGCGGGCAGGGGGCAGCGCGCGCACCGCAATCCTGTTGACGCAGTATGGCGGGCTGGAAATCGCCGAGGCGCTCGACGCCCTGGCGACAGCGGCAAAGGGCGATGTTGCCGGCGCCTATCGCCTCGCGGAGGCGGTCGCCGGGCGCGACCGGGCGATCCAGTTCGAGATTTTCAATCGCCGGGCGCTCGACCTGCTCTCGACCGGCGCAAGCCAGGCCGCGCTGGCGGGCGATCTGGCGCGGGCCAAAACGCTGTCCGATACTTGGCACGAGGCTTTGAACGCTATATCTGAAACCGACACCTACAATCTCGACAAGAAGCAGCATGCCTTGACCATGATCGACCGCCTGAATTCTGCAATGCGAATGTGACGGCCCATCGGGATGGCAATCGCCGTTTCGATGCGATATCCACCGACATCTTTCATTCAGACATTCATGACGGTTAATTCATGTCACGCGACACCTTCTACATCACCACGGCGATTTCCTATCCCAATGGCAAGCCGCATATCGGCCATGCCTACGAGCTTATCGCCACCGACGCACTCGCCCGCTTTCAGCGGCTCGACGGCAAACAAGTCTTCTTCCTCACCGGCACCGACGAGCACGGCATCAAGATGCTGCAGACGGCGAAGAAGGAAGGTATTTCGCCGCGTGAACTGGCCGACCGCAATTCGGCCGACTTCCAGCGCATGGCCGTTGCGCTCAACGCCTCTAATGACGATTTCATCCGCACCACCGAAAAGCGGCACTACGCAGCCTCTCAGGCGATCTGGAAGGCGATGGCCGCCAATGGCGACATCTACAAGGGCGGTTATGCCGGCTGGTATTCGGTACGCGACGAAGCCTATTACGGTGAAGAAGAAACTGAGGTCCGCGCCGACGATCTCCGCTACGGGCCGCAGGGAACATCGGTCGAATGGGTTGAGGAAGAGAGCTATTTCTTCCGTCTGTCGGCCTATCAGGACAAGCTGCTGGCACTCTACGAAGACCAGCCCGACTTCGTCGGCCCGGCCGAACGGCGCAACGAGGTGGTCAGTTTCGTCAAGTCGGGCCTGAAGGATCTTTCGATTTCGCGGACCACGTTCGACTGGGGCGTTCCGGTGCCGGGCGACGAGAAGCATGTGATGTATGTCTGGGTCGACGCGCTGACCAACTACATCACCGCTGCCGGATATCCCGATGAAAATGCTGACAATTGGCGCTTCTGGCCTGCCGATGCACACATCATCGGCAAGGACATTGTGCGCTTCCACGCAGTCTATTGGCCGGCCTTCCTGATGTCGGCAGGACTCCCCTTGCCGAACCGTGTCTTCGGTCACGGCTTCCTGTTCAACCGCGGCGAGAAAATGTCGAAATCGGTCGGCAACGTCGTCGATCCGTTCGCGATGATCGAGCATTACGGTCTCGACCAGGTGCGCTATTTCTTCATGCGCGAAGTGCCGTTCGGCCAGGACGGCAGCTACAGCCACGACGCCATCGTCAACCGGACCAATGCCGACCTCGCCAACGGCCTTGGCAATCTGGCGCAGCGCTCGCTGTCGATGATCGCCAAGAACTGCGGCGGCGTAGTGCCGAAACGCAGCGAGTTGGCGGAGGCCGACAGGGCGATCCTCGACCAGACGGTGGAGGCGCTTGCTACTGCTCGCAAGATGATGGCGGAGCAGGGCATCCATCTAGCGCTGGCGGCGATCTTCGGCGTCGTGGCGGAGGCCGATCGCTACTTCGCCTCGCAGGAACCCTGGGCGCTCAGAAAGACCGATCCGGCGCGCATGGAAACGGTGCTGTGGACGACTGCGGAAGTCGTCCGACGCGTGGCGCTGCTGTGCCAGCCCTTCATTCCGGGATCGGCCGCCAAGCTGCTCGACCTGCTGGCCGTACCGGCGGACAGCCGCGATTTCGTGCATGTCCACGCGGACCATGCGCTGGTATCGGGGGTTACTCTGCCCGCGCCGGAGGGCGTGTTTCCGCGTTACGTCGAGCAACCGGACGCGAACATCTGATGTTGGTCGACAGTCACTGCCATCTCGACTTTCCGGATTTCGCAGAGGAGCGGGCGGCCATCGTCGCCCGCGCCTTGGCCGCTGGAATCGGTCGCATGGTGACGATCTCGACGCGTGTGAAGCGGTTCCAACAAGTGCTTGAGATCGCTGAATCTTTCGACGAAGTCTATTGCTCTGTCGGCACCCATCCTCACAACGCCGCCGAGGAGCTGGACGTGACTGTCGAGGCGCTTGTCCGGCTGTCCGCTCATCGCAAAGTGGTGGCGATCGGCGAGGCCGGGCTCGACTATTTCTACGATCATGCGCCGCGCGATGCGCAGGCGCAGGGCTTTCGCACGCACATCGCCGCAGCACGCGAGACGGGCCTGCCTCTGGTCATCCACGCGCGTGATGCCGACAGCGACATGGCTGATATCCTCGAGGAGGAAACAGGGAAGGGCGCCTTCCCGTTCATCCTGCACTGTTTTTCGTCAGGGCGCAGGCTGGCCGAAATCGGCGTGGCGCTCGGCGGCTATGTTTCCTTTTCCGGCATCGTGACTTTCAAGAATTCAGCCGAGCTGCGCGCCATCGCCGCCGATGTGCCACATGACCGCCTGCTGGTCGAAACCGACGCGCCGTACCTTGCGCCGGTACCGTTTCGCGGCAAGCGCAACGAGCCTGCCTATGTCGCGCATACGGCCAAGGTGCTGGCCGAAATGATCGGCGTCAGCGAGGCTGACATCGCCGCTGTCACCACGGACAATTTCTTCCGGCTGTTCAGCAAGATGCCGCGCCCGACCGCGCTGAGCGTTTGACGCATGAGCGACCGGCTGCGCCTCACCATTCTCGGCTGCGGCTCATCGCCGGGCACGCCGCGCATCACCGGCGACTGGGGCAATTGCGATCCGGCCAATCCGAGGAACCGGCGCATGCGCACCGCAGCGCTCATCGAGCGGATCGCGGCAAACGGCGACAGGACCACAGTCGTCATCGACACCGGGCCGGATTTCCGCGCGCAGATGCTGCTGGCTTCAGTCAGGCGCATAGATGCGGTCGTCTATACGCATCCGCATGCCGACCACATCCACGGCATCGACGATTTGCGCGGCTTCGTGCTCGAGCAGCGTCATCGGATCGATATCCACGCCGACCAGCCGACCATGCTGCGGTTACGGGAAGCATTCGGCTATTGTTTCGAAACACCGTTAGGCAGTTCCTATCCGCCCATTGTCGAGCCCCATATCATCGACCATGCCAGGCCGGTGGTGATCGAAGGTGAGGGGGGTGCCCTGACTCTCGAGCCGCTGCCGCAGATCCATGGCGACATCATATCGCTTGGGTTTCGCATCGGCGGCCTCGCCTATTGCCCCGATGTCAGTGATTTCCCCGACGCCACCGCCGAACGGCTGCGCGATCTCGACGTGCTGGTCATCGATGCGCTGCAATACAGGCCGCATCCGAGCCATCTGTCGCTCGGCCAGGCACTCGGCTGGATCGAAAAACTGGCGCCGAAAAAGGCCGTACTGACGCATATGCATGTGCCGCTCGACTACGCTGCGGTGATGGCCGAGACGCCGGCCGACGTCGACCCGGCCTATGACGGCATGACGATCGAAATCCCTTATGAATCTGCATGATAGGTTCGGTTCTTCATGGCTGGAAGCATTGATCGTGTGACCAGGGCAGCGGCCGATGCCGGCCTCGACATCGAAATCAGGCGCATGGGCGCCTCGACACGCACCGCCGAGGAAGCCGCCGCGCAATGCGGCTGCACAGTCGCCCAGATCGTCAAATCCCTGGTGTTCCAGGGAGAAACCAGCGGAAAGCTGTTTCTCTTCCTGGTTTCCGGCTCCAACCAGCTCGATCTGGCCAGGGCTGCCGCACTGGCCGGCGAGCCGCTGAAGCGCGCCGACCCGCGGCAGATCCGCGACGAGACCGGCTTTGCCATCGGCGGCGTGGCGCCGATCGGCCATCTGATTGCGATCTCGGCGTTCGCCGACGAAACGCTGCTCGGCTTCGATCGCGTTTGGGCTGCGGCCGGCGCCCACGACGCGGTGTTCGCCGCCGAACCACAGGCGATGGTCCAGGCAGCGCAAGCTGTCGTGGCGACACTGGCAGTCTGAATCGAACGCGCCTGATACGCAGTCTCGAGGCTGCAGCGAGCCGACTGGCGCACTCTATTCGGCGGCGACTGCGGTGGGCGGCTGCATGATTTCGGGCGCCGCCGGCGCGAACAACATCTTTACGACGTTGCGGAAGGCGAGGATCTGGCGTTCGAGGACACGCGGGTCGCCGAGCCCGCGCGACATGATGATGCCGCCATCGATCACACAGGAGAACATGATGGCGACGTCGTCGAGGTCCATGCCCTTGCGGGCAGGATAAACGGCCGCGATCTCGTTCAGCGCGTCGCGAAACCGCCCGTTCCAGGAGCGGACGGCGGCGGCGGCGATGTCGCGAACGGTGCGGTCGAAGAGGCGCTCCTGATAGGTGAACGTCGCGATCAGGCAGCCTGGGTGGCCGTTCGGCAAGTCACCCATCAGCTCGGCAAGCAGCTTGAGCGTGATCAGGAACGACTGCAACGGATCATCGGACAATTGCCGGCCGCGGTGAAACACATCATCGAAGATGCGGTCGTTCTCCTCGACGTAGCGCAGCATCAAGGCGCGGGCGAGTTCGTTCTTGTCCTTGAAATGATAGAAGAAGCCGCTCTTGGTGATGCCGGCTTCGGCGATCACCTCCTCGATGGACGTCGCGCCGAAGCCCTTGGCGAGCACCGAGGCCTCGGCGATCTCCAGAATGCGTTCGCGCGTTTCCGCACCTTTGCGCATGGCCGAATGCCCTCAGATCTACTGTACCGGCGGTATGGTTTTCACACCCGCCACCATCGGCACCGATAGCAATATGACCGGCCCAGCGCGGCTATCCGTCTGTAATTGCTGCGGTTTCCGCTTCGGTGGAGTACCGGACCACAAGCCTTCTACCGCACCGGCGGCACGTACTGCTAAAACGTGGCTATTGCGAACCGGCCGCCATCAGGTCGGCACGGTGTCATCTTACCACTGGAGACAAACATGGCCAAGTACCGCCAGAATCTGCCGCAACTCGCCAACAGAACATTCCTGAGCGATGGCGGCATGGAAACGACCCTCATCTTTCACGAAGGCCTCGACCTTCCGCACTTTGCTTCATTCACGCTGATGGCAACGGCTGAAGGCCGGCAGAAGCTGAGGGAATATTTTGTCCGTTATCTGACCATTGCGCGCAGAAATGGGACCGGCTTCATCCTCGACACGCCGACGTGGCGAGCCAACGCCGATTGGGGAACCTTGCTCGGCTACGGGCCGGAAGCGTTGCGGGCCGTCAACGAGGCCTCGATCGAGCTTCTTCTCGACCTGCGCAATGAGTTCGAGACCGCCGAAACGCCGTGCGTCATCAGCGGTGCGATCGGGCCGCGCGGCGACGGCTACAAAGCCGGCAAGATGGACGCCAGCGAGGCGGAAGCCTATCACGCGGCGCAGATCGAGAGTTTCGCGCGGACCGAGGCCGACATGGTTGCGGCCTATACGCTCACCAATTTCCACGAGGCAATCGGCGTGGCGCGGGCTGCCAAGGCGCATGCCATGCCGTGCATGATCTCGTTCACGGTGGAGACGGACGGCAAGCTGGTGACCGGCACGACGCTCGGCGAGGCGATCGACAGGGTCGACGACGCGACAGACGGTGCGCCGGCCTACTATATGATCAACTGCGCCCATCCGACGCATTTCATGCAGGCGCTGAACAAGGGCGAGCGCTGGCTCGATCGCGTCTATGGCGTGAAGGCGAACGCTTCAACCAAAAGCCATGCCGAACTGGACGAATCGGAAACGCTCGACGCGGGCGACCCGGACGATCTCGGGCGGCGCTACAGCAGGCTGACAGCCTCGTTTCCGACGATGCGCATCCTGGGCGGCTGCTGCGGCACCGACCACCGGCACGTCGCGGCGATCTGCGAGGCCTGCGTGCCACAGGCGGCGTAGGAACTTGTGTGCGTCGCAGGAGACGCAACGCTATCAACCGCAGTTCCGCTGGTTCCAAAGGAACAAGGAACTGCGGTTGGGCCGAAAAGCAACGCAATCACAACGCACATCAGTTCCATAATCTATCTTATGCGACTTTCTGATGGGTGGAATTCTCAGCGTGAACCGACGGAAAGCCTCTCTGATTTTTGCGTCGATGGGCTTAGCGTAGGATTTCGCTCCTACAGCAAACGGCAATCATGAAATGACCGCCTCGCCTCCCTTTCTCGGCTTTCCCGATCGCCTCGCCAATGGCCACACGCCCCGTGCGGTAATCTTCGGAGCCGGTCACGGCAGCACCTATCCCGGCAAGGACAGCAGCGGTTATGCCTTGGCCGCCGACGCCATCCGCGATGCGAGCCAAGTCGATGCCGAACTCGTCGAGCACTGGGATTTCGATCTCGGCGGCCCGCTGTTCGACGGTAAGCCGGTCTGCTGCATCGACGCCGGCGACATCCCGACAACCATGCATGACAATCCCGGCAACCGGGCCCGGATCGAGGCGAAGACGCGCGAGATTCTGGCATTGCCGGCCGTACCGATCCTGCTCGGCGGCGACGATTCCGTGCCCATTCCCTTATTCGCCGGCTTTGCGGATCACGGGCCGGTCTGGATCCTGCAGATCGACGCCCACATCGACTGGCGCGACGAGTTGCATGGCGAACGCTACGGCTATTCCAACCCGATGCGCCGGGCGAGCGAGATGACGCATGTCGCCGGCATCGTGCAGGTCGGCATCCGTGGCGTCGGCAGCGCACGCCTCAGCGAAATCGAAGCGGCGAGGCACTATGGCAGCCGCTTGGTGACCGCCCGCGAAATTCACGCCCACGGCGTCGAAGCCGCTCTCCAGCATATTCCGGAAGGAGCGCGGGTCGTCGTCACCCTCGACTGCGACGGCCTCGATCCCGGCATCATGCCGGGCGTGGCGGCGCGTACGCCCGGCGGCCTCACCTACACTCAGGTGATCGACCTGGTCGCGGGCCTCGGCAAGCGAGCCAGGATCGCCGGATTCGACCTCGTCGAGCTCTATCCTCCGGCCGACATTGACGGCCTGTCGGCCCTGACCGCCGCGCGCCTTCTCGTCAATGTGATCGGCACCATCGTCCGGCAGATTTGAAGCCCAGCTTCCTCTCGTAGCATGATGGCCGACAAGGTTTCATCCGCCTGACGCCGGTCGGGCGCTCCGGTCAGTGCCAGGAGGGCCTCGTCGTCGTTTGATGACATGTCTACTTGCAGGGAATGTGACCGCCCTTGCCTGTCACAAAACTGCATTCAACGATTCATACAGCTCGACGATGGTCAAACGCTGCCTCATCATCATCGACCTGCTGAATGAATATCTCGACCTGTGGGACGCAGATAGGGCCAATCGACTGGTTCAGAATACCAACCGGTTGGTCGGCGCTTTCAGAAGTTTACAGCTCCCGGTTATCTGGGTGCGGCAGGAGTTCCGGCCGGATCTCAGCGACGCATTCCTTGAGATGCGCGACAAACGTATCGCCGTTACAATTCAGGGCACGAGAGGTGCCCAGCTTCACGCGGGGCTCGATTGGCAGCCAAGGGATGCGACGATCATCAAGAAGCGTTACAGCGCGTTCTTCAAGACCGGACTTGACGAGCTACTGGCGGAAATGGGCATCGATGAACTGGTTCTATGCGGCGTCAATACGCACGCCTGCATCCGCACGGCTGCGGTGGACGCCTATCAACAAGATTTCCGGGTGGTCCTGGCCGAGGAATGCGTCGGCTCCTACGACGCAGAGCACGCGCGCGTCTCCCTGGATTACATGAACGGCAAGATAGCCAAAATAGCGACTGTTTCTGAGATCGTTAAAGCTCTCGGCGCAATCTAATGAACGTCTGAAAGGCGCCGACTGCGGTCATCATCACGAGTACATCCGATAAAGCACCAGCGGGATCAGGCCCATTACAATTGCAATGACGGCGCGTTCCAACCATCGCATGAATTTCGACTTTGAAGGATTGCCCGATATCAAGTTACTCAGCACGTCACCGAGAAATTGGAGCAAATCACCCATCGTATATCCGACCCCAAAGTCGTCATCGCCCTGCCGCTATGATTGCACCGCATCGTTTACTTTAGGTTGATGACATGGCGGCTTAGGGCCGCACCCTGCCCTTCGCCTTGTCGCTGCCAGACACTCAAAACCAACGCCGGGAATTGCTGAGCAGTATCTGCTACGACACCGTAGACTCGCGCGAAGGCCGATTTCCTGGGCAGACCGCCCTGCGCGCCTGCCGCTCCTCGTCAGAAGTCAATATCGCCGAAATCGCCGCCGCCATCGGAGCCGGCGTCGCCTGCCTGGTCGGCAGCGGCTTCGTCTGGCTGTGACGCCGCCGGCTCGGTTGCCTGCGCTTGGCTTCCGCCAAACATGCCTGCGATGGCGTTGCCGAGAAGCACGCCGCCGGCAACGCCCATCGCGGTCTGCGCGGCTCCGGCGAGGAAACCGCCGTCTGCCCTGCGCCGATCATTGCCCGAGAGCGGCTCCTGCGGCGGAGCGGCAGCGGTGCGCCCGACCCGCGGCACCGAACCCGAGCGCCTGGCGCCGCTGCTGCCAAAGAGGCGGCCAAGCAATCCGCCGCCGGCAGGCTGCTGTGCCTGTTGTTCCAGTTCTTCTATGCGGGACTGTGCCGCGTTCAGCGCCTGTTCCTGCACAACGATCGTCTGCGCCATGTAGTATGGGGCGCCGGGCTGCCGGGCAATCTGATCGTTGATGAAGCGTTCCGCTTCGGCGTCGCGCGGCGGCGTCTGCCGCTCGACATTCGCAAGTTTCTCGAAAAGATTGGCGATCGCCTGCTGGTCGTTCCTGTCCATGGCAAGCAACTCCGATATCCAGGCGCGCCGCGTTCCGAAAGATTTTCGCGACGCGCTTCAAGTCTCTGTTATGCATGTCGCTGCTCCAAAAATGCTGCCGCGACATGCATGGATTTGACGCGGCTATTCGCGCTCGCCGGTGAAGTTCAACAGCAGCTGGAAGATGTTGATAAAATTCAGATAGAGCGAGAATGCACCGAAGACGGCGAGCTTCTGCTGCGATTCCGCACCGAAGTTTTCAGCAAATTGCTCCTTGATCGTCTGGGTATCCCAGGCGGTGAGGCCGATGAACACGGCGATGCCGATCACCGAGATGGCGAACTGGAGCGCGGTCGAGCCGAGGAAGATGTTGACGATGCTGGCGATCACCACGCCGATCAGACCCATGATCAGGAAGGACGAGAACTGGGTCAGGTCGCGTTTGGTCGTGTAGCCGTAAAGGCTGGTCGCGCCGAACATGGTGGCGGCGATGAAGAAGGTGCGCGCGATGCTGGTCCCGGTGAACACCAGGAACACGGATGCCAGCGACAGGCCCATGACCGCACAGAATGCCCAGAACATCGCCTGAGCGCCGGCCGCGGACATCGTCTGCATCCGGAACGAGAACAGCAGCACGAAGGCGAGCGGTGCCAGCATCACCACCCACTTCAACGGAGTGGAAAAGATCGGCACGTAGAGGGCTGGCGTCGAAGCCACGACGAAGGCGATCACGCCGGTAACGACGAGGCCAACTCCCATGTAGTTGTAGACGCGCAGCATGTGCTGGCGCAGGCCTTCGTCATAGACGGCGCCGGCCTGGGCTCCGACACCGGTGCGGTATCCTAGATTGGGGGTGTTCATGCGGCTTCTCCTTTGTGAAGGTCAGTAAAGCGTGTTGGCGAGCGTTTCTGCGGTGCGATCGAGATCGCGGACACCGCTTCGGGCGACGACTGCGTAAGCAACTTCGCCGATCTGGAAATAGGCCGAGGAAATTTCGCCCGACGGGGCGACGGTCGGCTGGACCACGTCGAACGTTCCGGGCCTGATCGCGAACAGCGAGACCAGCCCCAGGTCTGTTGTTTCGACAGCCATCTCGACGCTCGGGCCGAACTGTGATGGATAGATCTGGACGTCACGGACTTTCCAGTCCTTCGGCAGCGACGGCATGACGATCGCCGTGGCGGCGCGGATTTCGTCCGCATCGTAGTCCGGCGCTTCGGGCTGGGATGACATCGCCTCGCGCAGGATCGTCGTCCTATGTGCCCGGATCGCCTCTTCCAGATAGACGGGCGGCTGGGTCGAGGCGACGACTTTCGTCACCGATATCGGCCCGACGATCCCGTTGGCCAACCAGCCCGCAGCCACCAGGACTGCGACCGCTGCAGCCCGCTGCAACGTGCGCAAGGCGCGCCCTCGAGCCAGTCCCCGTTCCAGCCGCCGTGCCGCATCAGCCGTCGCCGGCCGCGCCATGCCCTTGCATCCGGCAAGCGCCACGCGCAGTTCGTCGCGCGTCCTGAGGTCGGACATCACGCGGGCGGCAGCCTCCGGACGGGCGGACAGAAACGCCTCGACCTCAATGCGGCGGGCAACGTCCAGCTGGTCGTCGACATAGGCGTCGAGGTCGGCATCGGTCACCGGGTCGCGCAGTTCGCTCATCATGGACATCACGGGCCTCCCACGATCTTGAGGTGGCTTTTCGCATGTGCCGGCAATTTGTCCTCCATCTCGCGAAGCGCTGCGCGCGCCCTGCCGATGCGCGACATCAGCGTACCCAGCGGTACGCCGCTGGCCTCTGCCGCCTGGCTGTAGGTAAGTCCCTCGATGGCGACGAGATGCAGCGCCGAACGCTGCTCATCCGGCAATTTGAAAAAAGCTTCGCGTACCTGTGCCAGGCGGACGGAATGCTCCTGGGGTGCCTGCATACTGGCGTCGGCAAGATATCCGGCCTGCTCGACGCGCGCCGCTTCGGATTTGCGGGACCGCAAGCCGTCAATGAAAGCGTTGTGGACGATCGACAGCAGCCATGCGCGCAGGTTTCCGCCGGATCGAAAGGTGCCGCGCCGCTCATAGGCACGCACCAGCGCGTCATGCACAAGATCCTCTGCTTCCGCGCTGTCGCGCGTCAGAGAACGCGCGTAGCGGCGCAAAGAACCAAGCTGTCCTACGATATCGAAGCGTGGCATCGACCCTCTCACGTCCTGTTTACGGAGCATGGCAGGCTTTTAATCCCGCTCTTTGCGTTTTTTGAGTTTTTTGCGATCCGGGATGTCAGGCACAGCCGGTACTACGCCACCAGCGCGCGTACGATTCCTTGTCCGGGAACGAGCGGCCCTCCCCGCAGCCGCCTCAATTCGCCGCGCGGTTTTAGCGCCACCGGGGATTTCGATGTTTATCCCTGAATTAATTTGTGACGCGAAATATCGCGAAAGTGTCATCTTTTTCGGGGCACTTGCGAGTTATAGGCAGGAAACATTCACCGCCGAATCTTCCCTTCGCCGACGGCGCTTTGGGCCCGCTTTTGTTCAACGAATTATCGACCCGACATGACAAGCCCCGACATGACAGGCAATGTGCCAGCCCAGCGGGATACCCGCATCGATGTCTTCCGCGCGCTAGCGCTGCTGACGATCTTCGTCAACCACGTGCCGGGGACGATCTTCGAGTATGTCACGCACAAGAATTTCGGCTTTTCCGATTCGGCCGAAGCCTTCGTGCTGATTTCGGGGATTGCCGTTGGGCTCGCCTACGGACTGAAGTTCCAGCCGGGGAATCGGTTGCTCATCACCCTGAAGGCCTGGCGGCGTGCCGGTGTCCTCTATGTCACCCACGTCATGACCACTGTCGCGACGCTGGCGATCTTCTCGGCGGCTGCATTGCATTTCTCGCGGCCCGATCTTTTGAAGCTGATCAACATCCAGATGATCATCGAGGACACGCCGGAAGCGCTGCTCGGCATCGCGGCGCTCGGGCATCAGATCGGCTATAACAACATTCTTTCCATGTATGCCGTCGTACTTCTGATGATGCCGGTTTTCCTGTGGATCGGCACTTTCAGCCTGCGCCTGATGCTCGCTGCGTCCGCTCTCCTCTGGCTCATCGCCGGCATTTTCCAGATCGCGCCTTCAAATTTTCCCGGCGACGGCTTCTGGTTCCTGAACCCGCTCTCCTGGCAGTTTCTCTTCGTCATCGGCATCGCCGGCATGCTGCATATCAAGCGCGGCGGCGAAATCCGCTTCAACTGGATGATGGCGAGCGCGGCCGTCTTGTATCTGGTCGGCGCGCTGATCTGGGTGCGGTTGCCGCTGTGGGGCATCGAGACGGCCTCCGGCCTGCCTACCGTGCTGACTGGCTTCGACAAGACGTTCCTGTCGCTGTCGCGCCTCATGCACATTCTGGCGATCGCCTATCTGATCGTGGCAATCCCGGCGCTTTCCAACCTGGCGAAGACGAGGCCCGGACACCCGCTCGCGGTTCTCGGCAAGCATTCGCTGCCGGTCTTCATCGCCGGAACGATCCTCGCCATGATCGCGCAGGTCATGAAGGTCGTCAGCCCAGGCGGCCTCCTCTACGACGCGATCCTGATCTCGACAGGCATCGCGCTGCAGTTCGGCTTCGCCTACTACCTCGAATGGTTGCCGCGGATCGGTTGGGGCGGCACGAAGCGGCAATCTGGAGCCGCCTTGCCGTCTGCTGCTCTCAAACCGGCATGATAGAACGGCGCGACTCGCCGTGCGATCAAGGTCTTTCGACGGTGCCAGCCTCGCCTCCAGGCCACGCTTTGGATTGCTGTGTCCTGTCGCCCGGTTGGCGGTTTTCCGCCTGGCGCAACTGAAAACCGCTGGCGCAGCACAGCCGATTTGCGTATCACTCCGCCGCCAACGGAAACCGCGCCGATGTTCGAAGACCTCCAGCCTGCCCCAGCCGACAAGATCCTCGCCTTGATCGGCCTCTATCGTGCCGATCCCCGCCCCGGCAAGGTCGACCTCGGCGTTGGCGTCTACAAGGATCGCGATGGTAAGACGCCGGTGATGCGCGCCGTGTGCGAAGCCGAAAAGCGATTGCTGCAGAGCCAGGATACCAAGACCTATCTTGGCCTTGCCGGCGACGCCGGCTTCAACACGGCGATGGCGAGGCTGGTTTTTGGCCCTGCGGCCGAGCTGACGCGCATCCGTGCGGCGCAGGCGCCCGGCGGCTCGGGCGCGCTGCGGCTGGTGGCCGAGCTGCTCAAGAGGACGCGATCCGACGCGACGATCTGGCTGTCGGACCCGACCTGGCCGAACCACATGCCGGTGATGCGCGCCGCCGGCCTGCAGATACGCGAATATCCCTATTTCGACGCCGCCTCAGGTGCTGTTCGCTTCGCCGACATGATGAGCGCGCTGGCGACCGCCAGGAGCGGCGACGTGGTGCTGCTGCATGGTTGTTGCCACAATCCGACAGGCGCCAATCTGGACACCGCGCAGTGGACCGAAATAGCAGACCTCGTCGTCGAGCGCGGCCTGCTGCCCTTTGTCGACATTGCCTATCAGGGGTTTGGCGAGGGCCTGGACGCTGACGCCGCCGGCTTGCGCCTGCTGGCGGCGAAAGTCTCGGAAATGGTCGTTGCCTCGAGCTGCTCGAAGAACTTTGCCGTGTATCGCGACCGCGTCGGCGCGGCGATGATCCTGGCAAAAGACAGCGCGCAGGCGGATGTCGCAATGAGCCAGATGCTGTCGGCGGCGCGCGCCATGTACTCGATGCCGCCGGACCATGGCGCGGCCGCGGTGCGCATCGTGCTTGAAGACGCCACGCTGCGCGCCGACTGGGAAGCGGAGCTCGAGGAGATGCGCCTGCGCATGCTGCGGCTTCGGGTGCAGTTCGCCGAAGCGCTGCGGCGGCAGTCCAATTCCGATCGCTTCGATTTCGTCGCCAGCCATCGCGGCATGTTTTCCCGGCTTGGCCTGTCCGAAGCGCAGGTCGAGCGGCTGCGCGCCGAGCACGGCGTCTATATGGTCGGCGACAGCCGCATCAACGTCGCCGGCCTGCCGGAGGACGGCATGGACGCGCTCGCCAAGGCGATCGTCTCTGTGCTCGACTGAGGTTTTGAGCAGCAGCGCTGTGGACAATCGCCCCTCGCCTTGCGACGGCGTTGGCTGCACCGTCGGACGCAGGCTAGCATGCGACCGATGAAACCTTCGAAAGATATTTCCCGGCTGATCGAGATCATGGCGGCGCTGCGGGCGCCGGAAACCGGCTGCCCGTGGGACGTCGAGCAGGATTTCTCGAGCATCGCGCCCTACACGATCGAGGAAGCCTACGAGGTGGCGGACGCCATCGCGCGTGGCGACCTGGACGATCTGCGCGACGAGCTCGGCGACCTGCTGCTGCAGGTCGTCTACCATGCGCAGATGGCCGAGGAGGCCGGTGAATTCGCCTTTGGCGACGTGGTCCAGGCCATCACCACAAAAATGATCCGCCGCCATCCGCATGTCTTCGGCGACGATGAGGCGCGCAGCGCCGGCATGGCCAAGGGCATGTGGGAGAAGATCAAGGCCGAGGAAAAAGCCGAAAAGCGAAACGCCCGCCTCGCCCGCGGGCACGATCCGGAGGATCATGGCAAGGGTTTTCTGGACAGCGTACCGGTCGCCCTGCCCGCTTTGACGCGGGCGCTCAAGCTGCAGGAAAAGGCGGCCCGCGTCGGTTTCGACTGGAGCGAGGCCACGCCGATCCTCGACAAGATCGATGAAGAGATCGGCGAGTTGCGCCAGGCCCTTGCCAAGGGCGATACGGCTTCGATCAAGGACGAGTTCGGCGACATGCTGTTTGCCGTCGTCAATCTCGGGCGTCATCTCAAGGTTGATTCCGAAGCGGCGCTCAGTGGCACCAACGAGAAATTCCGCTCGCGGTTCCACTATGTCGAGCACGCGCTGGAAAGGTCCGGAAACACCCTGGAAAAGGCGACGCTCGACGAGATGGAGGCGCTTTGGCAGCAAGCTAAAAGCGCGAAGTAACAGAAATTACCCGTTGTTTTTACGGTGCAATCTGGTTTCTATCTCTTCGTGTGCGCTTCGCGTCGCTTTGAGCGACACGGTTATACCGCCATCTTCATTGTCGGTGCGCGAGACCACGTCGCCATTGCGGTAGAGCCAGTCGACGAACCCAAGCTGGTCAGGCTTGAGCGTGACGGTCTGCGTTTCCAGTTCGCCTGAAACTCGTGTCTCGATGATCGCCTTCAGCACATCGATGCCCTCGCCGGTGGCGGCCGATATGGCAATCGGCGGTGCCTTGCTGCCGTCGATCCCGTCGGCGAGCAACCGCTCCCGGTTGCCCTCATCGAGCCGGTCGATCTTGTTCCACACTTCGATGACGCGCCTGCCGTCGCCGGCATCGACGCCGAGATCGGCGAGGATGCGCTCGACATCCTCGGCCTGGGCGGCCGTGTCGGGATCCGAAATATCGCGCAAATGGATGACGAGATCGGCCTCGACCACCTCTTCGAGCGTTGCCCGGAAGGCCGCGATCAGATGCGTCGGCAGGTCCGAAATGAAACCGACGGTGTCCGAAAGGATGACCGGCGTGCCGTGCGGCAGCCGCACCCGACGCAGTGTCGGGTCGAGCGTGGCGAACAGCATGTCCTCGGCCAGCACCCCAGCTCCGGTCAGCCTGTTGAACAGCGTCGACTTGCCGGCGTTGGTATAGCCGACAATGGCCACGACCGGGAACGGCACCTTCTTGCGCTTGGCGCGGTGCAGGTCACGGGTGCGTCGCACTGTTTCCAGCTCGTGCTTGAGCTTGTTGATCTTGTCCTGCAGGACACGGCGGTCCGACTCGATCTGCGTTTCGCCAGGGCCGCCGAGGAAACCGGCACCGCCGCGTTGGCGCTCGAGGTGAGTCCAGCTTCGCACCAGCCGGCCCTTCTGATAGTTGAGGTGCGCCAGATCGACCTGCAGCGTGCCTTCCTTGGTCCGCGCGCGCTCGCCGAAAATTTCCAGGATCAAGCCGGTGCGATCCAGCACCTTGGCGTTCAATTCCTTTTCCAGGTTGCGCTGCTGCACCGGCGTCAGCGGATGATCGACAATGACCAGTTCGGCACGGCCCTCTTTGACGATCTCGGCGAACTCCGCGACCTTGCCGCTGCCGAGCAGGGTTGCAGGCCGGGGATCGTTGACGGTCACAACCGCGGTATGGATCGGGTCGAGGTTTATGGCTTGGGCAAGACCAACCGCCTCGTCGTGGCGGGCCTCGGCAGAACGCGTCAGACGCGGGCGATTGGTGTCCTCGTCGCCGCGCGGCTGGCGGGTAAGCACCGGCACGATGACCACGGCCCGGGTCGGGCCTTCGGCCTCCGCCCCCGGCTGATATGCTGGTTTTTCGCGAACGCTGCGATCCGCGTCTTTCTTACGTGCCAATCAGGCGCCCTGGCTTTCCTCGCCATCGAACATCTGAACCGGCTGGCTCGGCATGATCGTGGAAATGGCGTGCTTGTAGACGAGCTGGGAGTGGCCGTCTCGACGCAGCAGAACACAGAAATTGTCGAAGGAAGTGACCACGCCGGTCAGCTTCACGCCGTTGATGAGGAAGATGGTGAGTGGGTTTTTGCTTTTGCGAACTGAATTCAGGAACAGGTCCTGAAGATTTTGCGATCGTTCCGCCATTGTTCTTGTCTTTCGCCGATCCCCTTCGGTTTGCAGGCCACTGCGCCAAATTAACTGGCACA
The DNA here is from genome assembly GCF_055811475.1 of Mesorhizobium sp. WSM4829. Lineage (NCBI taxonomy): Bacteria > Pseudomonadati > Pseudomonadota > Alphaproteobacteria > Hyphomicrobiales > Phyllobacteriaceae > Mesorhizobium > Mesorhizobium sp. WSM4829. The sequence goes on along the minus strand of NZ_JBVVQJ010000005.1, from coordinate 77,056 downwards.
TGTCAAGCGCGCAAACACCGTCTTGCCGTCAATAACGACAAGCAGAACGAGATATATTGATGTTCATTCCACCTGTGCGGTTATCAGGCTGGACTTTTTTCCGCAACGTCAAAAAAGGCGTGCCGCAAGGAAAGTGTTATCGAGCCCGGATGGCCGTTGGCGACCGGAGCACCGTCGATCGCCACGATCGGCATGGCGATTGTGGTCGCGGAGCTGATGAAAACCTCGCGCGCGGCCTTGGCTTCGGCGACCGAAAAGCCCCGCTCCTCGATCTTCAGGCCGAGCTTGGCGGCCACGTCGAACAGCGTGGTGCGGGTGATGCCGCGCAGGATGCCGTGCTCGGCCGGACGCGTCACCAGCACGCCGTCCCTGGTGATGATCCAGGCGTTCGACGACCCACCTTCCTTGACGGTGCCGTCGGCATCGACGAACCAGGCTTCCTGGGCGCCGGCTTCCTTGGCCTTCTGCTTGGCGAGCACATTTGGCAGCAGGCCGACCGACTTGATGTCGACCCGGTCCCAACGGTTCTCCGGCACGGTGATGACCTTGATTCCGCTTTCGGCCCTCCTGGCGGCAGCAGCGGGGTCGGCTTTCCTGGCGGTAACCACCAGCGACGGCTTCGTGCCGGCCGGGAAAGCAAAATCACGGCCGGCGACGCCGCGCGTCACCTGAAGATAGACCAGGCCATCGGCGACATGGTTGCGGCGGACCACCTCGCGCAGGATGATCGGCAACACGCCCGGCGTGACCGGCCAGTCGATCGACAATTCGGCCAGCGAGCGGTTCAGCCGTCCGAGATGGCGAGGCATATCGACGATGAAGCCGCGCGCCACCTCGCAGACCTCGTAGACACCGTCGGCGAACTGATAGCCACGGTCCTCGATATGCACGAAAGCGTCGGCGTGAGCGATATAGCGCCCGTTCACATAGGCAATGCGCGGCATGGGTCACCCCTGAAGAAGTCAGCGCATGACCCCGAAAATCGGACTCTATTTTCGGGAAGGAGCATGCGCAAAAAACAAAATGCTACAGCGTCGTTGCGCGTCCCAAAAGACGCGCGGCAGCGCTTCTTATGCGATTCCGCCGCCGCCGTAATCGATAATTGCGTAGGCCACGACCGGATTGGCTATCAGACGCCCAGCGATTTCAGCTTTCGGTGAAGCGCCGAGCGCTCCATGCCGATGAACTCGGCCGTTTTCGAGATGTTGCCGCCAAAACGGTTGATCTGGGCGATCAGATAGTCCTTCTCGAACTGTTCGCGCGCTTCACGCAACGGCAGCGCCATGATGTGCTGATCGGATTGGTTCGGGGTGCGCGGCATGACATCGCCGATCTCGGCAGGCAAGAGATCGGCGGTGATCGGTGCGTCGATATCGTCGCCGCGCGCCAGGATCATCAGCCGCTCGACGTTGTTGCGCAACTGGCGAACGTTGCCTGGCCAGTTGTGCGCCTGCAGCACCGCCAGCGCGTCGTCGCCGATGCGCCGCGGCCGGATGCCGGCCTGACGGGCGATCTGCTTCATGAAATTGTCGACAAGATAGGGGATGTCCTCACGCCGCTCGGCCAATCCCGGCACCATGACCGGAACCACCGCCAGGCGGTGATAGAGATCCTCGCGGAAACGACCGTCGGCGATCATCGCCTCCAGGTTCTGCGACGTCGACGAAATGATGCGGACATCGACCTTGACCCGTTTGGTGCCCCCTACCCGCTCGAACTGCTGCTCGACCAGCACACGCAAGATCTTGTTTTGCGTTTCGCGCGGCATGTCGGCCACTTCGTCGATGTAGAGAATGCCGCGATGGGCTTCCTCAAGCGCGCCGACCTTGCGTTCGACACCGTTTGATTCGGTGCCGAACAGCTCGACCTCCATGCGTTCGGGCGTGATGTTGGCGGCGCTCAGCGTGACAAACGGGGCGCCCTTGCGCGCCGACAGCGTGTGGATGGCGCGTGCCGCGAGTTCCTTACCCGAGCCGGAGGGGCCGATGATCATGACGCGGCTGTTGGTCGGCGCGACGCGCTCGATGGTCTGGCGCAACTGGCTCATCGCCGACGACATGCCGATCAGGTCGAAGGTTTCGCCGCTGCGCAGCTTGAGATCCGAAACCTCGCGCCTCAGCTTCGAGGTTTCAATGGCACGTTCGGCGATGAGGATCAGCCTGTCGGCCTTGAACGGTTTTTCGATGAAGTCATAGGCGCCGCGGCGGATGGCCGAGACCGCCGTCTCGATGTTGCCGTGGCCCGAGATCATCACCACCGGCAGGCTCGGATGCATCGTCTTGATCTCGTCCAGCAACGCCAGTCCGTCCAGACGCGAGCCTTGCAGCCAGATGTCGAGGAAAATCAGCCTCGGCGCCCGGTCGGCGATCGCCGCCAGGGCGCTGTCGGCATCGAATGCCGTGCGGGTTTCGTGACCTTCGTCGCTCAGGATACCGGCGACAAGTTCGCGGATGTCTTCCTCGTCATCGACGATGAGAATGTCAGACGCCATTATCGACCTTTTCAGTTTCTCTTTCGGGTTCTGTCCTGCCTTCGCCGCGCGACGGCACGGTGGCGGCGAGCGGCAGGATGATGCTGATCATCGCGCCTCGCCCGTCGTGGAAATCCGCCGGCGCGTCATGCAATTCGAGCCGGCCGCCATGGTCCTCCACTATCTTCTTGACGATAGCGAGGCCGAGCCCGGTGCCCTTCTCGCGTGTCGTCATGTAAGGCTCGAGCAATCGCTGGCGGTTCTCGCGCGGCAAGCCCTTGCCGTTGTCGATGACATCGATGCGAATCGTACCATTCTGGCGCCCGGCTTGAATCCGGATTATGCCGTGCGAGCGGTCCTTTTGATCAAGTCCGTCAATCGCCTCGGCTGCATTCTTGATGACGTTGCCAAAGGCCTGCGCCATCAGGCGGCTGTCGAACGTGCCTTTGAGCGGTTCGTTGCCGAATACGCGCTCGAAGGTGATATCGGAGCGGCTCACCTCGACGAGGAACGAGGCTTCGCGCAACGATTCGCGCAAATCGAGGGCCTTCATTTCGGGCTTGGGCATGCGTGCGAAAGCGGAGAACTCGTCGACCATGCGGCCGATGTCCTCCACTTGCCTGATGATCGTATCGGTGCACTGATCGAAAACCTCGCGGTCTTCGGTGATGACCTTGCCGTAGCGGCGCTTGATGCGCTCGGCCGAAAGCTGGATCGGCGTCAGCGGGTTCTTGATCTCGTGGGCGATGCGCCGCGCCACATCCGCCCAGGCCGAGGAACGCTGCGCCTGGACCAGATCGGTGATGTCGTCCACCGTCACGACATAGGATTTCTCCTCCGAACCGTCGTCGCCGGCCTCGACCGTGATCTGCACGTTGAAGGTGCGCTCCGCACCGGCGCGATAGAAGGTCACCTGTTCGCGATGGACAGGCTTGCCCGACTTGCGGCCGATCTCGAAGACGCGGCCGACATGCGGCAGCACGGCGGAGAGATTTTGCCCGAGTGCGGCGGTGGCGGATATGGCCAGCATCGTTTCGGCCGACCGGTTGACGATGGTGACGATGCCATACGGATCGACGCCGATAACGCCGGCGGTGACACCGGCAAGCACGGCTTCCGAAAAACGCCGCCGCTCGTCGATCAAATCCTTGGCGGACAGAATCTCGTTACGCTGCGATTTCAGTTCCAGCAGCATCTTGTTGAAGGTGTCGCCGAGCGAGGCGACGTCGCCGTCGGAGGGCCGAACCGGCACGGCAACGTCGAGATTGCCGGTCGCGACCTCGTCGGCCGCGCCGATGAGCTGGCGGATCGGCCGCACCAGGCGGTCGGCCACGGCGATGCCGGTCCAGATGGCGGACAGGATGATGATCAGCGTCAGCGACAAATAGGGAAGTGCAAAGGCCACCTGCGAGGTGCGGCGACTGTCTTCGAGGCCGCGATATTCGTCGGTGTTGGACCTGACAATCTGCCGCGCCTTGATCACCTCGGGATCGACGAGCCGGATGGTGTAGAGATAGAGCCCTTCGATCTCGCGCAGTTTGACGATGGCGCCCATGATGTTGCGCGTCTTCGGCTCGATCAGCACCGGCCTGCCGTCAGCGGCACCGCTCATGGCGCCTTCCGGCGGCTCCGGCATGGCAAAATCGGCGTCGGTCTTGGCGCTCATGACGAACGAACCGTCGGACCTGATCAGTGCGGCATGGGCCAGCGAGCGTCCAACGGCTTCCTTGTTCATCAGATCGAGGAAGCCGGTTCGATCGAGGCCGTAGAGCGTGCGGGAGGCGTCGAGATCGTAAGCCATCGACAGGGTCGTTCCCTGGAGGTTGCGCGCGTTCTCCTGCACATAGGCATCGGCTATCGACAGCGACGAATTGACGATCGTCTTGGTGCGGATTTCGAACCAGCGATCAAGACCGATATCGAGCGTGATCGAGGCGATGATCGCCACCATGATGGCGGGAATCGCGGCGACCAGCGCGAACATCGCGACGATCCGCACATGCAGCCGCGACGCCGCCTTGCCGCGCCGGCGCGCCATCACGATACGATGTACTTCGCGGCCAACCAGCGCGATCAGGAACAGGATGAACGCCGCATTGACGGCGATTAGCGCCAGGGTTGTGCTCTCGTCCGGCGTGATCGGCGTGGCACCGACGAGGATGGCAAAGGAGATCGCCGCCGTAACCAGCGCACCGGCAATTGCCACCACGCCCGGCAGCGCAAGCAGCCGGCGCCCGTCACTTGTGCGGGGTTCGCTGAAAAGCGTTTCGCTCAGTCTCGATGCCCGTGGAGCCATGTCGCCGTCTAGAGCCAGTGATTGCGTCGGATGTATGCAACGCATTGTGGCGATTATGCAACAAGTGTGGCCTGGACGGAACTGTTTCGGCGCTCGATCCCCCGGAAAAGGCTTCGCTCTGTCACACCGGCCCGAAATTCGGGATCGATTTGTTGAAAGAAAACGGCGCTCTAAGCTTGCCTGGTCGATTTGTAGACGTTGACGCCGAGTTCGCGAATCTTCTTGCGCAGCGTGTTGCGATTGAGCCCGAGGAGCTCCGCAGCCTTGATCTGGTTGCCGCGGGTTGCCGTCATCGAAGCAAGCACCAGCGGATATTCGACCTCGGAAAGGATACGCTGATAGAGGCCGGCGGGCGGCAAGTCGCCGGCGAACGAAGCAAAATAGCGCTGCAGGAAATGTTCCACCGCCTGGCCGATGGACAGGTCGTCGGGAATGAGGTTGCCGCCGCCGGGAACGACCGGCCTCTCGCCGGTCTTCAGTTCCGCCTCGATGACTTCGGCAGAAATCTCGTCCTGCGAATAGAGCGCGGCAAGTCTGCGGACAAGATTTTCGAGCTCGCGCACGTTGCCCGGCCACGGATAGCGCTTCATCAGCTCGATGCCGCCCGTGGAAATGCGCTTGGTCTGCAGGCCTTCGCTGGCGCCAAGCTTGAAGAAGTGCCGGACGAGATCCGGAACGTCCTCGGACCGCTCGCGCAGCGCCGGCAGCCTTAGCGGCACAACATTCAGGCGATAGAACAGATCCTCGCGGAAAAGCCCTTGATTGATCAGCGTGCGCAGATCCTTGTTGGTGGCGGCGACGATGCGCACGTCGGTCTTGATCGGCGTGCGGCCGCCGACGGTGGTGTATTCGCCCTGCTGCAGGACACGCAGCAGGCGGGTCTGCGCCTCCATCGGCATGTCGCCGATCTCGTCAAGGAAGAGCGTGCCGCCTTCGGCCTGCTCGAAACGGCCGGTGGAGCGGTTCTGCGCGCCGGTGAAGGCGCCCTTCTCGTGCCCGAACAGTTCCGATTCGATCAGGTCGCGCGGGATCGCAGCCATGTTGATCGCGACGAAGGGGCCGCCGCGGCGGCGGCCATACTCGTGCAGCGCGCGCGCGACCAGTTCCTTGCCGGTGCCCGATTCGCCTGAAATCATCACCGTCAGGTCGGTCTGCATCATGCGCGCCAGCATGCGGTAGATATCCTGCATGGCGGCCGAGCGGCCAACCAGCGGCATCGTTTCCGGCGGCTCGTCCGCCCGCGCATCGATCTTCGGCCGTCGGGGCTCGGAAAGCGCCCGGTTGACGATGTTGAGAAGCTCGGTCAGGTCGAACGGTTTCGGCAGATATTCGTAGGCGCCGGTTTCGGAAGCGCGAATCGCGGTCATGAACGTGTTCTGGGCGCTCATGACGATGACGGGCAGTTCCGGTCGCGCCTTCTTGATGCGCGGCAGCATGTCGAAGGCGTTTTCGTCGGGCATAACCACGTCGGTGATGACGAGATCGCCCTCGCCCGCCGCCACCCAGCGCCACAGCGTCGAGGCGTTGGACGTCACGCGCACCTCATGGCCGACGCGCGAAAGCGCCTGATTGAGGACGGTGCGGATGGCCGCATCGTCGTCGGCGACGAGAATATTGCCGCGAACCGTCATTTGCGGTCTCCTTCGCCATCGTCGTCTGTGCCGAACGGCGTTTCTTTCCAGGCTGGCATCAGGATGCGGAAGGTGGTTGCGCGCGGCGTAGAATCGCATTCGATGATGCCGCCATGCTCGCCAACGATTTTCGCGACCAGCGCCAGACCAAGCCCCGACCCGTTCGGCTTGGTGGTGATGAAGGGGTCGAACAGGATCGGCAGAATATCTTCGGAGACGCCAGAACCGTTGTCGCGCACGCAAAATTCCAGCGGCAGCGACACGCGGCCCTGCGATCCCGGAACGGAAACACGGATGCCCGGCCGGAACGCGGTCGACAGGGTGATCTCGCCTTGCGGATCGCCGCCAATCGCCTCGGCCGCATTCTTGACCAGGTTGAGGAACACCTGGATGAGCTGGTCGCGGTTGGCGAAAACCGGAGGCAATGATGGATCATAATCCTCCAATATCTTGATCCGCTTGGCAAAACCGTTCTTGGCAATCGCCTTCACATGGTCGAGCACGATATGGATGTTGACCGGATAGCGATCGACGGGCCGCTCGTCGGAAAACACCTCCATGCGATCGACGAGCGAGACGATGCGGTCGGTCTCGTCGGTGATCAGCCGGGTCAGCGCGCGATCCTCGTCGGAAGCCGACAATTCGAGCAGTTGGGCGGCGCCCCGGATGCCGGATAGCGGGTTCTTGATCTCGTGGGCAAGCATCGCGGCAAGGCCGGTCACCGAGCGTGCCGCACCGCGGTGCGTCATCTGCCGGTCGATCTTGTCGGCCATCGACCGTTCCTGGAACATCACCACGACGGAGCCCGGGAATTCCGACACCGGCGCGACATAGAGATCCACGACCTTCTCGATGCCGAGGCGCGGCGACGACACGTCGACCCGGTATTCGTTGACGGGTGCCCGGCGCTCGCGGACCTGGTCGACAAGCGTCAGCAACGGGCTGCCGAAGGGAATGAGCTTGGATAATGTGTTGCGGGCGAGCATGGTCGCGCTCGAGCGGAAGAAATCCTCGGCATCGGCGTTGGCGAAGGTGATGAATCCTTCCGCATCGAGCATGATCACCGGGCGGCGGATGGTGTTGAGCACGATGTGTGCGGCGTCCGCCATGTCCATGTTCTGTGCAACGGTGGCATTCATGCTGCGCTCCGCAGGTTCATCGCCTCGGCAGCGCTTGAAAACACCTCGCGCAACGCGGCAATGACGCGGACGGGCTCGAAGCAGGTAAGGATGGCCTTTCGCTGCTCATCGACGACGCCAGCGGCGTGGCGGTCGAGATACCAGCCAAGATGCTTGCGCGCCTGGCGCACGCCGCTTTCGATGCCGTAGAGCGACAGCATGTCCTGGTAGTGGGCAACGACGTAGTCGGCCAGCGCTTGCGGGCTTTCCGGCACACCGGGCGTCGCCTCTTTTGCCGCGCCTGCCGCGATGCTGCCTGCCGTCCATGGCACGCCGTAATGCGCGCGGCCGATCATCACCGCGTCGGCGCCCGACTGGTCGAGGATCATTGCTGCTTCCGCCGGCGAGCCGACATCGCCATTGGCAACGACCGGGATCGAAACAGCCTGCTTTATGCGTGCGATGGCGCGCCAGTCGGCCTTGCCCTGGTAAAACTGGCAGCGCGTGCGGCCATGCACCGTCACCATCTGAACCCCCGCCTGCTCGGCGCGGCGCGCCAGAACAGGCGCATTGAGCGCGCTTTCGTCCCAGCCGAGCCGCATCTTGACCGTGACCGGCACCTCGACGGCGCCGACCACCGCCTCGATCAGCGACAAAGCGTGATCGAGATCGCGCATCAGCGCCGAACCGGCATAGCCGCCCGTCACCTTCTTGGCCGGGCAGCCCATGTTGATGTCGATGATGTCGGCGCCCTCGCCCGCGGCTATACGGGCGCCCTCTGCCATATGCACCGCCTCACGGCCGGCAAGCTGGACCATGTGCACCGGCAGCCCGGAATGGCGGATGCGCAGGCCGCAACCGGCTCTGCCCCTGGCAAGTTCGCCGCTCGCCACCATCTCCGACACCACCAACCCGGCGCCATGCGCATGGGCACGCTGCCGGAACGGCTCATCTGTTATGCCCGACATGGGCGCGAGAAAAGCGCGATTGCGGATTCTCACACGACCCACATCCAGCGGAGATGCCAATTTGGTCAGGTCAAGCATGCACAAAAACCAAGCATTTTTAATAGCTGCACAATCACTAGCCAGAATGGCGGCAATGTGCAACGCGCAATGACGTCGCATTAAGGCGCATTTGGGAAAATGCTGGCACTAGCCAAAGTGCGGTGCGTGTTGGGGACGCTATTGGCACTTTGCATCTGCGCATGATCTCTTCCGAAAAGCGATTCCACTTTTTGGGATGATGCGCTAAGCGTCTCGGCATGACAGACGCAAGCGAAAAGCAGGCTTTGGCTGCGGACGACAAGGTTGCCGTCGTTATCGTCGCCGCCGGCCGCGGCGCGCGCGCCGGTCAGGCCGACGGGCCGAAGCAATACCAAAGGATCGGCGGCCGTGCCGTCATCGCGCGCACATTGGACGTGTTTCTGGCGCATCCGGGAATCGGTCCTGTCGTCGTCGCCATTCATGCCGACGACAGCGGGCTTTTTCGCAGCGCCGCTGGCGCCAACGCCGACCGGGTGGTCACGGTGACCGGTGGCGCGTCTAGACAGGACTCCGTCCGGCTCGGATTGCTTGCGCTGAGAGGCCATGCGCCGCGCCGGGTTCTGGTCCATGACGCCGTCCGCCCGTTCGTCGACGCGGAATTGATAGACCGCACGATCGCCGCCATCGGCGAGCGTCAGGCAGCGCTGCCTGCCCTGCCCGTCGCCGATACGCTGAAACGCGAGTCGGCCGCGGGCATGATCGGCGAGACGGTTTCCAGGAACGGGCTTCATGCCGCGCAGACGCCGCAGGGCTTCCCGTTCTGGCCGATCCTGGCCGCCCATGAAAAGGCCCATCATCTGGGCAAGGCGGTCTTCACCGACGATGCCGCGATTGCCGAATGGGCACATATTCCAGTGAAAATCGTCCCGGGCTCGCCGGACAATGTCAAACTCACCTGGGCAAGGGATATCTCGATGGCGGATCAGCGGCTTTCCGGCGAACGGCCGCGTTTTCCGGACATCCGCACCGGCAATGGCTACGACGTCCATGCCTTCGAGCCCGGCGACCATGTCGTCCTGTGCGGCGTCTCGATCCCGCACGACAAGAAACTGTCCGGCCATTCGGACGCCGATGTCGGCCTGCACGCCTTGACCGACGCGCTGCTCGCCACTTGCGGCGCCGGCGACATCGGCACGCATTTCCCGCCATCGGACCCGCAGTGGAAAGGCGTGGCCTCGCGGATCTTCGTCGAGCATGCGGCAGGATTGGTGCGCGCGCGCGGCGGGCGTATCGCCAATGCCGACATCACGCTGATCTGCGAGGCGCCGCGCGTCGGCCCGCATCGCGAAGCAATGACCGAAATCCTTTCGGCAATGCTGGCGATTTCCCGGGACCGCATCTCGATCAAGGCGACGACCAACGAAAAGCTCGGCTTTGTCGGACGCGAGGAAGGCATAGCCGCCATCGCGACCGCCAGTGTCGTGTTTCCAGGTGATGTCCCCGAATGAGCAACAGCGATCTCGCAGATGCCCTGCTTCAAGCCTGCCAACAGCGCGGCATCATGCTGGCGACAGCCGAGAGCTGCACCGGCGGCATGATCATCGCCGCCTTGACCGACATCGCCGGCTCATCGACGGTGGTCGACCGGGGTTTCATCACCTATTCCAACGAGGCCAAGACGGAGATGCTCGGCGTTTCCGCCGCCACGCTCAAGGCGCACGGCGCGGTCTCACGGGAAACGGCGGTCGAGATGGCGGCCGGCGCCTTGGACCATTCGCGCGCCGGGCTAACCCTTGCCGTCACCGGCATTGCCGGTCCTGGCGGCGGCTCGACGGAAAAGCCCGTCGGCCTGGTCTGGTTCGGTATCGCCTTGACCGGCCGGCCGGTCGTCAGCGAATGCCAGTTGTTTGCCGACAAAGGCCGCAAGTTCATCCGCCGGGAGACCGTCAGACACGCGCTTGAACTGGGCTTGCGCGCGCTCGCTGCGGATCAGGCTGCCGGCGCTGCGCCATAGATGACGTCGGCGCGCTTCTCGAACGCCTCGGAGAACATGCGGAAGGCGCGATCGAACATCGCTCCCATCACCGCACCCAGAATACGACTCTTGAATTCGTAGTCGATGAAGAAGCAGACATTGCAGCCGCCGTCGGCCGGCTCGAAACGCCAGGCATTGCTCAGATATTTGAACGGACCGTCGATGTATTTGACGTCGATGGCCTTCTCGTCGGGCTTTAGCAGCACCTGCGTGGTGAAAGTCTCGCGGATCGCCTTGTAGCCAATGCTCATGTCGGCGACGAGGAGGGTGCGTCCGTCGCGTTCCTTGCGCGAGCGAACCGTCAGCGCCTCGCAAAGCGGCAGGAATTGCGGATAGGATTCGACATCGGCGACCAGAGCGAACATCTGTTCCGGCGTATGCGCAACGCGGCGATGGGCTTCGAATTGTGGCATGAAACCAGTGTGTTAGGCGGACTTCTTGAGAAACGCGTCCCGTGCCGCGCGCAGCTTGGCGAAATCGTCGCCGGCGTGATGCGACGAACGCGTCAACGGGCTCGATGCCACCAGCAGGAAGCCCTTGGTCTTGCCGATCGTCTCAAAAGACTTGAATTCCTCCGGCGTGACGAAACGGATCACCGGATGGTGCTTTTTCGATGGCTGCAGATACTGACCGATGGTCATGAAGTCGACATTGGCCGAACGCAGATCGTCCATCAATTGCAGGATCTCGTTCCGCTCCTCGCCAAGGCCAACCATGATGCCGGATTTGGTGAAGATCGAGGGATCGAGTTCCTTGACCCGCTGCAGCAGCCTGATCGAATGGAAATAGCGGGCGCCCGGCCGGACCGTCAGATAGTTCGACGGAACGGTCTCCAGATTGTGGTTGAACACATCAGGCTTGGCCGCCACCACGATCTCCAGCGCGCCGTCCTTGCGCAGGAAGTCGGGCGTCAGGATTTCGATCGTCGTCGAAGGCGTTGCCGCCCTGATGGCGCGGATGACCTCGGCAAAGTGCTGAGCGCCGCCATCGGCGAGATCGTCGCGGTCGACTGAGGTGATGACGACATGGGTTAGACCCATTTGCTTGACAGCGTCGGCGATGCGCGCCGGTTCATCGGGATCGAGCGCGGTCGGAATGCCGGTGGCGACGTTGCAGAAGGCGCAGGCGCGCGTGCAGATCTCGCCCATGATCATGAAGGTGGCGTGCTTCTTCTCCCAGCACTCACCGATATTGGGGCACCCGGCCTCTTCGCACACCGTCACCAGCCTGTGCGACTTCACGATGTCGCGCGTCTCGGCATAGCCTTTCGACATCGGCGCCTTGACGCGGATCCAGTCGGGCTTGCGCAGCACATCCTGGTCAGGCTTGTGCGCCTTTTCAGGATGCCGCAGGCGCGGCGCATTGGCGATCGTGTCGAGGACGGTGACCATCAGAAATCCAGTTCATTCGCGATCGCCTTCCGGCGTTCGCTTTAGCAAGTCATCTAGGACTTTTCGCTGCAAAGAAAAAGGCCGGGGCAGCGCATGCCGCCACAGCCGTTTTCGCATGGCAAGAGTTCAGCAACTAACGGCGCACCATGCGCCCTGCCAAGATCAGCAGGCAGGCGCCAACGAAACCGGTGATCAGATAGGCGATCCAGCCGGTGCCGAAGGCGCCGATGTTGAGCGCCTGCAGGATGGCATTCAGCACGATCGCGCCGACGATGCCCAGAACGATGTTCATCAAGATGCCCATGTTGCTTTTCATGAACATCTCGGCAAGCCAGCCCGCCAGCCCGCCGATGATGATGGCTGCGATCCAGCCCACGCCATTCACGTCCATATGCCCTCTCCTCTGGTGATAAATGCATCCGGAAACGAATTACCTTACGGTTGAGTTCCTTGGCTCTCACCTTTTGAGTCTCACGCGGTCAATTTATCACGCGTTGAGCGCGCGGCCATAGGCGTCGAGCACGCTTTCCTTCATCATCTCCGACAGCGTCGGGTGCGGGAAGATCGTGTGCATCAGCTCTTCCTCGGTGGTCTCCAGGTTCATCGCCACGACAAAGCCCTGGATCAGCTCGGTCACTTCGGCGCCGACCATATGTGCGCCGAGCAACTGCCCGGTCTTCCTGTCGAAGATGGTCTTGACGAACCCCTGGTCCTCTCCGAGCGCAATGGCCTTGCCGTTGGCGGCGAACTGGAAGCGGCCAACGCGGATGTCCTTGCCTTCGGCCTTGGCTTTCGCTTCGGTCAACCCGACGGAGGCAACCTGCGGGTTGCAATAGGTGCAGCCCGGAATTTTCAGTTTGTCAGTGGCGTGCACGCCGGGGACGTTGGCGATCTTTTCCACGCAGACCACGCCTTCATGCTCGGCCTTGTGCGCGAGCATAGGCGGGCCGGCAACGTCGCCGATGGCATAGATGCCGGGCACATTGGTGCTGCCGTAGCCGTCGACGACGACGCAGCCGCGCTCGGTCTTCACGCCGAGCGCTTCGAGGCCGAGATTCTCGATATTGCCCTGCACGCCGACGGCCGAGATCATCCGGTCGGCGGTGATCTTCTCGACCTTGCCGTCCTTCATCTCGACATGCGCGGTTACCGAGTTCGCAGCTTTTTCGACCTTGGTGACCTTGGCATCGAGGATGATCTTCATGCCTTGCTTCTCGAACTGCTTTTGCGCGAATTTCGAGACCTCTGCGTCCTCGACCGGCATCACCGCCGGCAATAGCTCGACCACCGTCACCTCCGCGCCCATGGTGCGGTAGAATGAGGCGAATTCGATGCCGATTGCGCCCGAACCCATCACCAGCAGCGATTTCGGCATCTCCTTCGGCACCATCGCTTCGAAATAGGTCCAGATCAGCTTGCCGTCGGGCTCGATGCCGGGCAACGCCCGCGGCCTGGCCCCGGTCGCCAGGATGATGTGCTTGGCAGTGTATGTGCCCTCGCCCTTGACGCCCTTGGGCGCCGGCGGCTGTGGCTCCATCGGCTTCTTCGACGATTTCGACACGACGATCTCGCCCGGCCTGTCGCCGGAAGCCGCCTTGGACAGCTTGGCTTCGCCCCAGATGACATCGACCTTGTTCTTCTTCATCAGGAAGGCGACGCCGCCGTTCAGCCGCAGCGAGACCTTTCGCGAGCGGTCGACCACGGCAGCGGTATCGACGCTGACCTTGCCGTCGATCTTCAAGCCGTAGTCCTTCAAATGATCCGAATAGTGCATGATCTCGGCCGAACGCAGCAGCGCCTTGGTCGGGATGCAACCCCAGTTGAGGCAGATGCCGCCGAGATGCTCGCGCTCGACGATCGCTGTCTTGAACCCGAGTTGGGCGGAACGCACCGCCGTGACATAGCCGCCGGGGCCGGAGCCGATGATGATGACGTCGTAGTTCTCAGCCACGGATTTCTCCCATGATTCTCTAGAGTTCCAGCATCACGCGCACGATTGGCGCCAATGCCTGCCCGATTTTGCGCGTGTTCTCTGCGTCGAGATGGACGCCGTCGAGTGGCGTGGTCTCGGCCACCGAGCCGGCATCGAAGAAGCCGCAGCCGACCTCGTCGGCAAGGACGGAATATTGTGGCGCCAGCCGCTTCGACGCTTCATCGCCGCCGGCGAACATTTCTTTGAATTCGGCGTTTTCCGTGCGGCTGACGGCGGGCGGCGCGACGATCAGGATTTGCGGCGACGGCCAATCGAACGGGTAGTCGTGACCGCGCACGATGTCGATCAGGCGCTGCAGGCCTTGCTTGGCGGCGACCGGATTGCCGTGAATCCACGGCTTCATGTCGTTGGCACCGAGCATGAGGATAACCAGGTCGATCGGCGCATGCGTCATCAGGATCGTCGGCAGCACTCTTGCGCCGTTACGGTCGGCGCCGGCCAGATGGTCGTCGAAAGCCGTTGTGCGGCCGTTCAAGCCTTCGGCGATGACCTCGACGCTGGCTCCCAACGTCGCCTGCAGCACACTCGGCCAGCGGTCCTTGAGCGGGTGGCGATCCAGACTTGCCGCATCATAGCCCCAGGTTAGCGAATCGCCGTAGCAAAGGACTGTTTTCATGCGTTTGCCCCACTCCGGTCGAAATCTGCCTGCGCGCGCCTCACCCGCCAGCCCACGAACAGCCAATGCACGACGATCGTTGCAACGCTGGAAGGGCTGAAGGCAAGAAGGCTGGTGAAGAGTTCCCGCACCGCCTTCTTTTCCCTCTAGACCAGCATGCCCATCGGGTTTTCGATCATGCGCTTGAAGGCGACGAGCAGTTCGGCGCCGAGCGCGCCGTCGACAGCGCGGTGATCGGTCGACAATGTCACCGACATGATGGTGGCGATCTTGATCTCACCGTTCTTGACCACCGCGCGCTCCTCGCCGGCGCCGACCGCCAGGATCGTCGCATGCGGCGGGTTGATGACGGCGGCAAAGTCCTTGATGCCGAACATGCCGAGATTGGACACCGCCGTGGTGCCACCCTGGTATTCTTCCGGCTTCAGCTTGCGGCTGCGCGCGCGGCTGGCAAGATCCTTCATCTCGTTGGAGATGACCGACAGCGTCTTTTCGTCGGCACGCCGGATGATCGGCGTGATCAGCCCGCCGGGGATCGACACGGCGACACCGACGTCGGCATGCTTGTGCTTGACCATGGCGCTCTCGGTCCATGACGCATTGGCATCCGGCACCGCCATCAGCGCCATTGCCATCGCTTTGATGACCATGTCGTTGACCGACAGCTTGTAGGCCGGCGCCTCACCCTTGTCGGTCTTCTTCACCGGGGCGGCCGCATTGACCTGCGTGCGCAGGGCCAGGAGCGCATCAAGCTCGCAGTCGAGCGTCAGATAGAAATGCGGAATGGTGGTCGTGGCCTCGACCAGCCGGCGCGCAATGGTCTTGCGCATGTTGTCATGCGGGACAAGCTCGTAAGAGCCGTCGGCAAACAGTTTCAGCACCTGGTCGTCCGACATTGGCTTGGCTGCGGCCGCCGGAGCCGGAGCGCCGGCAGGTGCCGCTTTCGCGGCGGGTGCCGCCTTGGCGCCGCCGCTGGAAATCGCTGCGTCGACATCGGCCTTGACCACGCGGCCATGCGGGCCGGAGCCTGTCACCGCGGAGACATCGACACCGGCTTCCCGGGCAATGCGACGGGCCAGCGGCGAGGCGAAGATACGTTCGCCGCTTGCATGGCCATTGGCAATCGGAGCCGCCTGGGGCGCCGGTGCGGCCGCAGGTTTCGGCGCTTCCGGCTTTGGGGTTTCCGCCTTTGGTGCTTCAGTTTTGGGGGCTTCTGTTTTTGGTGCCTCGGCTTTTGCCGGAGCGGCAGCGCCGTCACCGCTCTTGGCGGCAGCCGCCGCATCTTCACCTTCGGCGGCGAGCACGGCGATCAGCGCGTTGACCTTGACGCCTTCTGTGCCGGCTGGAACCACCAGCTTGGCCACAGTGCCCTCATCGACAGCTTCGACTTCCATCGTCGCCTTGTCGGTCTCGATCTCGGCGATCACATCGCCCGGCGAAACCTTGTCGCCCTCCTTGACCAGCCACTTGGCAAGATTGCCCTCTTCCATCGTGGGCGACAGGGCCGGCATGGTGATGTTGATCGGCATAGGTATTCTTCTCCCAAGCGAAATGCGTTCACCGTGTCAGCAGCGCTATACAGATAGCGAAAGAGTCTCTCTCGCAGTCGCCACCGGATCCTCTCCATTCATCAGCGATATGTGACGGCTTTGATCGCCTCGACGACCTCGCCGACATTGGGCAGCGCCAGCTTTTCGAGGTTTGCCGCATAGGGCATCGGCACGTCCTTGCCGGCAATGGTGATGACCGGCGCGTCGAGGAAATCGAAGGCGCGCTGCGACACCTGGCTGGCGATATGGTCGCCGACCGAGCTCTGCGGAAATCCTTCCTCCACCACCACGAGACGATTGGTCTTCTTGACCGAGGCGATGATGGTGTCGAAATCGAGAGGGCGGATGGTCCTGAGGTCGATGATCTCGGCATCGATGCCCATGCCGCGCAATTCGGCCTCGGCCTTCACCGTGTAGCTCATGCCGATGCCGAAGGAGACGATGGTGACATCCTTGCCCGACTTGTGGATGCGCGCCTTGCCGATCGGCAGCACGAAATCGTCGATCTTCGGCACATCGAAGGACTGGCCGTAGAGGATTTCGTTCTCGAGGAAGATGACCGGGTTCGGGTCGCGGATCGCGGCCTTCAGCAATCCCTTGGCGTCGGCGGCGGTGTAGGGCATCACCACTTTGAGGCCGGGAATGTGGCTGTACCAGGCGGCATAGCACTGTGAGTGCTGGGCGGCGACGCGGGCGGCCGCGCCGTTTGGCCCGCGGAAGACGATGGGCGCGCCCATCTGGCCGCCGGACATGTAGAGCGTCTTGGCGGCGGAGTTGATGATATGATCGATCGCCTGCATGGCGAAGTTGAAGGTCATGAACTCGACGATCGGCCTCAGGCCGGCCATCGCCGCGCCAACACCGACGCCGGCAAAACCGTGCTCGGTGATCGGTGTGTCGACGACGCGACGCGCCCCGAATTCCTGCAGCAGCCCTTGCGTGATCTTGTAAGCGCCCTGGTACTCGGCGACCTCCTCGCCCATCACGAAGACGTCTGCGTCACGGCGCATTTCCTCGGCCATCGCGTCACGCAGCGCTTCGCGCACCGTGGTCGAGACCATCTCCGTGCCGGCCGGGATGTCGGGATCGGCGGCGATTTCGGTTCTCGGCGCCGCGGCGACAGGTGCTGCGCCCTCGCTTTTGGCCGCAGCAGGCGCTGGCGCTGCAGTTTCCGCCTTGGCAGGTTCCTCGCCGATGCCTTCGCCTGCCTTGTCGACATCTTCACCATCAACGGCGAGCACGGCGATCAGCGTGTTGACCTTGACACCTTCGGTGCCGGCAGGAACCACGATCTTGGCTAGCGTGCCTTCGTCGACGGCCTCGACTTCCATCGTCGCCTTATCGGTTTCGATCTCGGCGATGACATCACCAGCGACAACCTTATCGCCCTCTTTCTTCAACCATTTGGAAACATTGCCCTCTTCCATGGTCGGCGAGAGAGCGGGCATGAGAATTTCGATCGGCATGGCCTTGCCCTCTCGTTACAGTACGATATCGGTCCAGAGCTCGGACGGATCCGGCTCTGCGTCGTTCTGGGCAAATTCGGCGGCGTCGGCGACAATGTCGCGGACCTCCTTGTCGACGGCTTTGAGCTCGTCCTCATCAGCCCACTTCTTGTCGAGCAGGCGCGCCTTGACCTGCTCGATCGGGTCGCGCTCGGAGCGCATCTTCTGCACTTCTTCCTTGGAGCGGTATTTTGCCGGATCGGACATCGAGTGTCCGCGGTAGCGATAGGTCTGCATTTCGAGAATCAGCGGCCCCTTGCCGTCACGGCACCATTCGGTGGCGAGATCGCCGGCTGCCTTGACTGCACGGACGTCCATGCCATCGACCTGGATGCCGGGGATCTTGAAGGAGGCGCCGCGGTGCGAAAAATCCGTCTCGGCCGACGAACGCGTTACCGAGGTGCCCATGGCATAGCGGTTGTTCTCGATGATGAAGATCACCGGCAGCTTCCATAGCGAGGCCATGTTGAAGCTCTCATAGACCTGGCCCTGATTGGCGGCGCCGTCGCCGAAATAGGTCAGTGTCACATTGTTGTTGCCGCGATAGCGATTGGCGAAGGCGAGGCCGGTGCCGAGCGAGACCTGCGCGCCGACAATGCCGTGGCCGCCGTAAAAATGCTTCTCCTTGGAGAACATGTGCATGGAGCCGCCCTTGCCCCTGGACAGGCCGCCGCGGCGCCCGGTCAATTCGGCCATGACGCCGCGCGGCGACAGTTCCATCGCCAGCATGTGACCATGGTCGCGGTAGGCGGTGATCATCTGGTCGCCGTCGATCAGCGCCATCTTCATGCCGGTGACAACTGCTTCCTGGCCGATATAGAGGTGGCAGAAGCCGCCGATGAAGCCCATGCCGTAGAGCTGGCCGGCCTTTTCCTCGAAGCGGCGAATGAGCAGCATGCGCCGGTAGGCGTCAAGCTCCTCATCCTTGGTGAAGTCGAGAGGTTTGGGGGCTGAAAGCCCTGCCGATTTGCCGTCGGATTTGGGTTTGGTTTTGGCAGGCGCTTTTCTGGCGGCGGTGGCCATGCATCACTCCCTGTTGGCGTCTCTTGCGGACACTGAGGGAGATCAGTTCTCCCCACCGATTTGGCAAAGGCTAACACGCGAGAAAGCGTTTCGCCATGCCGAAAAATGCATGGCTGACATGCGTCTAAGCGATTAAAATCGTTGAAAATATCGGCGATTAACTTGAATTTGGTTATCTTGCCGTGGCCGGTAGCATGATGGTGATTTCGTCGGCGTGGGACACATTGAGCGCCTTGCGCGCCTGCTCGTCGAGCATGTCCTTCTCCAGCGTGCCCTGATGCATCAGTTGAACACGCCGCTGCAGATCGAGCCGGCGCGCCTTGACGGCATCGAGCTTACCTTGCAGGTCGACGGCTTCGGCTTGCAACCGGTATTTGGAATAGATGCCGAATTCGCCGTGGTAGGCATGAAAGCCGAAATAGGCGAGGAACGCCACACAGAGCGAGGGGATGATCAGCCGACCGGTATTTCTCTGCTTGTGCTGACGTGTCCACATGACCCAAATCCCTTAGAGCGCCGCGCGCGCCTGGACGCGCGCATAGGGCGCTCTAACCACTCTGCGACCTAGCCCTTTCTCGCCCGATTGTGCTTAATGGACGGTTACGGACGACCGGATCTGGCGGTGTTGAAACAAAAAAGGCGAGAATGCCCCGCCCTTTCGTTTTCGGATTTTCTGGGTTTTAGGATTTTCTGCGGCTCAGCCCTTCACGATCGACTTGCCGGCGTAGAGCGCCTGCTTGCCGAGCTCTTCCTCGATACGGATGAGTTGGTTGTACTTGGCCATGCGATCCGAGCGCGACAGCGAACCCGTCTTGATCTGCCCGCAATTGGTGGCGACGGCGAGATCGGCGATGGTCGAATCTTCGGTTTCGCCCGAGCGGTGCGACATGACCGCGGTGTAGCCGGCCTTGTGCGCGGTCTCGACGGCATCGAGCGTTTCGGTCAGTGAGCCGATCTGGTTGACCTTGACCAGGATAGAATTGGCGACGCCCATGCGGATACCGTCGCGCAGCCGGGCCGTATTGGTGACGAACAGATCGTCGCCGACCAGTTGGGTCTTGTTGCCGATGAGGTCGGTCAGCGTTTTCCAGCCGTCCCAGTCGTCCTCGGCCAGACCATCCTCGATGGTGATGATCGGATAGTCCGCGGCGAGCTTGGCCAGATACTTGGCCTGGGTCTTCGGATCGCGGGTCTTTTTCTCGCCTTCATAGACGTAGTTGCCGTCCTTGAAGAATTCGGTCGCGGCGCAGTCGAGGCCGAGCGCAACCTCTTCGCCCGGCTTGAAGCCGGCCTTCTCGATCGATTCCATGATGAAATCGAGCGCTGCGGGCGCGCTTTTCAAGTTAGGCGCGAAGCCACCCTCGTCGCCGACATTGGTGTTGTGGCCGGCGTCCTTCAGCCGCTTCCTCAGCGTATGGAAAATTTCCGAACCCCAGCGTACGCCGTCACGCAGTGTCGGCGCACCGATCGGCAGGATCATGAATTCCTGGAAATCGATTGGGTTGTCGGCATGGGCGCCACCGTTGATGATGTTCATCATCGGCACCGGAAGCACATGCGCCTTGGTGCCACCGACATAGCGGTAGAGCGGCAGGCCAGCCGCTTCCGCCGCAGCCTTGGCCACCGCCAGCGACACGCCAAGGATCGCATTGGCGCCGAGGCGGCTCTTGTTGGGTGTGCCGTCGAGCTCGATCATGGTCTGGTCGATGTGGATCTGGTTCTCGGCTTCCATCCCGCCGATCGCTTCGAACAGTTCGCCATTGACGGCCTCTACCGCCCGCAGGACGCCCTTGCCGAGGTAGCGGGCGCCGCCGTCGCGCAGTTCGACCGCCTCATGCGCGCCGGTCGAGGCGCCGGAAGGCACCGCAGCGCGGCCCATCGAGCCGTCTTCGAGAACGACGTCGACCTCGACGGTCGGGTTTCCGCGGCTGTCCAGGATTTCGCGCCCGACAATGTCGATGATGGCAGTCATTGCGATGTCCCCGATTGATCTGACGAAGCGTCGCGCACGTCTTAGCCAAAGTGCCGCAAAACGCAATCGGGGCGTCCGCAAATAGTGCCGCCACTTCCGCCACATCGAATCACGAAGCACAAATTGCTGTCATCATAAGTCATGTCAGTCATAGGCCTTGGCGGCATGCGGCTTTCTGGTTTATGCTCACAGCTGCGCGGGGCGAAACAGGAGGAGTTTCGCCATGTCTCAGTTGAGCGGTATTGTGAGTTTGTTCCTGATCGCGGCGGCGTTTTTGACGTCGTGTGACACTCAGCAGCCTCAACAGGGCGCGGTAGAGTTGTCGACCATTGCAGCGGAGTAGATATCCCAGAGAAAAGGCCCCCGGTTCAACCGGGGGCCTTTTGATTCCGGCAGAGCAAGATCAATGCCAATAAGGCTCGACCCTGTAGTAACTGTATGAAGCATCACGCGCGGCCTCGCCGTCGGCGCCCGTCAATTCGTTGATCGAATAGGCGGGAGCTGCCTTCAGTTGCTCCTTGGTGAACGGCACGACATAGCCGCCCTTGTTCTCGTCATAGTCGAGGCTCGCCCACGGAATGGCGTGGTATTTCTCGCCGATGCCGAGAAATCCGCCAAAGCCGATCACGGCAAACATGATTCCATTCGACAATTTGTCGAGCATGACATCCTCGATGTCGCCGATGTGCGTGCCTTCCGTGTTGTAGACGGAAGTGCCGATCACCCGCGAGGCAGCGATGGCTTCAGTGTGTCCTGTCTGGGTTGTCATGATGTGCTCCTCTTGTCGTTCACTTCAGCTTCGACAATGAGGAGAGGGCTGCGAAGGTTCCAGACTTTTATGGACGCGGTCATACATGCAGGGCTGATCACTCAGCGAGGATGAAGGTGACCTTCATGTTGACGCGGTAGGCGGAGATCGTGCCGTTCTCGACGACGACCTTCTGGTCCTGGATCCAGGCGCCTTCGACGTTCTTCAATGTCTTTGCGGCGCGGGCAATCCCCTGTTCGATGGCGTCCTGAAAGCTCTTATTCGACGATGATGTGATTTCGGTGACGCGGGCGACGGACATGGCTTCCTCCTCCAAGGCACTCGGTTGCCTGGGCAGCGTACAACCGGCGCCTGTTGATCACAAGTTTCGGGTCGGACTTAGGGCTGGGCCGCTGAACTTGCTCAGCCCTTGGCGACGCGATCGAATGCCATCAGCCTCTCAAGCAGCGCCCGAAGGTCCTTCAGCGGCACCATGTTGGGACCGTCGGAGGGGGCGTTGTCGGGATCCTGATGCGTCTCGATGAAGACGCCGGCGACACCGACCGCAACCGCGGCGCGCGCCAGCGTCTCGACGAAGCGCCGATCGCCGCCTGACGAGCCGCCCTGCCCGCCCGGCTGCTGCACCGAATGCGTGGCGTCGAAAATCACCGGCGCGCCGATCTCGGCCATGATCGGCAGGGCGCGCATATCGGACACCAGCGTGTTGTAGCCGAAGGACGCGCCGCGCTCGGTGACCAGCACATTGGCGTTGCCGGAACCGGTGACCTTGGCGACGACGTTCTTCATGTCCCATGGCGCGAGGAACTGGCCCTTCTTCACATTGACGACCTTGCCGGATCTTGCCGCCGCGATCAGCAGATCGGTCTGGCGGCTGAGGAAAGCCGGAATCTGCAGGATATCGACATGCGGCGACACGAGCGCGCACTGTTCCTCGGTGTGGATATCGGTCAGGATCGGCAGCGAAAACGCCTTGCGCAAATCGTCGAAGACGGGCAGCGCCGCATCGAGCCCGGCGCCGCGCGTGCCGCCAAGCGAGGTGCGGTTGGCCTTGTCGTAACTGGTCTTGTAGACGAGGCCCAGCCCGAGCTTCTCGGTCAGTTCCTTCAGCGCGCCAGCCATGTCGAAGGCGTGCTGCCGCGATTCAAGCTGGCACGGGCCGGCAATCAGCGACAGCGGCGCGGTGTTGCCGAAGACGACATTGCCGACGGTTACGGACGAATTTGGCTTGCTCATGCTTTCTCCTGGAAAACGAAGGCCGCACCCTGCCCGGATGCCGGCCACACGACAATATCATCGCCGCGTAAGTCATGTTCTACGGAACTTGCTGCAAGCAGCTTGGCGACCGTGTCGGCGGAACCAACTGAAAAGACGATCGCCGCGAAGCGGAGTTCCGATGGCGCGCCGGCAGATATGCCGAAGCGCGATTCGAAAGCGACGGGGTCAAGCAGGGTCAAGGTCGCGTTCGGCAGCTCAAACGCAGTGCTGCTCCCCGGCACGGTCGCCGGACTGTGCGTCGCGATCGAAATCAAACGGCGCTGTTCGGATGGCTCGGTGCTGACCGCCACGACCTCGACAATGCCGTTTGCGCCATTGGCGTGGACCTGCAACGCGCTGCGGTCCACTTT
Source organism: Mesorhizobium sp. WSM4829 (assembly GCF_055811475.1). Classification (NCBI taxonomy): domain Bacteria; kingdom Pseudomonadati; phylum Pseudomonadota; class Alphaproteobacteria; order Hyphomicrobiales; family Phyllobacteriaceae; genus Mesorhizobium; species Mesorhizobium sp. WSM4829. The sequence continues at coordinate 54,076 of NZ_JBVVQJ010000005.1, read as the reverse complement.
CGGCGCATTGATCCGCTCGCAGGCAAACAGGAATGCGTCCGTCGCCCCGCTGCCGGAGGCGAAGGCCAGTTTGAACGATGCCGTGTCGCTGTTTCCCGCCGCGTCGGTGAAGGCGCGCGAAAAGCTCAGCATGTCTCCAGCCGACAGGCCGGCTTCGACAAAGCGTGCGTGGTCGGCATCCGCACTTTGGGTGCCCAGGACAAGGGCGGAAAATCCCTCATTGCCGCAGCTGTCGCGATAGGCGCGATCGCGCGCGACGAGGGCGTTACCGTCGGCGATCGCTTTCGCCGCCGCTTGCGCATTGCCCACTGCCAGCAGCTCGAGATAGGTGCCGTCCTCAAGGAAGACGCAGCAGTTTTCCGTGCCGAAAGGATGGATGCCGGTCGGCGCCACAACAAAGCCAAGCGAAACCAGCCGCGCCCGCGCCACGTTGAGGCTGGCGGTCGGCAGCACAAGATGGTCGAGCGGACAAGCGCCGGGCGGATAAGCGCCGGGCGAATGTGGGCGTGCTGGCATCGTCACGGTCATGTCGGCGCGGTGTGCATCATTCCGGAAGTTGGTTCAAGGGCCCTCGCCTGATGCGCAGGGATTTCATGGCGGCAGCGGTCGTCGCGATGGCTGTCCTTGGCCACGCTGCCTTGGCGACGCGCGAAAGCGGCAGGGCGCTGATCCGACCGAACCAACGGCCGCAGACGGGTGCGCTCCTGCTTCGGTCAGTTTTCCCTTCAAGTCGCAGCCACAATGTCCGCCGAATAGCGCAATTCACGCAGCGGTTTGACCTGGCTGGTCGTCTCGGCATAGAGCGGATGCGCCTTGTACGCGGCCAGAGCGGCGTCATCCTCGAACTCGGCATAAACGACCACGTCGATCTCGTCCGAAAGCGGGTCGACCTTGCTGTTGAGCGTCACCTCGAACAGACGGGAATGGGGGATGTTGCCCAGCGCCAGCAAGCCCGTGCGTACGGCCTCGACGTCCTCTTTGTGCCGTGCGCTGAAGAAAACGATATGCCGGATCAACCCCAGCCTCCTCGATCGATGTGCAGGCGTGTTTGTTTGCGCGACCGTGTTTTGTGTGGGCAACACGGGCGCGTCAACCGGCAACGATGTCGCGGCAACAACGCGTTGGGCGGGGAGAGGAAACTACATCATGCTGGTGATGTAGCGCACGATGCGGTTAATCTCCCTGACCGTGGTGTCCAGATAGCTGCCCTGATTGTAGAGCCCGTCCCAGATCAGGAAGAACGTGACGGCGCAGATGACGATGACATAACGCATGGCTAAAACTACTGCATCCGGGTGGCTGCAACCATAGTGATTCCGGCGTTGATCAGCGCCCTCCCGCAAAATCTTTCGATTGATCCGTGTTCGCTTGCCTTGGCTCTTGAAGTTCCCTTTGATCGCATGAAAGATTGCTGCCGGGGATTCATCGGGAAGCGGCGTTCGCGCCCTGCCGATGAACTGCGAGAGAGTTGGAAACCGGCGATTTTGCGCCGGCGCCGCAGAAGTCCCGGGGGCGTGACATGGCTCACAAGGAAGACACCAGCGTTGCGTCGGGCGACGCGGTCAGATTGGACGAATTCAATTTCGCCGAGACCGTCAAAGGCCTGCCGGCCAAGGCGCGCATGGTGCTGTCGGCGGCGATGAACCTGCCGCGTGGCTCGCTCAAGGTGAGGATGCCGGACGGCCGCGCCGTCCTCGTCGGCGGCAAGGGCCCGGGTCCGGACGCCGAACTGGTGCTCAAGAACTGGCGCCTGCCCGGCCGCGCCTTCACCGGCGGCACCATCGGCATCGCCGAATCCTACATCGACGGCGATTGGGACAGTCCCGATGTGACCAGTTTCCTGGAACTGTTCGTCGTCAATTCAGAAATCGGAGAGCGCATCGCCGGCGGCGCCAACTGGCTGATCAACGCCGTCCAGCGTGTCCGCCACTGGTTCAACCAAAACACCCGCACCGGCTCGAAGCGCAACATTTCGGCGCACTACGATCTCGGCAACGCCTTTTACAAGGAATGGCTGGATCCGAGCATGACCTATTCGTCGGCGCTCTATGCGGCTGGCGCCAACGATCTGGAAAGCGCGCAAGCCGCCAAATATCGCGCGCTGGCCAAGGACACGGGCATCGGCGCGAACGACCACGTGCTTGAAATCGGTTGCGGCTGGGGCGGCTTTGCCGAATTCGCGGCGCGCGAGATCGGCTGCCGCGTCACCGGGCTGACGATCAGCCGCGAGCAGCATGATTTCGCCAGAGCACGCGTCCAGAAGGCTGGATTTGCCGACAAGATCGACATCAAGCTGCAGGACTACCGCGACGAAACCGGTTCCTACGACCGCATCGCCTCGATCGAGATGTTCGAGGCGGTCGGCGAAAAGTACTGGCCCGTGTTTTTCGGCAAGATGAAGGATTGCCTGCGGCCTGGCGGTACCGCCGGCCTGCAGATCATCACCATCAACGAGAAAGCCTACGATACCTATCGCGCCCGGCCGGATTTCATCCAGCGTTACGTCTTCCCGGGCGGCATGCTGCCGACGCCGTCGATCCTGAAAACGCTCGGCAAAGACCATGGCCTTGCTCATCTGCGCGAGCGCATTTTCCCGGACGACTATGCCCGCACGCTCGCCGAATGGCGCCACCGTTTTTGTGGGTCATGGGAAAAGATCGTCCCGCTCGGTTTCGACGACCGCTTCAAGAAGCTCTGGGAGTTTTACCTGCATTATTGCGAAGCCGGCTTCCGCGCCAGCTACATCGATGTCCGCCAGGTGGTTTACAGAGCTTAGGGTGGCGACGACTAATTTCCGCATGGGATCAATTGGTTCTCCGTCGAACATCAAGTCGATGATGCGGTTCGAGCCGGCTGCTGTTCAATGGCGTGCCAGCCTTCAACAGCGTGCCAAGTCCTGACCGAAGCAGAGCTTCGCGCCTGAATCCGGTCGAGTCCATAAGGGAACAGATGACGTGCGGATGCATGTGCGCGGGCGGAGACGTCAGTTCCTGTCGTCGTCGCCTTGGGTGATCAGCCGCGCGCTGCGCTGCCCTGTCAGGTAGATCCATAGCCAGCTCAGCGAAACCGCAAGCCGGTTACGGAAGCCGATCAGGAAATAGATGTGCGCCAGGCCCCATAGCCACCAGGCCAGCCGGCCGGTGAGCTTGATCCAGCCAAAATCGATCGCGGCGGCGCGCTTGCCGATCGTCGCCAGATCGCCGTCATGCCTGTAGCGGAAAGGCCGCGGGGTTGCGTCGCCGGCAAGCCGGGCCTTGATCGTCGCGGCGACATGCCGGCCCTGCTGCTTGGCGGCGGGTGCTACGCCGGGCACCATGCGGCCATCCGGCCGCAGGACGTGTGCAGCGTCACCGATGACGAAAATCTCCGGGCTGCCCGGCACGGTCAGATCGGGCTCGACCAGCACCCTGCCGGCGCGGTCCGCTGCCGCCCCCAGCCATTCGGCGACCGGCGAAGCGGCGACGCCTGCTGCCCACAGGATAGTCCTGGCCGGCAGATGCGTTTCACCGAAGACGACACCGTCGGCGTCGCAACGTGTCACCGGCCGACCGAGTTCGACCGTCACGCCAAGCCGCTCGAGCGCCTTGCTGGCGTAGTCGGAGAGTTCAGGCGCGAAATTAGGAAGGATACGGTCACCGGCCTCGATCAGCACCACGCGCGTCTGCCGCGTATCGATGTTGCGGAACTCTCCGCGCAGCATCTCGTGCGCCAGTTCGACAATGGTGCCGGCCAGTTCCACGCCTGTTGGTCCGCCACCGACGATCGCAAGTGTCAGCAGCGCCTGGCGCCTGGCGGGATCACTTTCCCGCTCGGCCTGCTCGAAGGCGAGCAGAATGCGCCGTCGAATGGTGGTGGCGTCCTCCAGCGTCTTCAGCCCCGGTGCGAAAGGCTCCCACTCGTCATGGCCGAAATAGGCGTGGCGGGCGCCGGTGGCCAGCAGCAGCGTGTCGTATCCAATCGCACCGCCATCATCGAGCAGCACGTTTTTGCCGGCGCGGTCGACGCCGCTGACGGTGGCCAGCAGTGTCGTCACATCCTTGCGCTTGCGCAGGAGATGGCGGATCGGCCAGGCGACTTCCGAGGTCGCCAGCGCCGTAGTCGCCACCTGATAGAGCAGCGGCTGGAAAAGATGATGGTTGCGCTTGTCGATCATGGTGATGCGCACCGGCGCGCCGTCAAGCGCGCGGGTGAATTCGAGACCCCCGAAGCCCGCCCCGACGACGACGACATGATGGCTGGTTTCGTTCATCTCATTCACTCCGGGAGCAGGTTGGGCCAGGAGAGCAGGTGGGGCGGGAGCGCAGACTGGACAGCAATTTCGCCAAGGCTGATGTAGCGACTTTTGTGCACGCAACAACATCCGACTTTGCCGACTGCACGCCCTGAGATGTCGCTGTTGTACATGCCCCCATCCTGCCGCCGAGTATAATTTCATCGAAGCAGACGAAAGGAGAGGAACTTGCATAGCGATCATGACGACGGTCCGGGGCAATATTCCTCGCCGCCTTGCTTCATGCACGAGCTCGACCCGGAATTCCGGCCGCCCCTATCCGACTGGAACGACGTGAAACGATGGCGCAAGGCCGAGCGCGAGCGGCTGATTGCGGCGCGCCTCGCTGTCCCGGCTGAGGTGCGGACGGCAATGTCGCAGCGCATCGGCGAAAACCTCGACGCGGTGATCGGCGACATTGCCGGCCGCATGGTCAGCCTCTACTGGCCGTTCCGCGGCGAGCCGGATTTGCGGGCCTGGATAGCTTCCGTCAATGAGCGCGGCGGCCGTACCGCACTGCCCGTTGTCGTCGAAAAAGCCCGCCCGCTTATCTTTCGCGCCTACGCACCGGGCGACCGGCTTGAGAAGGGTGTCTGGAACATCCCGATCCCGGCTGGAGGCGATCCGGTGCTGCCCGACATCGTCATCTCGCCTGTCGTCGGCATCGATCCGAGACAGTATCGGCTGGGCTATGGCGGCGGCTTCTTCGACCGCACGCTGGCGGCGATGCCGTTCAAGCCGCTGGTCATCGGTGTCGGCTACGAACTGCAGCGCATCGCCACCATCTACCCGCAGCCGCATGACATCCCGATGGACCGGGTGGTAACGGAGGCTTTCAAAGCCTAGGCAAGTTCCGGCTTCATCCCGACCGCCGTCCGGTCGACGATCTCGCGCAAGGCGAACGACGAGTTGATCTTCGTCACATGCGGCATTGCCGACAGCCATTCCTTGTGGATGCGCTCATAGTCGACGAGGTCCTTTGCCGCGATGCGCAGGATATAATCGTATTCACCCGACATCAGGTGGCAGGACAACACGTTCGGGCAGCGCTTTATCGCCGCCTCGAAATCCGACAGTGTCTTTTCGAATTGCCCCGACAGCGATATATGCACAATCGCCGTCATCTGGTGGCCAAGAGCGGCATTGGACAGCCGGGCGTGGTAGCCGCGGATGGTTCCGGATTTCTCCAGATTGTCCAGCCGCCGCGAGCAGGCCGACTGTGACAGGCCGACCTTCTCGGCAAGCGCCGCGTTGGGTATCCGCCCATCCCGTTGCAACGTTTCGAGGATGGCGATATCAATCCTGTCGAGCGGCATTTTTCGGGATTCCTGCGACAATCCAGCTGTTTTACGCAACAATTATCGAACCGCACCGTCTTGCGCAAGCGTATTCGCAAACACCTACGCGACGATTCGTGGTTCACTGTCTCTCAACAGCGAACATGCCCCAAAAGGCTGGATCAGGAGGAGAAGAAGATGCGCGTCGGCTGCCCCCGGGAAATCAAGAACCACGAATACCGCGTCGGCCTGACGCCGGGATCGGTCCGCGAATATGTCGCGCATGGCCACGAAGTGCTGGTCGAGACCGGCGCCGGCGCCGGCATCGGCGCCGACGACAACGCCTATCGCGCCGCCGGCGCCACCATCGCCAAGACGGCCGCCGACGTGTTTGCCAAGTCCGACATGATCGTCAAGGTCAAGGAGCCGCAGCCCAACGAATGGGTCCAGCTCCGTGACGGCCAGATCCTCTACACATATCTCCATCTCGCTCCGGATCCGGAGCAGACCAAGGGCCTGCTGGCCTCGGGCGTGACGGCCATCGCCTACGAGACGGTCACGGACGACCGCGGCGGCCTGCCGCTGCTGGCGCCGATGTCGGAAGTCGCGGGCCGCCTGTCGATCCAGGCGGGCGCCACCGCGCTGCAGAAGGCCAATGGCGGCCGCGGCGTTCTGCTCGGCGGCGTGCCCGGCGTGCTGCCTGGCAAGGTCACTGTGCTCGGCGGCGGCGTCGTCGGCCTGCATGCCGCACGGATGGCGGCCGGCCTTGGCGCCGACGTCACCATCATCGACCGCTCGATCCCGCGTCTGCGCCAGCTCGATGATATCTTCGGCGGCCGCGTCCACACCCGCTACTCGACGGTCGAGGCGCTGGAAGAGGAATGTTTTTCGGCCGACATCGTCGTCGGCGCCGTGCTGATCCCGGGTGCCGCCGCGCCAAAACTCGTTTCGCGCGAAATGCTGTCGGGAATGAAAAAAGGCTCGGTGTTGGTCGATGTTGCCATCGACCAGGGCGGCTGCTTCGAGACCTCGCACGCCACAACTCATGCCGACCCGACCTATGAGGTCGACGGCGTCGTTCACTATTGCGTCGCCAACATGCCGGGCGCGGTGCCGGTCACCTCGGCCCAGGCGTTGAACAACGCGACGCTGCATTACGGCCTGCAGCTTGCCGACAAAGGCCTGAAGGCGCTGGTCGACGATCATCATTTGCGCAACGGCCTCAATGTCCACAAGGGCAAGATCACCAACCGCGCGGTGGCCGAATCACTCGGCTATGAGTTGGTCGAGCCGAAGGCCGTTCTCGCCGCCTGAACCTGCCGCTGATTCTCTCCCGACAAAGCCGCCGGCGCCCCGGCGGCTTTTTTTTCCACAAGAAAATTTCACGGTTTGCGATCAACTGGCCGGCTTTACCCGCTTTGCTTGCAATGTGTCATTACTGTGGCTTTTTTGTTACATCCGCCAGCATGGGCAGGTGCTAGACGGCTGACGGGTTTTTCAAAAGGCAGGGGCAATGACCAGCAAACGATTCGCAAAATCTCTTCTACTTGGCGCAGTTTCCGTTCTGGCGCTTGGATCGGCTTCTCATGCCGCCGACGCGCTTGTGCCGGTGGTGGAAACGTCGGCCTTCAACTGGAGTGGCATCTATGTCGGCTTTGGCGTTGGCGCCGGCGCCAATGTCCACGAGCTCAGCAGCGACTTCATTCCGGGCTTCTCGTTGAACGGCATTGGTGGTGAAGGCGTATACGGTGAATTGACCGTTGGATACGACTATATGGTGTCGCCGCGCTTCCTGATCGGCGGACTCCTGGACGCCCATATCGGCAACATTGAAACCAAGCTCGATGTAGCTGGACTAGAGGCTTCGGTCCAAGAGACCTACGGCTTCGACGCTGGTTTGCGAGCCGGTTACCTGTTCACGCCGAACACTTTGGGCTATGTGCTCGGCGGCTATTCCTGGCAGAAATACGAACTCGACACCAACGCTGGTTTTGACCTGGATTGGGACCAGAGCGGTTACTTCGTCGGAGCCGGCGTTGAAACGGCCATCAACAGCAACTGGACCATCAAGACAGAATATCGCTATACCCGCTTCGGTACCAATGATGATCTGCTTTCCGAGTTCGGTTTGCCGGATGGCGCCCTCAATATCGACACGTCGCGGCATACGTTCCAAGTCGGGGCCAACTATCGCTTTGGCGCCCAGAATGGCGGCGTCGCCTCCTTTGAAGCGCCTGCCTACAACTGGACCGGCTTCTACGTCGGCGGCGCCGCCGGCGCGGGTGCGTCGGTGCATCAGATCGAGGTTCCGCCGCTTGGCGGGCTCGAGTTCAACGGGCTCGGCGGCGAAGGTGTGTTCGGCGAATTGAACGTCGGCTATGACCATGATTTCGGCAGCTGGGTCGCAGGTGTCATGGTGGATGCCCGCTACTCCGGCATGACTTCCGAGTTGGAAGTTCCAGGCGGATCGATCAATCTGGACACCGATTACGGCTTCGATGTGCTTGCCCGCGTCGGTATGAAAGTCAACGAATCGACACTTGCCTATGTGCTCGGCGGTTACAGCTGGCAGCATTTCGATCTGAATGCGTCCTCGCCCATCGGCGACATCCTCGACTGGGACTCCAGCGGCTTCTCGGTGGGTGGTGGTCTGGAAACGGCCATGTCCAGCAACGTGACCGTCGGCCTCGAATACCGCTACTCGCAGTTCTCCGAGGAGGATTTTTCCTCGGAACTTGGGCTGCCGGACGACACTCTCACCTCCACGCCTTCGTTCCACACCGTTCGCATCGGTGCGAAGTACAAGTTCAACTAATTTTCGAGCCGTCCAGACAACAGTCAAAGCCCGTCGGTCATTCCGGCGGGCTTTTTCTTCGGGTGACGAAATACTTCGGGTGAAGAAATACGGGGGCGGGACAATGCAGGCAGCAAAAAAGCGGAGCCAAAGCCCCGCTTCCTCTGATATCGAGATCTCCCGCCGGTTCATCCGCGGTCGGCAAATCGATCGACAATCATTCCATAACGCGACATTGCGACAGGCGCGCGACAGCTGCGACCGATCCGGTCACGCGCGCTCGATCCGGCACTGGTAGCAATTGTTGCGTGCCGAGCGGACATGCACATAGGCGATGTCGTCGCGCTCGAACAAACTCTCGGCCCGCGCCGCGATAGCGCCCGTTGGGATGACGCCGCCACTGCCGTAGACGATGCGGTCGTCGCTGCCATAGCCGCGCACGATGTAGTCGCTGCTTTCGAGAATTTCGGGAAGCGCCTCGGCTTCGGCAGCGCGCTCGCAGGGCTCGGCATGCAGGAAGATCGGACCGGTCTCGGCATAAGGCTGCAATTGCGGAAATGGCCGATAAGCCAGGACAAGGTAGGCTTCTCCAGCGGCGACGTTCTTCAGGCAGTGGCGGCAAGGCACGCCGTCACCGTCGGATATTTTCCGCTCTGGGATCAGGCCATAGGCGTCCGGCCCGCCGCGCTGCAAGGCTCTGACACCTTCCGTGGGTAAGGCCTTGAACTGGATGGTCATGGTGAAATCTCCGATGTCGTCGACCGGAAATTACGTCGCTGTGCCAGCGCCTCCCACCCGATTCCTGCCAATTCGGATCAGTCCATCAGCGCGTCGAGACCGCGCACCAGCCCTGTGATCTCCTGTACCCGCCGGATGGCGAGCAGCGTGCCGGCCACGTAAGGGGCAGCGGACGAGCCGGCGTCGTGGCGGATGGTCAGCCGCTCGTCGGGCAGGCCGAACAGCGCTTCGCAGGACAGGATGTAGGAAGGCAGGCGAAGCGCATGCACCTGCACCCCCTCACCCGTGCCAACCGCCGCACCGCGCGTTCCCGGCACACCGGAGACCTCCGAGACCGGCCGCGCGGTCGAAGCCTTGCGGACATCGGCCAGCGCTTCGGCAAGCTCGCGCGCCGTGCCGGACGGCGCGTCGGGTTTCCTGGCGCTGGCATAGTCGATGACCTCGACATCCGGCACGTATTTCGCCGCCATCAGGGCAAACCGCTTCATCAGCGTGGCGGTGATCGAAAAATTGCCGGCGGCAATGACGCCGACACGATTGGCGCGGGCTGCAGCATCGATCTCGCCGAAATCGGCCGCACCCAGCCCCGAGGTGCCGATCACCACGTGCCGTCCGTTTTCGATGGCCAGCAGCGCATGGTCCTTCACGACATGCGGTTTGGTGTAGTCGACCAGCACGTCCGACGGCACCTCCATTGCCTCGGCCAGCGAGGCGGCAACGATGATGCCGTTTGCCGGCAGGCCGACCAGCAGGCCGGAATCCTGCCCAGCGCCGCTGCGTGACACGGCCGCGGCCAGCGCCATGTCGCCTTGCGCCCCGATCGCCGGAACCAGTGCCTTGCCGACCCAGCCGGTCGCACCGGCCATCACCACCCGAATCGTCATCGTTTGATCCTCCCATCGCTATTTGAGCGCACCGGCCTTAGATGCATGACGAACGCTGGAACAGTTTGAGTGCAAGCTGAAACATCGATGAAGGTTCAGCTTGCCGAGAAAATCATGGCCGCATGACGCTGGCCGCACGTTCGGCGAAGGTCATTGGATGCACCATCTCCTTCTTTTGCGCGACCGGTTCAAAGCCGAGCTTCTGATAGAGCGGCAATGCCGCTGGATGGTCGAGCGTGCAGGTCTGCACCGTCACCCGCCTTGGTCCGTGCGACCAGGCGGCGTCGATCGCCGCACCCAGGAACCAGCGGCCGATGCCTTGGCCGGTGGCGTGCTCCATCATGCCGAAATAGGCCAGTTCCACTTCTCCCGGCAGATGCGGCTTCAGGTCGAAAAAGCCGGCCGGCGAGCCGTCGAGATACAGCACCCTGATGTCCCGGTCCTCGCGGTGGATCCCGGCAGAAAGCTCCTCGTCGCTCAGCCTCAGCACATTGACCCAGTGCCATTTGCGGCCCACCCGATCCATCAAATAGCGGTAGAAATGCAGCGGAATGTCCTTGGTTTTCAGCAATGCGATCTGGCGGTTGTACGGCAGCGCCGGCGAATAGGGCGGCGGCGCATGCATTTCGAGAAACGTCACCGTGACCTCGATGTCTTCAAGCGCGCCGTTTTCCATCGCAGTCAGTCCTTGCCCGTCACGACGGGCGTATCGACAAGCCCACCCCATTCGGTCCATGAACCGTCGTAGAGCCTGTTGTCGGTGTGGCCTAGCGTCTCGAGCGCCAGCGTGATCGCCGCCGCCGTAACGCCTGAGCCGCAAGAGGTGACGACCGGCTTTGACAGGTCGATGCCGGCGTCCTCGATCACCTTGCGCAACCGGTCTTTCGACAGCAACTCGCCATCCTCGGCAAGCGCCGAAAACGGCGCATTGCGCGCGCCGGGCATATGACCCGAGCGGACGCCGGCGCGAGGCTCCGGCTCGGTACCGGCAAACCGGCCAGGCGAACGCGCGTCGGCGATCTGGCTTTCTCCGGTCTCGACGATCCGGCGCATGTCGGCCAGGCTGGCGACGCGAGCGACATCGAAGTCGGCATGGAACACGCAAGGCGCGATCTTCGTCGGCTCCGCCGTCACCGGCCGTCCAGCCGCTTTCCAGCGATCGAAGCCGCCGTCCAATATGTAGACCTGGAACACCCCCATGACACGGAACATCCACCAGGCGCGCGGCGCCGAGAAGAAGCCCGGGCCATCATAGACAACGATGGTGTCGTCGGCCGAAATGCCCATGGCGCCGACATATTGGGCGAAATGCTGCGGCGACGGCAGTGTGTGCGGCAGTGGGGAATCAGGATCCGAGATCGCATCGTGATCCAGGAAACGGGCGCCCGGAATGTGCGCTGCGTCATATTCGGCGCGCGCGTCGCGTTTCTGCGCCGGCAAATACCAGGACGCGTCGACGATGGTCAGGCCAGGCTCGCCGAGGCGCTTCTGCAACCAGTCCGCATCGACGGTGAAAGGGCTGTCTTCGGCCATTGTTCTTCTCCTGCCCGCCTTCGACAATCTGTTTATCAGGCCGGCTGTTTATCAGGCCGGCGGCATTGGTCCAAAGCGTATTCGGAAGCGCCGGTTCTCGCGACCCTTCTTCTCGATCTTGCCGATATGGATCTCGCCGACTTCTCCAGTGCTCTTCACATGAGTGCCGCCGCAAGGCTGGCTGTCGATCGAGGCGTTCTCGCCAATGCAGACCAAGCGGATCTTGCCCGTGCCGACCGGCGGCCGAACATTCTTCGATTTCACCAGTCCCGGATTGGCCGCCAGTTCCTCGTCGGTGATCAGCCTGACAAAGACCGGGTGGTCGGCCCGCACCAATTCCATCAGCCGGGCCGTCACGTCTTCCCTGGTGAAGCCGGCATCCGGAATATCGAAATCGATACGGCTGTCGTCCTCGGAAACCGAGGCACCGGTGATCGGGAACGGGCAGACGACGGTAAGCAAGTGGCAGGCTGTGTGCATGCGCATCAGCAGATGCCGCCTCTGCCAATTGAGGGCAAGGTTTACCGGCTCACCGACCTCGGGCACCGCCTGCTCAGGCGGCGGCACATGGATGATGTCATCCTTGGTCTCACCGGTGATGGTGGCGGCAACAGCGATCAGGCTGCCGTCGGCGCGTTCGAGGGTGCCCGTATCGCCAGGCTGCCCGCCCGACGTGGCATAGAAGATCGTCCGGTCCAGAATGATGCCGCCACGGTCGTTGACGGCGACAACCACGGCATCAGCCGTCCTGAGATAGGGGTCGTCGCGAAACAGGGCATCCGTCCTGTAAGCCATCACGCAACCTTTTCGAACGGCACCGAGATTGTGCTCGGCTGTTCCATCCAGCCCGGCACCGGTAGCTGCTTCTGACGCAGGAATTCCGGGTTGAACAATTTCGACTGATAGCGCGTGCCGTAGTCGCAAAGCACAGTCACGATGGTGTGGCCGGGACCCATCTCACGTGCCAGCCGGATCGCGCCGGCAATGTTGATGCCGGTCGAGCCGCCGACGCACAGACCTTCCTCCTGGATCAGGTCGAAGACGATAGGCAGCGCGTCCTCGTCCGGAATCTGGAAGGAGAAATCCGGCGTGAACCCTTCCAGATTGGCGGTGACCCGCCCCTGCCCGATGCCTTCGGTGATCGAGCTGCCTTCGGATTTCAGCTCGCCGGTGGTGTAGAAGCTATAGAGCGCCGCACCGAGCGGATCGGCGAGCGCGATCTTGACGTCCTTGCTCCTGGCCTTGAGCCCGAAGGCGACGCCGGCCAGTGTTCCGCCGGAGCCGACCGCCGAGACGAAACCGTCGACCTTGCCGCCGGTCTGGGCCCAGATTTCTTCCGCCGTGGTGCGGGTATGGCCATCACGGTTGGCGACGTTGTCGAACTGATTGGCCCAGATCGCGCCGTTCGGCTCGGACCGGGCCATCTGCTCGGCCAGACGGCCCGACAGTTTCACATAATTGTTGGGGTTCTTGTAGGGAACGGCAGGCACCTCGATCAGCTCGGCGCCGAGCAATCTGATCGTGTCCTTCTTCTCCTGGCTTTGCGTCTCCGGGATGACGATTACGGTGCGGTAGCCAAGCGCCTTGGCGACCAGCGTCAATCCGATGCCGGTGTTGCCGGCCGTCCCCTCGACAATCACCCCGCCCGGCCCCAAAAGTCCGCGCTGCTCGGCGTCGCGGATGATGAACAGCGCGGCACGGTCCTTGACCGACTGGCCCGGATTCATGAATTCGGCCTTGCCCAGGATCTCGCAGCCGGTTTCTTCCGAGGCTTTGTTGAGGCGGATCAGAGGCGTATTGCCGATCGCTTCGATCACAGAACGGGGCATGGAGATTCCTTTATGCTTGCGGCCGAACCCTAGAAACCCGAAGCTTGGGTTTCAAGGCAAGAATTTGCCTGGTCCAGCAGCATTTCCGGGCTGCAATTTCCTAAAACAGACGTTGCGTTGCGCCAATCATTGAAGCTCACCATTGAAAAGCGCTCTTTTCATCCGATTTCTTCACCGCTAGAGCACAGGCTAAGAAAAAGTCGCAGGGCATAGCATGACACTCTATCGGGCCGACCCGAAGCACGGCGTCGCCTGGATTACCGGCGGCAGCAGCGGCATCGGCCGTTCACTGGCCAAGGACCTTGCGGCGCAAGGCTATGTCGTCGCGGTGACGGCGCTCGACGACGATCCGATCGACACGCTTGTTGTCGAGACGGCGCAGATGCCGGGCCAAGTCACGGCCTATCCTTGCGACGTCACCGACGAGAACCGCATGGCAAGGACGGTCGCGGCGATCGAGAAGGATCTCGGCCCGATCGTCTTGGCCGTGTTCAATGCCGGGAGCTATATTGCGACCGCCGGCGAAGACCTCACCGTCCGTGGATTTCGCCAGTCCTTCGATGTCAATTATTTCGGCATCATCAACGGCCTGGTGCCGGTCATCGAGCGCATGCGCGTCCGCGCGCGCGGCCATATCGTCCTGGTCGGTTCGGTCACTGCCTATTTCGGCTGGCCGACCACGGCCGCCTATGGCGGCACCAAGGCGGCGATCAATATCCTCGCCGAATCGCTGAAGTACGATTTCGACAAGATGAACGTCCGCATCCAGGTGATAAACCCGGGCTTCGTCGACACCCCGCTGACCGAGAAGAATTTGCTGCCGATGCCCGGGCTGATGCCCGTCAATCGCGCCTCGCGCCGCATGGCGCGCGGCATCAAGTCCGGCGGCTTCGAAGTCACCTTCCCGCGGCGCTTGAGCTGGGGCCTGAAGCTGCTCAGAATCCTGCCGAGACCGTTCTGCCGATGGGTCATCAGCACCGCGACCCGCTGGAAGGCGCGTCCGCTTAATTTCGACCGCAAGCCGCCGAGCGAATAGACCGGCCATCAAAGTTGGCGATCCCGCCGCCGGCGGGACGTCGTTGCCTGTTTGCCATCGTGGCCATTAGGTTGAGATTTATTGCGTGGAGTCTGCGATGGGGCGACGGATCGTGCTTGCGGTATTGGGTCTCGCCGTCATTCTCGTCCTTGCCTACGTCTTTGGCCCGCGCGTCCCAGCCGACACCACGATCCGCTTCGATCCTTCGGTGATCGGCGATGACCCGCAAGCCTATCTGGCACGCAAGGAGGCGGCCGTACCTGATATCCACGACGGGCTGGAAAAGGAAATCATCTGGGCCAATCCGATGGTTCACGCCAGGACGCCGCTGTCAATCGTCTATATCCACGGCTTTTCGGCGTCGAAGGGCGAGGTTCGTCCGCTTCCCGACGAGGTGGCCGACCAGCTCGACGCCAATCTTTACTATACGCGTCTCACCGGCCACGGACAGGGCGGTGCCGCAATGGCCGACGGCAGCGTCAACGCCTGGATCAACGACTATGAGGAAGCGCTCGCCATCGGCCGAGCGATCGGCGACAAAGTGATCGTCATCGCCACCTCGACCGGCGGCTCGCTGGCAGCCTGGGCTGCGACGCAGCCTGGCGCATCGGACGGGGTGGCGGCCATAGCGTCATCTCGCCGAATTTCGGCGTCAAGGCTTCCGGCGCCGAACTTCTGACCATGCCGTGGGGCCGAGAGATCGCCGAGCTGGTCGCCGGCAAGGAGCGCAGCTTCGTGCCACGCAATGCGCTGCACGAGAAATTCTGGACCTGGCGCTATCCGATCGCGGCGACCCTGCCGATGGTGGCGCTGACCGAGCTGGCCTATGGCGCGCCGGTGGAGAAGGCGACCATCCCTGCCCTCTTCATCCTTTCCGATTCGGACAGGATCGTGCGGCCGGACCGCACCCGTGACATCGCCGGGCGCTGGGGCGCGGCGCACGAACTGGTGCCGGTCGACGATACCGGCGATCGGGACAACCATGTCATTGCCGGAGACGCGCTGTCGCCAGCAACAACAGCTTTCCTCGCCCGGCGCATTGTCGTCTGGGTACAGGCGGTGGTGAAGTAGATTTCTGGCGAAAAAGGCGACCGAAGCATCGCTCCGATCGCCTTTTTCATTGTGAGCAGCCGACCCGACAGGCGCGGGCCGGATGCGCTATCTGATTACGCAGCCCGCGCTGCTGGCCGCTTGCCGCCGAAACGACGCTTGTTGTTGCCCTTGAACGTCTTGGCACCCTCCGGCTTGCGTTCGCCGGCAAAGGCCGGCTTGTCGCCGAAGCGCTTGTTGCCGTTGTTGTGGCCGCCCGGCCGCCTGCCGTCGCGACGACCGTTGCGGTCGTTGGCCGGCTCGAAGCTGCGCTCGTTCTTTTCGGCAGGATTGCGCTGCGGGTCGGGACTGCCGAGATGATCGGCAACGATCGGCAGCTTGGTGCGGATGATGCGCTCGACCTGACGCAGCTTGCTGTTCTCGGACGGGTCGCAAAGCGTGATGGCGATGCCGTCCATGCCGTTACGGCCGGTGCGGCCGATGCGGTGGACATAGCTCTCCGCCTCGTCCGGCAGGTCGAAATTCACCACATGGCTGATGCCGGGCACGTCGATGCCGCGCGCCGCGATATCGGTCGCCACAAGAATGCGCACCGAACCCTCGCGGAAATCGTTCAGCGCCTTCTGGCGGGCGTTCTGCGACTTGTTACCGTGGATGACGGCGGCCTTGAAGCCATCGCGCTCGAGATCCTTGGTCACCCTGTCGGCGCCATGCTTGGTGCGCGAAAAGATGATGACCGACTTCATCGCCGCGTCGGCGAGCATCGTCGCCAGAACCTGGCGCTTTTGCTTGGTGCGGGCAAAGACGACGCCCTGTACGATCTCGGCCGCCGCAGTGCTGTGAGGCGCCACTTCGACGCGGATCGGGTTCTTCAGCAGACCCTTGGCCAGCTCGGCGATTTCGGCTGGCATGGTCGCCGAGAACAGCACCGTCTGACGGTCCGGCGCGGTCGCCCTGGCGATGCGCTTGACGTCGTTGATGAAGCCCATGTCGAGCATGCGGTCGCCTTCGTCGAGCACCAGCCATTTGGTGTCGGCAAGCACGAGGTCGCCCTCACGCACCAGATCGGTCAGCCGGCCGGGCGTGGCAATCAAAATGTCGACGCCGGGAGCGATCTTCTTCACCTGGCTGAAGCGCGAGACGCCGCCAAGCACGAGTGCTGTCGAGACATGCGCGCCCTTGGCGAGCAGCTTGATCATCTCTTCGATCTGCACGGCGAGCTCACGCGTCGGCGCCAGGATCAGCGCACGAGCGGTCTTCGGCCGGCGCTTGGTGCCGAGCGCGATGATCTTCGACAGGATCGGCAGCGCGAACGCCGCGGTCTTGCCCGAACCGGTCTGGGCGATGCCGAAAATGTCACGGCCCTCCAGCTGCGGCGGGATCGCCTGGGCCTGGATCGGCTTCGGATCGGTGAAGCCTGCGCCATGGGTGGCCTTGAGCAGCGCGCCCGTAATTCCAAGTGCTGCGAAACCCGAAAGTTCGCCAGTGTCCTTACCGGTCAGATTGTCGTTACCGGTCAAAGTGTTTTCGTTGTTCAAAATATTCTTCTTTCACGCGGCTCCTGGCCGCAAACATCGATGGCGGCAGGGCGCAACCTGCCGTCGAAAAACTGTCATGAAACGACAAGGCGGGCGGACGTTATCGTCCGCACGGCTGCGCTGTCGTGCCCGCAGGCATCATGCCACGGGGCTTTTTCGCCGCCTTGCCGATGTACCGGAAAGAGGGAAAACAGACGCAACCAGTCTCATTCGTCGAGAAGGCCGGATAGGTCCCGGCCCAAGCGCCTATGCCGCCGCATATGGCCCAGTTCGCCGCGAAATGCAAGGGCCGTCATGTTGCAGCGCAGCAAAAACAGCCACGACGAGCAGCCGTGAAGGTCTGCTCAAACTTCTCCCGGCCATTCCCTCGCCCCATGCTGGACGAACAGAACTTCTATTTGAGTGTCTTTCACCCGATACGCAACGACACCAGTTCCTCAGCACAGAGGATTTGGTTCTTTGACTGACGGCCGCTGACGACCGGTATGCAACCGCCAATCTCCAACGTCTGCGATTAGCCGTAAGCCACCCACGCCTTCGTCATCCTAGGTCGAAGCAAGGAGCGAAGCGACGCGGCGCAGAACCTAGGATCCATGCCGTGACATCCGCCGAAGAATGCAGCGGAGCAGAACCGAATGCTACCATCCGGTCCCGCGAAAAAGCTCGAACCACTCCGGATTGGTCTTCTCAATCAACTCTATCTTACACTGGCGCGGCCAGCGCTTCAGCGACTTCTCGCGCTGGATGGCATTGCGAATGTCGAAATGTTCCTCGTACCAGACCAGACGCTGCACGCCGTAGCGGCTGGTGAAGAGCGAGCCCTGGCAGGATCTGTGCTCCGGCATGCGGCGGCCGAAATCGTTGGTGACGCCGATGTAGATCGTGCCACGCTTCTGGCTCGCGGTCATGTAGGCATAGCCGGTCATGGTTAGAAGGGTAGCTGGCACCGTTGCGGATACAAGCGCCATTCTGAGCCGCTGCATTCTTCGGCTGATGTCACGGAATGGATCCTAGGGTCTGCGCCGCGTCGCTTCGCGCTTTGCTCCGCCCTAGGATGACGAAGTGGAGGGATGCTTTGGCTAAGCTCGAAATTTTGCGCGCTGCCACTGAGACGGCCGTTTGCGGGGTTATCTATATTCGCTGCCGATCGGGTCCCCGATCTGTCAAAATCACTGTCGGGTCCAGACAATTCGCACCGACCGCTATGCCTGCCCATATTTGTTGAGAACCGCCGCGATCTCTTCTTCGTTTGCGAAGTCTCCGCGGTCGGCGGCCTCGATCCCCGCCTGAACACCGGCGATCCACTTTTCCTGCCACGCCAGAGAACGGCCATGGGACAGCGCGTCCTCAATGATCTGATCGCGAGTCACGGTTGAGCGCGAGGCCAACATGTCGATCCGGCGGTTCAAATCCTCGGATATTTCTATGCTGTTCTTCATGAGTTCAGTTTGCCATATCCGGCGAATGCCTGCCAAGAAGTTTCGCTGTTGAAGGCTGTTTGTTCCCCGTTCGATCCGGGTGCCCGCCAGCCTATCGAGACCGACGCGAAAAGCGGCGCTTGCGCTCGCTTACCGCCACGATTACCACAAATCAGCTTTCCGTTTTGGGGACCGAGCGATGAAGGACGTGCTGAAGGAACTCGAGCGCCGCCGCGCCATGGCGCGCATGGGCGGCGGCAAGGCCCGTATCGACGCTCAGCACAACAAGGGCAAACTCACCGCGCGCGAACGCGTCGACGTCTTTCTCGACGAAGGCTCGTTCGAGGAGTTCGACATGTATGTCGAGCATCGCTCGACCGATTTCGGCATGGAGAAGACCAAGATCGCCGGCGACGGCGTCGTCACCGGTTGGGGCACCGTCAATGGCCGGCCGGTCTATGTCTTTGCCAAGGACTTTACCGTGTTCGGCGGCTCGCTGTCCGAGGCCCACGCCGAAAAGGTGGTCAAGGTGCAGGAGATGGCGCTGCGCAACCGCGCGCCGATTATCGGCCTCTACGACGCCGGCGGCGCCCGCATCCAGGAAGGCGTGGCAGCACTTGGCGGCTATGCCGAGATCTTCCAGCGCAATGTGCTCGCCTCCGGCGTCATCCCGCAGATTTCAGTGATCATGGGCCCTTGCGCCGGCGGCGACGTCTATTCGCCGGCGATGACCGACTTCATCTTCATGGTGCGCGGCACCTCCTACATGTTCGTCACCGGGCCGGACGTGGTGAAGACCGTCACCAACGAGACGGTAACCGCCGAGAGCCTCGGCGGCGCCTTGGTCCACACGACGAAGTCGTCGATCGCCGATGGCGCTTACGACAATGACGTCGAGGCGCTGCTGCAGATGCGCCGGCTGGTCGATCTGCTGCCTGCCTCCAACACGGCTGAAATCCCCGAGATCGAATGTTATCAGTCGGTCACCGATCATGATCTGTCGCTCGACCGACTGATCCCCGACAATGCCAACAAACCTTACGACATCAAGGAGTTGATCCTTAAAGTTGCCGATGAGGGTGACTTCTTCGAGATCCAGCAGGATTTTGCAAAAAACATCGTCACCGGCTTCGGGCGCGTCGAAGGGCGCACGGTCGGCTTCGTCGCCAACCAGCCGATGGTGCTGGCCGGCGTGCTCGATTCGGATGCCAGCCGCAAAGCGGCGCGGTTCGTACGCTTCTGCGACTGTTTTTCGATTCCGATCGTCACCTTCGTCGACGTTCCAGGGTTCCTGCCCGGCACCGCGCAGGAATATGGCGGGCTGATCAAGCACGGCGCCAAGCTGTTGTTCGCCTATGCCGAAGCGACCGTCCCGAAGATCACCGTGATCACCCGAAAAGCCTATGGCGGCGCTTATGACGTGATGGCGTCGAAGCATCTGCGCGGCGACATGAACTATGCCTGGCCGACGGCGCAGATCGCAGTGATGGGCGCCAGGGGCGCGGTCGAGATCATCTATCGCAAGGACATCGGCGATGCTGAGAAGATCGCAGCACATACAAAGGCTTACGAGGATCGCTTCCTGTCGCCCTTCGTCGCCGCCGAGCGCGGCTATGTCGACGAGGTGATCATGCCGCATTCGACCCGCCGCCGCGTTGCGCGTGCGCTGCGCATGCTGCGCAACAAGGACATGCAAAACCCCTGGAAGAAGCACGACAACATTCCGTTGTGAAGCGCTGATGTCGCGAAAGCGACCACAGCAAAAGCTCACTCCGCTTCCGCCGCGCCGAACCCTGCGCCCATCGTCGCGCGGACGGCGCCCGACCACGGCGTGGCATGATTGTCGATGCGCATCTGGAAGATAAAATAGGTCGGCGAGCAGAAGCCGACACCTTTCACCTTGCCGATACCAGGCGTGTCGGGCGGCAGCGATTGGCACATGTAATCTTCGCGGCAGAAATGATCGGCCGAGCAAGCCGGCCGGTTCCCGCGATTGACGGCGCCGCCCAGGCACTGGTCGAAATTATTGGTCGCCACGCAGATGTCGAATTTTTTGCCGCCGACCAGCCCGCAGATCTCGTTCGGCATCGGCTTGCCCGGCTTGAAGCCGGCGAAGGCACGGTCCTTGTCATTGCATCCGCGATAGGCGATGCCGGCCGGCACACCGATCTTCGGCGGCCGGCAGGTGTAGGCGGTGCGCGAAATGTCGGTGGCGAAGGCCGCGAACTGGCCGGTAATGCTGTAGCGGTCATTGAAAGGCTGCGTGCCGTTGCTGGCGATCGAGCCGGTCAGGCATGGATGGCCGGAGAACATCTTTTCGCTGTCCTTGGGCAGCAGGCATTGCGCCAGTTTCGTCCGCACCCCCGATGCCGTCGCCAGCGCCGTGCAGACGGTGCCGCCGCCGCATTGCCAGGTCGCGCCGAAGCGGGCCGCATCCTCCGGTATCAAACACGGCATCGCCATCTCGGCCGGTGCATAAGCGACCTCGTCGGCGTCTTTCCATGCGGCCGGCGGCGCGAAGGACAGCGGGCGGAGGCGGTTCGGCTCCTTGCCGTCGGCGGTCGCACGCAGCCAGGCTTCGCGCCGCGGCATCTCGGCATGAAGATGCGGCGAGATGCCGACCTCGATGCGGTTAAGCGGCGATGTCGTCTTGTCGTCGAGGCCGATGAAATGGAAACCGGCGGTCGAACCAGCCTGATGACAACCCTGGCAGGCGCCATTGTCGAGCCGCTCGACCAGCGCTTCCGGTGTGCGCAGCAGCTTCAGCGCGGAATAGTCCAGCCCGGAAAAATCCGCGGGCTGGAACAGCGGCGTGAACGGGTGATTGGCCTGCCTTGCGCTGCCGAAAGTCGACCATGAGACGACTTTCTTCGCCAGGAATTCATTGGGGATTTCGTAGACGCCGAGATCGACCGCCGCGAGATTGGCGCTGAGATAGTCGGCGAGTTTTGCTTTCAGCGCGGCGTCTTCCGAGAGCAGCGCCACATCCGGCGTGTTTTCCAGCGGCTTTTCGCTGACCGTCTCTCCATCGATGCCAAAAATCCGCAGGAGGTAGGCAGCCTGCCCGCCAAATTCGGTCTCCTGGCCGGAGGGAAAGCGCACCATTTGTGCGTTGAGCTCGAGCTGCTTGAAGCTCAGCCCGGCCCTTTCAAGCGGCCCGCCGATGAGCCAGCCGATATCGACGGTCTCATCGAGCTGCGGCGTCCAGCGTCCGGCAACGCCGACGCAGCCGCCATCGGCGTCCGGCGCGACGCTATAGATGGCATTGAAATTGAACGGCAAGCGCGAGGCCAGAACCTTGCCGTTTTTCTTGAAGCTGTAGGCAAGACGGTAGATGAAACGGACCTCGCCGCAGCCCCCGTCGCCTCGTATTTCGGCGAAATCACGCCGATCGAGCCGGTTGACGACACCGACCAGCCGAAAGCGCGCGGCGTCGGTCTTCAGCCAGCGCATGTCGATGATGCGGCCGACATTGCCGTCGGTGACTTCGTAGAGCGACCGCCCGCCAGCCTTCATCTCGGCGCGCAGCGCGGCGACATCGCCGGCAATCGTTTCGACGATCTGATGATAGGCCGGCGCCTTGTCATAGAGCGTCTTCAGGTCGCCCTTGCCGTCGACATCGAAAATGCCGGCGAAATCAAAACCCCTGGCGTCGAGAGCGGCGAGCACGGCCGGATCGTCGACGATCATCACCGGACCTTCGGCGCGCGCCAGGCTGGCCAAGAATAAATTGGCGAAAATCACAGCGATCAAGGCGAGCCGACGGTTCATTCAGCGGTCATCCCGTTGCGATTTTCGGCAAGCTCGCGCAGCACCGGCACCAGCGCCAGCGGCAGATCTTCAGCGATCAGCCCAGGTCCGAAACGGCTGCCGGCCTCAGCATGGACCCAGACCGCCGCGCAGGCGGCTTCGAAAGCCGGCATGCCTTGCGCCAGGAGGCCGGCGATGATGCCCGACAGCACGTCGCCCGAACCGGCGGTGGCCAGCCATGGCGCGCCGTTGCCGTTGATCGCCGCCCTGCCATCGGGCGCCGCGATCACCGTGTCCGCGCCCTTGTAGACGACGATGGCGCCGGCGCGCGCGGCGGCAGAGCGCGCCTTGGCCAGCTTGGACAGGTTCCTGGCTCCGGCGATGTCCGCAAACAGCCTGGCGAATTCGCCCTCATGCGGCGTCAGCACCAGCGCCGGTGCGTTCGGGCGACGGGCGGCTTCGAACAGAACGTTCGGCGTATCGCGAAACGAGCTGATACCATCGGCATCGAGCACCAGCCCGTCGACCCTGCCGTCTTGCCGCTCTCCGGCGGCCAGCACGCCGAGGGCAAAATCGCGTGTTTTTTTGCCGACGCCAAATCCGGGTCCGAGGACGAACGCCGATGGCCGGCGGCCGTCGATGAATTCCTGCACGTCCGCGATGCTGTCGGCCTTTTGCAGCATGATCGAAGTCAGATGCGCGCCATTCACCTGCACGGCATTCGCCGGCGACAGCACGGTCACCGCCCCTGCCCCGCTTCTGGCCGCGGCAAGCGCCGATAGCCGTGCGGCACCCGTCGCCGATGGCCCGCCGGAAAAGACGCCGACATGGCCGCGCCTGTATTTGTGCGCGTCGACGGCTGGGACCGGGAAATTTTCGAGCCAAATCGGCGGGATGTTCTCGAAGGTGAGCGGTTCAAGCTGCGCAACGATATCGTCGCTAATGCCGATGTCGGCAAGCACCAGTTCGCCGCACATCTCGCGCCCAGGCAACAGCAGATGGCCGGGCTTTTTTCGCGCGAATGTTACCGTGAATTGGGCGCGGAATGCCTGGCCGAGAATCTGGCCGCTGTCGCCTGACACGCCTGAGGGCAGATCGACCGCGACGACAGGCAGGTTCAGTTCTGTCGCAACCTCGACCGCCCTGGCGGCATCACCGGACAGCGGCTTGGACAGCCCTGCCCCATAAAGCGCATCGACCAGGATCGAACCTTTATCGGCAGCAAATTCCGACAGCGGCCGGGGTCTTACCGGGCATTCCGACGCGGCGAGCGCCGCGTCGCTGCCGGCTTTGGGCGAGCCGGATGCCCACAGCAAGACGTCGACGGCGCTGTCCCCAAGAATGCGGGCGACGACATAGCCATCGCCGCCATTGTTGCCAGGCCCGCACAGCACGTGGACACGCCTGGCAGCCGGAAAATGGGCGAGCACCACGGCAGCGACTGCGCCACCCGCATTGCGCATCAGGCCAATGCCGTCGAATGGTCCGGCCGAGATCGTCCGCCGGTCGGCCTCAGCCATTTCGGCCGGAGACAGAATTTCATTGCTCATGGATGCCGATCCGCATTGGCTCAAGCCCGATCCCTGTGGTCAAACCCGATCCTTGTGGTCAAACCCCGATCCCTGTAGTCAAACATTGTCCAGTTTTCGGTTCGAAGCAAACGGCGATGAAATGGCACGATCTGTAAGCACATCGTTAGGGACAATGGCGTCCTCGAAGCACAATTGCCCGCAAAATGCTCTATCTGCCCAATTATTGTGCGGACGGTAGCGCCGACAATGTGTAGGTTCCCAGTATCCATGACGCAGCCAATGCAGCGAATGACGCGAATCTAGCCCTCAACGCGGCGTGGCATCGAAATCGCGTGATACCGCTTCGAATCCCCTCAAATTGGCACAGTTCGTGCTTGAAAGAGGCGCAAGCGGGGCTCACAACCCGTCTTTTTTGACAGTGGAGGCCACTTTTTACATGAAAAAGATCGAAGCGATCATCAAGCCGTTCAAGCTAGACGAAGTGAAGGAAGCGCTTCAGGAGGCCGGGCTGCAAGGCATCACCGTAACGGAGGCCAAGGGTTTTGGCCGGCAGAAGGGCCATACCGAACTCTATCGCGGCGCTGAATATGTCGTGGATTTTCTGCCCAAGGTGAAGATCGAGGTCGTGCTCGGCGACGACGCGGTCGAAGGCGCGATCGAAGCCATTCGCAAGGCGGCCCAGACCGGCCGCATCGGCGACGGCAAGATCTTCGTCTCCAACATCGAGGAAGTCGTGCGCATCCGCACCGGCGAAACAGGGATGGACGCGGTCTGAGGATTCTGATTTCAGATCATCTCCTCGAAAAAAACGTCATCAGACAGGGAAACATGACATGACGACAGCCAAAGACATCATGAAGCAGATCAAGGACAACGACGTGAAATTCGTTGACCTGCGCTTCACCGATCCGAAGGGCAAGCTGCAGCACGTGACGATGGATGTCGTTGAGGTCGAGGAAGACATGTTTGCCGACGGTGTCATGTTCGACGGGTCCTCCATCGCCGGCTGGAAGGCGATCAACGAGTCCGACATGGTGCTGATGCCCGACACCGAGACGGTGCATATGGACCCATTCTTCGCGCAGTCGACCATGGTCATCCTGTGCGATATCCTCGATCCGATCTCCGGAGAATCCTACAACCGCGACCCGCGCGGCACAGCCAAGAAGGCTGAAGCCTATATGAAGGCGGAAGGCATCGGCGATCAGATCTTCGTCGGCCCGGAAGCCGAGTTCTTCGTGTTCGACGACGTCAAGTACAAGGCTGATCCGTACAACACCGGCTTCAAGCTCGACTCCACCGAATTGCCGTCCAACGACGACACCGACTACGAGACCGGCAATCTCGGCCACCGCCCGCGCATCAAGGGCGGCTATTTCCCGGTGCCGCCGATCGACTCGGCGCAGGACATGCGCTCCGAAATGCTGACCGTGCTCGCCGAAATGGGCGTGCGTGTCGAAAAGCACCACCACGAAGTCGCCGCTGCCCAACACGAGCTCGGCATCAAGTTCGACACGCTGGTCCGCAACGCCGACAAGATGCTGATCTACAAATATGTCGTGCACCAGGTCGCCAACGCCTACGGCAAGACGGCCACCTTCATGCCGAAGCCGGTCTTCGGCGACAACGGCTCGGGCATGCACGTCCACCAGTCGATCTGGAAGGGCGGCAAGCCGACCTTCGCAGGCAATGAATATGCCGGCCTCTCGGAGAGCTGCCTGTTCTACATCGGCGGCATCATCAAGCATGCCAAGGCCATCAACGCCTTCACCAACCCGCTGACCAACTCCTACAAGCGCCTGGTGCCGGGCTATGAAGCGCCGGTGCTGCTCGCCTATTCGGCCCGCAACCGCTCTGCCTCCTGCCGCATCCCATTCGGCTCGTCGCCGAAGTCCAAGCGTGTCGAGGTCCGCTTCCCCGATCCGGGCGCCAACCCCTACCTCGCCTTTGCCGCCATGCTGATGGCCGGGCTCGACGGCATCAAGAACAAGATCCATCCGGGACAGCCGATGGACAAGGATCTCTACGACCTGCCGCCTAAGGAACTGAAGAAAATCCCGACCGTCTGTGGTTCGCTGCGCGAAGCGCTGCAGAGCCTCGACAAGGACCGCGGCTTCCTGAAGGCCGGCGGCGTCTTCGACGACGACCAGATCGACAGCTACATCGAGCTCAAGATGGCCGAAGTGATGCGCTTCGAAATGACCCCGCATCCGGTCGAGTATGACATGTATTACTCGGTCTGATTGGACGAGGGATCAAGAAAAACCCCGGCGGAGACGCCGGGGTTTCTCTTTGATCAAGGAGCTGATGTCGTCATCTCCAAGCGTCACATGCGTCATGACACTGGATAGCGCCGGGTGCCTGGCATTGTCCCAAAGCATCCCTCGCGAAAAATATGAGAGCATCGCGCGCGATGTTATAGCAAGGAATTCGCTCGGAACAGTTAGTCACCGCCATGCTATTCCCACGCCGAAGAATCATATCGATGCTCCGCGAGCTTGGGCCGAAACTGCCGGCAGGCGAATGCAAAAAATTGGCGGAGAGACTCGATCACGGCAATGTGGACACGGCCATTGCCGCAACGTGGGAACTCGCCGTTCTTTGGGCCACTGTGACGACCTTAAATGCCACTCCCCATCCAATTCGTGCCAAACGTCAAAAGCAGCCGGACGGCGAGGTGGACCTGGGACTCGATCGGCCCATTATGTTCGATGTCAAATCGCTGTCCGGCGTTGCGTTCTCTTTCAAGAAACGCTTGGACAAGACCACACAGAAGATCGAGGATTTGGCCCGGACGATTGCACCGGCGCTAAGCGGTACCGTTAATGTGCGCTACTTCGAATGGAGCACGAAAGAATTTATCCCACGTCAGCCAGCAACGACAGACGATCCGACCACGAGCGTATCTTTCCGAAAAAAGCTCACAAGCTTTCTCCTCGACAGTTCCGTCGAAAAGCTGACGATCCAAGTTCCAGAAGTAATCAGCGCACAATTCGAGAAACGTAACTGGAACCGCCCCTATTTTGATTGGACTTGCTCTATTCCGGCTATCCTTCAAACGATCGAAAACAATCAGAGCGTCGATTTGATAAAGCGTGGCGGTAAGCAACTGAACCCATATCAAACGTCGCATTACATAGGGATGATTTTGTGTGACGGTGGAAATTCGATGTTCTCTGAACCCCGCCGATATAGAGGACTTGAACCGTCTGCGGCCGACATGTTTCACTACGTTGTAGAGGAATCCGGCGTAGACTTTGTGTTTGCGCTCGGCTGTAAAGATGTGCCTGCGCCGAACTCGGCAGGTTTGATAGCTCTCACAGCCAACGCAAACCACGTCCCCGCCACGTCGGTTGAACCTTTTATTCGCGCGGGTCTCCCCTTTGATGTCGAGACTGCAATCGTCACCGGCTTTGCGCGGGCGTTGGACCAGATACCGCCGACGTTCCGAAAACCCCATTCGGTGCGATCGATAATGGAGCAGGACCGGCGATGGCAGAAGACATGGACGCCTCGACTAAACATAAAATGGTTTTCACATAACGGAGTCACGGGGATGAAACTGCCTGCCCGCACGTTGGTCGAACTACTCACCGGGGACATCACTGAGACCGATCGAATCGCGTTACTCAGAGACGGAATGAGAGACGAACTTTCGACCGGGGGACGCTGCATTCGTGACGTGCGCTTGGAAAGCCAAGGTGACGAGTTCGATGACGACTATATCGTGATCGAATTCGGTGACGATCCGACGCAGCGTTCTTTCGAGGACATCGCCAAAGAAATTGCGAACAAGGGCTGATCGCCTAGAATCTTTGGGGCCCACTAAGTGGCCTGGCGCCTTGCGGGGCAGTGGACGACATAGCATCCCGGACCGAAGGGGATACCAGCATGACCAAGAACGAAATCTGGAGCCGAGTGCAAATCGAGCGCGATGTGCGTTGGTGCGGCCGCCTGTCGCCCCAGGAAGTCCACGAGCTGACACTGGAACTCAAACACTCACGTAACCCCGTGGTGAAGCTGTCTCAGCTCATTAGCGAGCGTGGCCGCGTCAGGCGCGAAGGACTTAGAAAAGACATCGCATATGACGCGAGAATCATCCGCAATCCGAACATTTGGGAACTTCCGCACTTCGGCCTCATCACTCAGCCTTGGGTGACAGAGCTGTTCGGCAAGCAGTTTGCCAAAATCTTTCCCGACGCGCCGCTCACAGTCCGGGACAAGTCGAATGGCGAGGCCGACACAACTTTCGCCAGCGCGGAAGAGTTGCTGCAAACCTGGCGTCTAGACTAAGACGGATCGCGTGCAGGCGAGAACATCCCGGTATGTGCCACGCTGCCACGGGCGATCGCAGGGCAATGCAATCATGCCGATAGGTGCGATCCTTCCTCGGCATCGCCGTCAACTGCCGACGCGCGAGACACCGCCGGAGCGATTCCGGCGGGGTTTTGTTTGGGATGGCGAACACTCAACTTAGCAGCTGGTGTTGTCGCCTGGCAGAACGCCGACGCGACGGAGAGCGGTCACGGCGCAGACGCAGGGCGTCTACGCCGTGGATTGCTCAGGCAGCGGCCTTCTTCTCAGCCGTGTCCACGGAGGCGATCGTCTTCAGGATCTGAGAAGCGATCTGGTAGGGGTCGCCCTGCGAGTTCGGGCGGCGATCCTCGAGATAGCCCTTGTAGCCGTTGTTGATGAACGAATGCGGCACGCGGATCGAGGCGCCGCGGTCGGCGATGCCATAGCTGAACCTGTTCCATGGCGCGGTCTCATGCTTGCCGGTCAGACGCTTGTCGTTGTCCGGGCCGTAGACGGCGATGTGATCCATCAGGTTCTTGTCGAAGGCTGCCATCAGCGCCTCGAAATAGTCCTTGCCGCCGACTTCGCGCATATAAGCGGTCGAGAAGTTGGCGTGCATGCCGGAACCATTCCAGTCGGTGTCGCCGAGCGGCTTGCAGTGGTATTCGATATCGATGCCGTATTTCTCGGTGAGGCGCTGCATCAGGTAGCGGGCCATCCACATCTGGTCGGCGGCCTTCTTGGAGCCCTTGCCGAAAATCTGGAATTCCCACTGGCCCTTGGCCACCTCGGCGTTGATGCCTTCATGGTTGATGCCGGCGGCAAGGCAGAGGTCGAGATGCTCCTCGACGATCTGCCTGGCGACGCTGCCGACGTTGCTGTAGCCGACGCCGGTGTAGTACGGGCCTTGCGGCGCGGGGTAGCCGCTCTCGGGGAAGCCGAGCGGGCGGCCATCCTTGTAGAAGAAATACTCCTGCTCGAAGCCGAACCAGGCGCCCTCGTCGTCGAGGATGGTGGCGCGCTTGTTGGATGCGTGCGGCGTCACGCCGTCCGGCATCATGACTTCGCACATGACGAGCACGCCATTGCTGCGCGCGGGGTCGGGATAGATGGCGACCGGCTTTAGCACGCAGTCGGACGAGTGGCCTTCGGCCTGCATGGTCGAGGAACCGTCGAAGCCCCACAGCGGAAGCTGGTCGAGCGTCGGGAATTCGGCATAGTCCTTGATCTGCGTCTTTCCGCGAAGGTTGGGAACCGGGGTGTATCCATCGAGCCAAATGTACTCGAGCTTGTATTTCGTCATTCTAGCCTCTCGTTGCTTTGATCACCGAACCTGGACGGCGCCGGCATGCCAGCCACCCTGCAGCCGACCTGCCGGATTATCAAAAAGCAATTCGTGTGCCATTTTCGCCGGCGAAGGATGCGACAAAACTGACGCCGCATCCCGACAAATCCGCTGCCGCGTAATCGCAATGCGTCCGGATCAATCACAAGCATGCTCTGCATAAATAACAGGCAGATACTGATCTTTTTATAATCATATTGCCTAACTGGATTGCAGAACTTATCTTGGGGAAAGATTGAATCGGCAAGGCTCTGCTCAAGAAGGGAGACCGACAATGGAAATCACTCCTACCCGTCAGTCGGCCAAAATCCTGATGTTCCCGGTGGCAACGCGCGCTTCTGCCTTAAATTTAAGCGGAAAGGCTAAGTTCGCGGCAGAACTTGCTTCATTGCGCAACCGTACGGATTTCGGAAGCGGCTGGTATCACGAAGCGGCCATCGAGGAAGAAAAACAGGACCGGAACAGCTAACCTTTCCTCCGCATCGCTTTTGACGAATTGCAAAGCCCGGCGCGATCGCTCGCGCCGGGCTTTTCATTTTGCCGTCAGGCAAGGATCAGGTCTTGGCGTGCAAGTCCGTTCCCAGCGTATCCCTGACAAAGATCGTACCGATGGCCAGCGACATCGCCGCGATCACCACCGGATACCAGAGGCCGTAATAGATATCGCCGCTGTAGGCGCTGAGCGCGAACACCGTCGCCGGCAGCAGGCCGCCGAACCAGCCATTGCCGATGTGATAGGGCAACGACATGCCGGTATAGCGGATGCGGGTCGGGAACATTTCTACCAGGATCGCGGCGATCGGTCCGTAGACCATGGTCACGTAAATGACCAGGATGAACAGGACGCCGATGACCTTTGCCCAGTTGACCTGTTCAGGGTCGGCAAACATCGCAAAGGCGCCTGCCGCCGGCACGCTGTAGACGGTGATCTCGGGCACCGCCGCGGCCTCATCGGCCGTCAGCAGCTTGTCCTTGACCGCCCGGTCGGCCGCAACCGTCGTCTTGTCGCCGGCGCGGATTGCGGCGGCGTCGAGCTTCAGTTCCGGATTGGCCGCGACGAAGGCGTCAAGCTTCTGGTCGGCGACCTTGGCCGCAGCACGCTTCAGCGGATAGCCGCCGTCCCGCAATGCGATGTTGATTGCCTTCTTGAACGCGGCGTCGCTTGAAGTGGCCTTGTCTGCGGCTGCCACGGCATCATAGGACGCCACCGTTGCGGTGCCGATCTTGACACTGGCCGCGGTCCCCGGTGCCGCTGTCGTGACAATGTCATAGGGCACCGAGCTCTTGGCAAGGAAGTCCGTCGCAATATCGCACGACGTCAGAGGCTTGCGCGTTCCGGTCGGATTGAACTGGAACTTGCAGTCGCCAGGCGCAGCGGTAATCGTGGCACGGGTGTTTTGCTGCGCGGTGGCGAGCGCCGGGTTGGCTGCCCAGGTCAGCGCCTTGAACAGCGGGAAGGTGGTGACGATCGCCAGCGCCAGGCCCGCCATGATGATCGGCTTGCGGCCGATCTTGTCGGAGAGCCAGCCGAACACGACGAAGAACATCGTGCCGAGCGCCAGCGCGATGGCGATCATGATGTTGACCGACTGGCCGTCGACCTTGAGCACGTTCTGCAGGAAAAACAGCGCGTAGAATTGGCCGTTGTACCAAACCACGGCCTGGCCGGCAGTAAGGCCGAAAAGCGCCAAAATGGCGATCTTGGCATTCTTCCACTGTCCGAAGGCTTCTGTAAGCGGCGCCTTGGAGCCCTTGCCCTCATCCTTCATGCGCTGGAAGGTCGGCGATTCAGCAAGCGACAGGCGAATCCAGACCGATATGCCGAGCAGAATGGCTGAGAGCAGGAATGGAACGCGCCAGCCCCAGGCCTCGAAATCCTCCTTGCTCAGCGAATTTTGCACGATAAGGATGACGACCAGCGACAGGAACAGGCCAAGTGTCGCCGTCGTCTGGATCCACGATGTGTAGAAGCCGCGGCGGTCGTCGGGCGCATGCTCGGCCACATAGGTCGCCGCACCGCCATATTCACCGCCGAGCGCCAGGCCCTGCAGCATGCGCAGCGCAATCAGGATAATGGGTGCTGCAATGCCCCAGCTTGCCGAACCAGGCAGCAGGCCGACCAGGAAAGTCGACAGGCCCATGATCATGATGGTGACGAGAAAGGTGTATTTGCGACCTACGAGATCACCGATGCGGCCAAACACCAGCGCGCCGAACGGGCGCACGAGGAAGCCAGCGGCGAAAACCAGCAGCGTAAAGATGTTGCGCGTCGCTTCCGGATACGAGTTGAAGAATGTCGAGCCGATCGCCGCCGCCAATGCGCCGTAGAGATAGAAATCGTACCATTCGAAAACCGTGCCGAGCGAGGAAGCGAAGATGACCTTCTTCTCTTCCCGCGTCATTCCGCGGCTTGCTCTGCCGGCGGTCGCTGCCATTGCCATGAATTCGTCCTCCCGTGACATCTCGCTGTGCTTGATGCTGCGCGGTGTCGCCTCTGGACACGAACTCGGGCAGCCATCGCCGCGAGAAGTGACAGAAAGCGCCGCCCAGAGGCAGCCCGTCTTTGGGATTATGACTTTGGTCCAATGCATCGGCCCGAACATCGGAATCGATGTTCGGAAAGCACGATGCATAGTGCGCCCGACTGGACGCGCGTCGCTCTGATGGGCAAGACGAAACGAATTGAGGGGGGGCGATTGCCGTCAGCCCTTGAGCGCCTCGAGGAGACCGACGGCGGCCATCATGTCGCGCTTGCGGTGGGCACGGCGGGCGACGGCTTCCGCGTCATGGCCCCAGTGCTCGGCCTGCCAGTCCTCGTCGACATGGCCGGCGGCCCAGGCTGCCTCGCCGTCGATCTCGCCGAAATCGACGGCCAGCGCCAGCAGTGCCGATCCCGTCAGCGACGTCATGACGTGGATGGCGGCAAGCCGGAGCGCGTCGGCACGCTGGGCAAGATGAACGCCGAGCACCGCGATGCTCTCGCGCGGCTGCTCGACATGGATCACCCCTTCGGCGAGTTGAAACCGGGCGCCGAGCGCGCTCCGCGCCCAATCGATGACGGGGTCCCAATATTCGTTCTGCCGATCGACGAGCCCTTGGGGGGCGTCGGCGCGATAGCAGAGCAGGTCGGACGAGGCAAAGCGCAGGATGTCTTCCAAAACCGCCTGCGGGTCGCTGGCGACGCCGTCGATGGCCGTGTTGACCAGACGCATGACCGGCATCGTCATCGGGTCGATCGTCTCGCCTTGCGCGGCGAACTCGCCGGCGACCAGAGCGGCGGCTTTTTCGGTCGGCAGGATCAGAAGCGCTTTGCCCGGCGTACGGACCGGCTTGCCATCGAGATGAACCGCAAAACCAGCTTCGGCCGGTGCGACCGAGACGGTTTTGTAGAAGCGTTTCGGCAGGTGCGTCTTCATCTGGATCTGGGCACGGCGCACCGGATCCGGATCGGAAAGCTGCTTTCCCGCTTCGAGGTCGTTGAGAATATCGCGCATGCCGGAGCCTTTCATCCGGGGATCTGTTTTCGGGCCGGCCGATTCACAATGATCAGACCGGCTGCGATGAGGCCGAGTGCCAGGAAAATACGGATGGTCAGAGGCTCGTTCAAGAAGATGGCGCCACACAGGACGCCGAACACCGGCGAAAGGAAGGTGAAGCTCGACAGGCCCGATGCCGGATAGCGCCGCAGCAACCAGAACCAGAGCACATAAGTGAAGGCGACGATGTAGACCGCCTGGAAAAGCAAGGCCAAGGTCGGCAAAGCGGCGAAGTCGCGGACGGGCGGCCCGGCGAAAGGCAGCACCAAGGCGCCGACCATCGCAGCGCCGGCCAGTTGGTAGAGCAGCAACTTCTCGGCGCTCGTTTCCGCCAGTTTCGTGCGCTTGATGACGATGTAGGTCAAGGCCCACAGAATGCCGGCGCCGAGACTGAGCAGATCACCAATCAGGGTCGCACCGTTATCGGCGCTCAACTGGTCGGAGAACACCGCGACCAATCCGGCGAAAGCGAGCAGAAGGCCGACGAGCCGGCGCGCGGTGATGCGTTCGTTGAGCAGGAAATGCCCGCCGACCAGCACCCAGAACGGCATGGTGTTGACCAGCAAGGTGTTGCGCGCGACGGTCGTCTGTTCGAGCCCGACATAGAGAAACAGGAACTCGAGACCAAAAAGCGCGCCTGCCAGAATGCCGGCGACAAGGGTTCCGTCGCGGGTAAAAAGCGCAATGCCGCGCCAGCGGCACCAGACGAGAACGCACAGCCCGCCGATGACCGACCGTGCGATCGACAGGAAAACGGGATCGTAGCCGGCATAGGAGATCTTGGCGGCGACGTAGTTCAGCCCCCAGGAAAAGGTCAGCCCGACCATGATGGCGGCGGCGGCCATGTCGACCCTGTCGCGACGGTCGAGCGTATCTGTGGCCATGCCCACTGGACCTAGTCCTCCGCGCTGGCGTCGTCGAAGCCGATCAGGTTCCAGCTCTGGCGCATATGCGGCGGCATCGGTGCGGTGACGTCGATGAAACCCTTGTCGGGATGCGGGATGACGATGCGGCGCGCGTGCAGATGCAAGCGGTTCTGCATGCCGCCGGGAAAATCCCAATTGGTATCGGCCTCGAAATATTTGGGATCGCCGATGATCGGGCAGCCGATGTGAGCGGCATGGACGCGAAGCTGGTGGGTGCGGCCGGTATAGGGTTCCATCTCCAGCCAGGACAGGGTCTGCGCCGCCTGCTCGACGATCCGGTAATAAGACACTGCGTGGTCGGCGCCCTTTTCGCCATGCTTGGCGACGCGCACCCGATCGCCGTCGGGCGTCGGTTCCTTGATCAGCCAGGTCGAGATCTTGTCCTCGCGCTTCGGCGGCACGCCCTTGACCAGGGCCCAGTAGGTCTTCTTGGTCTCACGCGCCCGGAACGCCTCGGCAAGCTTCATGGCGGCGAGCCTGGTGCGGGCGACGACCAGCACGCCAGACGTGTCGCGGTCGAGCCGGTGCACCAGACGCGGTTTCTCGCCCTTCTGGCTGCGCCAGGCTTCCAGCATGTCGTCGACATTGCGGGTGACACCTGAGCCACCCTGGACGGCGAGGCCGGCAGGCTTGTTGAAGACTAACACTTTCGGATCTTCATGGATCAGCATCTTGGCCAGAACGTCGGCGTCGCCCTGGTTGCGGATCGAGTGACCGGTGAGCGGGCTCTCGCCCTTCTTGTCCACTTCGAGCGGTGGGATGCGAACCGTCTGGCCCGGCTCGACCCGGGTATCGGCCTTAACCCTGCCGCCATCGACACGGATCTGGCCGGATCGCAGCAGCTTTTGGAGATGGCCGAAGCCAAGACCCGGAAAATGGGTCTTGAACCAGCGATCGAGCCGCATGCCCGCCTCGCCGGCCTCCACCGTGATCTGTTCTACGCCTGCCATTGTCTCGTTTTTACCCGTTTCTAGCGCATGACCTGAAATCGATCTTCGGAAAGGGTCATGCGCAAATCAAAAAGCTGCAGCGTCCTTGGCGCGCCCTGAGGGACACGCGGCGCTGCAAGCGGGGGCAATAGCATTAAGGCAGGCTTCTTGCGAGCCAAAGACCCAGAAACAGGGCAATGATCGCGCCAATGAGGCTGGCAAGGGCGTATCCGAACGCCGGCAGCGTCGCGCCGCGCTCCCACAGCGTCGCGAAATCGAGCGAAAAGGCGGAGAACGTGGTGAAGCCGCCGAGGATGCCGGTGGCGACGAACAGCCGAAGCTCGTTCGATCCGCCGTAGCGCCGCGCCAGGGTCGTGATGAACATGCCCATGGCAAAGGAGCCGACAATGTTGATCGCCATCGTGCCCCAGGGAAAACTCGGGCCGACAAGACGCAGCGCAACGAAATTGACGACGTGCCGGAGCCCGGCACCAATAGCGCCGCCCGCAGCAAC
This sequence comes from Mesorhizobium sp. WSM4829, assembly GCF_055811475.1. NCBI lineage: Bacteria > Pseudomonadati > Pseudomonadota > Alphaproteobacteria > Hyphomicrobiales > Phyllobacteriaceae > Mesorhizobium > Mesorhizobium sp. WSM4829. The sequence goes on along the minus strand of NZ_JBVVQJ010000005.1, from coordinate 18,881 downwards.
GAGGAGGAGATTGATCATCGCCGTTTACTGCCCTTACAGGGTGGCTCGGTCAATCCCTGCCCCTGAGCGGGAAAGTAGCGCGAGCCTACTTTTTCCGCTCGCCGCGCAGCTTCGCCCAATAGTCGAGCCGCTTCCTGATATCACGCTCGAAACCGCGCTCGGGCGGATCATAGAATTTACGGCGGCCCATCTTTTCCGGAAAATAATCCTGTCCGGAAAAAGCGTCCGGCTCGTCGTGGTCGTAACGGTAGCCGGCGCCGTAATCTTCTTCCTTCATCAGCTTGGTCGGGGCGTTGAGGATGTGTTTGGGCGGCAGCAATGAGCCTAACTCCTTAGCCGCCTGTGTGGCGGCCTTGAAGGCGGTGTAGACGGCGTTGGATTTGGGCGCGCTGGCGAGATAGACCGTGGCCTCGGCGAAGGCGAGTTCGCCCTCTGGCGAGCCCAGATAGTCGTAGGCATCCTTGGCGGCATTGGCGACGACCAGCGCCTGCGGGTCTGCCAGCCCGATATCCTCCATCGCCATGCGCACCAGGCGGCGGCCGAGATAGAGCGGATCCTCGCCGGCATCGAACATGCGGGCGAGATAATAGAGGGCGGCGTCGGGGTCGGAGCCGCGCACCGATTTGTGCAGCGCCGAGATCAGATTGTAATGGCCGTCCTGGCCCTTGTCGTAGATCGGCGCGCGGCGCTGGACGATGCGCTGCAGGCCCTCGGCGCTGAACACCTCGCCTGACTTGGCGGCGCGCCAGACCTCTTCTGCCAGCGTCAGCGCCGCACGACCATCGCCATCGCTCATGCGGACGAGCATCGCCCTCGCCTCGTCGTCGAGCGGCAGCGCCCTGCCCTCGGTCTCCTCGGCACGCGCCAGCAGTTTTGCGATGCTGTCCTCACCGAGCGAATGAAAGACCAGCACACGCGCGCGAGACAGTAGCGCCGCATTCAGCTCGAAGGAGGGGTTTTCGGTGGTGGCGCCAACCAACACGACGGTGCCGTCTTCCATGACAGGCAGAAAACTGTCCTGCTGGGCGCGGTTGAAGCGATGGATCTCGTCGACGAAGAGCAGCGTCTGACGGCCGTTGGTGCGGCGCAGCTTCGCCGCCTCGAACACTCTCTTCAGGTCGGCGACTCCGGAAAACACCGCCGATATCTGTTGGAACGCAAGGCTGGTTTCGCCGGCAAGCAGCCGCGCGACCGTGGTCTTGCCCGTCCCGGGCGGCCCCCAGAAGATCATCGAGCCGAGCGAGCCGGAGCCGATCAGCCGCGTCAGCGCGCCGTCGGGTCCGGTCAGATGCTCCTGGCCGACGACCTCGCTGAGGTTCTGCGGGCGCAGCCGGTCGGCCAGCGGCCTGCCGGGCGGCGCCTTTTCCGGTTCATCGACACTGAACAGATCGGCCATGCACGTCTTTTCGTTGGAGCGCGATCTCGTCCGAAGGATCGACGCTCGGGCTCAGTAACGCAACACCTGGCGCAGTATCTGCCCGCCGCGCTCGACGGTAAAGCGCCACCAGCGCGTCTCCTGCATGGCTGCCTGCTCCAGGGTCGCGGCGGTATCGATGGTCAAGCCGTTGACTTCGCGAACGATGTCGCCCGGCTGGAAGCCGAAACCGGCTGCGGGCGAACCGCGATTGATGTCGATCACCGTAACACCCTTGACGTCCGTGCGAATGCCGAGCCGCTGGGCGAGCCGCGGCGACAGTTCCGCAACCTTGGCACCGGAGAACGGGCTGCGACCGCGCAGCGTCACTTCCGCGAGTTTCGCACCTTCCGGCGCACGCTCCAGCGCGATGTCCATCGCCGCTTGCTGGCCTTTGCTCAGAACGGCGAAGCTGGCATTGGTGCCGATCGACAGCGTCGCCATCCGGTAATCCAGCGCCTCGATGCTCTCGACCGGCGTGCCATTGAGCGACAGCACGACGTCACCGGCCTTGAGCCCCGCCTTGGCCGCCGGCCCGGCTTCGTCGATGGACGAAACCAGTGCCCCGGTCGGCGTCTCGAGACCGAGCGATTCGGCGATTTGCGGCGTCACGCGCTCGAATTCGGCGCCGATATACGGCCTCTCGAAGAAGTCGCGCCCGGCCTTGGCCGCATCGGCAAACGCGCGAACCATATTGGAGGGAATAGCAAAGCCGATGCCGATCGAGCCGCCGCTGCGGCTGTAGATCGCCGTGTTGATGCCGACCAGTTGGCCACCCATGTTGATCAGCGCACCGCCGGAATTGCCGGGATTGATCGCGGCGTCGGTCTGGATGAAGAAACTGGAATCGGAAACGCCGATGTGGCTGCGGGCAAGCGCCGAAACGATGCCGCTGGTGGTGGTCTGGCCGACACCGAAGGGGTTGCCGATGGCCAACAACAGGTCACCGACCTCGAGCGCGTCGGAATCGCCGATGGCGACGACCGGAAATGGCTTGTCGGCGGAGATCTTGAGCACGGCGAGGTCAAGCGTTTCGTCCTTGAGCAGCACCTTGCTGTCGAATTCACGCCCGTCCGCGGTGGCGACCTTGACCTGATCGGCGTCCTTGATGACGTGGAAATTGGTGACCACTATGCCTGTCGGGTCGACCAGCACGCCGGAGCCGAGCGAGGACTGCGCACGCGGCTGCGAACGGCCGAAGAACTCTTCGAAGAACGGATCGCCGTCGAAGGGCGACCTCAGCCTGGCCGTTTGCGAGGCATAGACATTGACCACGGCCGGCGCCGTCTGCTTGACCAGCGGCGCAAACGACAGTTGCATCTCCTCGCGGCCGAACGGCACGCGCTTGTCTGGACCGGAGGTGGCATTTTCGCCTTCGGCGCCGCGCAACATGTCGGTCAGCACGTCGGACAGACCGGGATCGGCCTTGGTGTCCTGAGCCAGCGCCTGCCTGGCGGCCGGCACGACTGCCGCCGCCATCAAGGCGCAGAGTAGAACAAGGGACAGCCGTTTTACACGCATTCCGAATCCTCCGGGGTCGGGCGCCATTGTCCCGACGATTGTGCAAAATGAAAGGCTAAGTCGATGTAATCGAATTATTTTTGGGTAGCAAAGCAGCTATAGGTCAGTTTGAAACCGGAAAGCCTCGTCGGCCCTCATGAAAAAACAACTCGTTTCATTCCGTGATTTTCTGAAGACCGGCACTTTGGGGCCGGTTTCCCCTTCTATGAGAATGACCGACGTTGCCAGCGCACTCGGCACACCTGAGCACGCCGATCCGGTCTATTGGACTTTCGGAAAGCTCGAAATCTCCTTTGATGACGAAGCGCCTCACCAGATGAACTGGTTGCAGATCGAAGGAGCCGGTTATCTCGAAGGCGACTTCGAAGTTCTCACCGATCACCTTGTGCTGTCACTGGATGGGTTGAGCGGGGGTACGCAGCCCTCGAAGTTCCTGGCTGCAGGCCTGTGGGCTTCAGAAGACGCCAAAGTGTTCTATGCCGCTGTGAGCGACGACATCCTGCTCAACATCTGCGCCGGCCAGATTCAGATACATTTCCGGGTGAATACCGACTTCATCGAGGATCAAAACGCACAAAGGTACTTGAACAATTTCGAGATGTCGCAATTGGTCAGCGATATCGATTCCCGAGCCACCCTCGACAGTATCTATTCCTATCCCTACCCGAAGGTCGAAGAGATACCGGGTGCTTTCAATTGGAAGCTGCTAAGCGGGCGCGACTACCTGACCATTCTTCGATAGGCGGCAAAGATCGGCAGACGAAAGGGGCCCACAGGCCCCTTTGAACTCTCTTAGAAAAACCGAAGCTTATGCGGCTGCGGCTTCCTCGTCGGTGCCTTCTGCCTCGATGCGGGCACGGTCGCCGGCGCCCTTGGCCGAGGTGTCGCGATCGACGAACTCGATGACCGCCATGGCGGCATTGTCGCCGTGGCGGAAGCCCGCTTTCATGATGCGCAGATAGCCGCCGTTGCGGGTGGCGTAGCGCGGCGCGATCGTGTCGAACAGGCGCTTGACGACGCCTTCATTGCCGATCTGGGCAATCACCTGGCGGCGGGCATGCAGGTCGCCGCGCTTGCCTAGCGTCACCAGCTTCTCGACGATCGGACGCAGATCCTTCGCCTTCGGCAAGGTGGTGAGGATCTGCTCATGCTCGATGAGCGACACGGCAAGATTGGCAAACATCGACTTGCGGTGGCTTATGCTGCGGGCGAACCGGCGGCCTTTAAATCCGTGGCGCATGGCTCTTCTCCTGGTGTTGTGGGCGGTTGGCCCGGCTGTTTCGTTTTGTGAATGGTCAATAGTGAATGGTGAATGGAAGCTCTCCGAAGTCGCCGACCGACGACCATTCACCATTTCACCATTCTCAATTCACCGGTCAGTATTGATCTTCGTAACGCTTGGCGAGGTCTTCGATGTTTTCCGGCGGCCAATCCGGCACTTCCATGCCGAGGTGCAGGCCCATCGCCGCCAACACTTCCTTGATCTCGTTCAGCGACTTGCGGCCGAAGTTCGGGGTGCGCAGCATCTCGGCTTCGGTCTTCTGGATCAGGTCGCCGATATAGACGATGTTGTCGTTCTTCAGGCAGTTGGCCGAACGCACCGAAAGCTCGAGTTCGTCGACCTTCTTGAGCAGCGCCGGGTTGAAGGCAAGCTCGGTCACCTGCTCGGCGGCGACTTCCTTCTGCGGCTCGTCGAAATTGACGAACAGGCCAAGCTGGTCCTGCAGGATGCGGGCGGCGAAAGCCACCGCATCCTCGCCCGAGATCGAACCGTCGGTGTCGATCGTCATGGTCAGCTTGTCGTAGTCGAGAACCTGGCCCTCGCGGGTGTTCTCGACCTTGTAGGAGACCTTCTTGACCGGCGAGTAGAGGCTGTCGACCGGGATGAGACCGATTGGCGCGTCTTCTGCGCGATTGCGGTCGGCCGGCACGTAGCCCTTGCCGGTATCGACGGTGAACTCCATGCGGATTTCAGCGCCCTCGTCCAGCGTGCAGATGACGTGGTCGGGATTGAGGATCTCGACGTCGCCGACCGTCTGGATGTCGCCGGCCAGAACAGCGCCCGGTCCCTGCTTGCGCACGACCATGCGCTTGGGGCCGTCACCTTCCATGCGGATGGCGATTTCCTTGATGTTCAAGACGATGTCGGTCACGTCCTCGCGCACGCCGGCGATCGACGAGAATTCATGCAGAACGCCGTCGATCTGCACGGCGGTCACAGCCGCGCCACGCAGCGAAGACAGCAGCACGCGACGCAGCGCATTGCCGAGGGTCAGGCCAAAGCCGCGCTCGAGCGGCTCGGCGACCAGCGTGGTCAGCGTCTTCTTCTTCGAAGAGAACTCGATCTTGTTCGGCTTGATCAGTTCCTGCCAATTTTTCTGGATCATGATGCTTTCCTTCCGTTGACCCGCCACCATCCAATCGTGGCGGGCGACCTGGAATGCCGTGGAGGAACGCTAATGGCGTTCGCGCGGCGTTCGGTAATTTTTTCCCTAAGCGCGTAGCGCTTCAGGTCTCTGTTTTTATGCATGTCGTTGCCCAAAACCGCTGCGCGTTTTGGGCAACAGGCATTAGACGCGGCGCTTCTTGCGCGGGCGGCAGCCATTGTGCGGGATCGGCGTCACGTCACGGATCGAGGTGATGGTGAAGCCGGCTGCCTGCAATGCGCGCAGCGCCGATTCACGACCGGAGCCGGGTCCGCAGACCTCGACCTCAAGCATGCGCATGCCGTGTTCCTGGGCCTTCTTGGCAACGTCCTCGGCAGCCATCTGGGCAGCGAACGGGGTCGACTTGCGAGATCCCTTGAAGCCCTGGGCTCCCGCCGACGACCAGGCAATCGAATTGCCCTGCGCGTCGGTGATGGTGATCATCGTGTTGTTGAAGGTCGAGTTGACGTGGGCAACGCCCGACGAGATATTCTTGCGTTCGCGACGGCGAACACGTGTGGCTTCCTTGGCCATGATGGTCCTTTCAGTTGATCTCTACACCGCCGTAATGCCAGCGGCTCCACCAGGGAGAAGGCAGTAGGGGAATACGGCAGTAGGGCAGTATGTCTGCCGATCCTATTGCCTTACTGCCCTACTCCCGTACTGCCCTAAATTACTTCTTCTTGCCGGCGATCGACTTGGCCGGGCCCTTGCGGGTGCGCGCATTGGTATGCGTGCGCTGGCCGCGAACCGGCAGCGAGCGGCGATGACGTAGGCCGCGATAGCAGCCGAGGTCCATGAGCCGCTTGATGTTCATCGACACTTCTCGGCGCAGATCGCCCTCGACCTGGTAGTCACGGTCGATCGTCTCGCGGATCTGCAGCACTTCCGCGTCGGTCAGCTGGTTGACGCGACGCTCGGCCGGGATGCCGACCTTGTCGACGATCTCCTGAGCGAAGCTCTTGCCAATGCCGTGAATGTACTGAAGCGCAATGACGACGCGCTTGTTGGTCGGAATGTTGACGCCGGCTATACGAGCCATGTTCTTCTCTTCTCCATGTGGGCCGGACAAGCCGGCGCTGTCAAAGTTGCCCCGCGTCCGGTGGAGGCCGGCCCATGCGGGAGTTTCCAGTTCAAAGCGGCTGCCTTGCCCTTGCGGGCAAGCAAGCCTCATGCCTGATAGGAAGACGGGCCGCCATACCCCAGCGAACCGCTCCAGTCAAGCGCAATCGTTTATTTTCCGTTCGCAGACCGTTGCGCCGCCGCTGGGATCGCAGCCGTGAGCACCGCTTCGATCTGCCGCGTCACCGCATCGATGTCGGCCATGCCGTCGACACCTCTCAGCTTGCCCTTGGCATAGTAATAGCCGATCAGCGGCGACGTCTTCTTGTAGTACTCCTTCAGGCGCTCTTCGAACACCGCCGGATTGTCGTCCTTGCGCACCGGCAGACCCGCGGCTTTGGCCTCTTCGGCGCGCTTGCCGATTCGGCCAACCAGCGCCTTGTCGTCGACGACAAGTTCGATGACGGCGTCGAGAGTGAGGCGGCGAGCCGAGAGCATCGATTCAACCGCGTCCGCCTGCACCAGGGTTCGCGGATATCCGTCAAGGATGAATCCCCTTGCGCAATCGGCCTGATCGATACGCTCGGCGACGATAGCGTTGACGATGGCGTCGGAAACCAGTTCGCCAGCGTCCATCACCGCCTTGGCCCGTTTGCCGACTTCGGTGCCGGCCTGGACAGCAGCGCGCAGCATATCGCCCGTCGAGAGTTGGGGAATGCCGTATTTTTCTACCAGTCTTTGTGCTTGCGTCCCCTTGCCCGCCCCTGGCGGCCCAAGCAATATCAACCTCATCTGGCTTTCTTCCCCCCGCGCAGCTTCGACTTCTTGATCAGGCCCTCATACTGGTGCGCGATCAGGTGACCCTGAATTTGCGCCACCGTGTCGAGCGTTACACTGACCACGATCAGAAGCGATGTGCCACCGAGGTAGAATGGTACGCCAGTCGCTGAAATCAGGAACTCGGGCAGCAGACACACCAGCACCAGATAAATGGCGCCGACGACAGTTATGCGGGTAAGGACATAGTCGATGTAATCCGCGGTGCGCTCGCCCGGACGGTAGCCCGGAATGAAACCCGAATGCTTCTTGAGCTGGTCGGCGGTGTCCTTCGGGTTGAAGACGATCGCCGTATAGAAGAAGGCGAAAAACACGATCATCGCCGCATAGAACGCCATGTAGAGCGGCTGGCCATGACCGAGTGCCGCCAGGACGGTGCTGGCCCAGGCTGGCATGTTGGTCGTCTGCGAGAAGCCGGCGACCGTGGCCGGCAGCAACAGCAGCGAAGAGGCGAAGATCGGCGGAATGACGCCGGCCGTGTTGAGCTTGAGCGGCAGGTGCGAGGTGTCGCCCTGGAACATGCGGTTGCCGACCTGGCGCTTGGGATACTGGATCAGCAAGCGCCGCTGGGCGCGCTCGAAGAACACGATCAGCGCGATGACGACGACGGCCAGAACGATGATCGCCAGGATCAGGCCGGTCGACAGCGCGCCGGTACGGCCAAGTTCCAGCGTACCGGAGATGGCTTGCGGCAGGCCAGCGACGATGCCGGCAAAGATGATCAGCGAAATGCCGTTGCCGATGCCGCGGGCGGTGATCTGCTCGCCGAGCCACATCAGGAACATGGTGCCGCCGACCAGCGTGATGACGGTCGAGATGCGGAAGAACATGCCGGGATCGCTGACGATGCCGCTGCCGCCTTCCAGGCCGACCGCAATGCCGTAGGCCTGGACCAGCGCCAAAAGCACGGTGCCGTAGCGAGTATACTGGTTGATGACCTTGCGGCCCTGCTCGCCTTCCTTCTTCAGCGACTCCAGTGACGGGATGACGGAGGTCATCAGCTGCATGATGATGGAAGCGGAGATATAGGGCATGATGCCGAGGGCAAAGATCGCCATGCGCTCGACGGCGCCACCGGCGAACATGTTGAACATGCCAAGCACGCCCTTGCTTTGCGACGAGAAGGCCTGGGCGAAAGCGTCGGGATTGATGCCGGGCAGCGGGATATAGGTGCCGAGGCGGTAGACCAGCAACGCACCAACGGTGAACCAGATGCGCTTCTTCAGATCCTCCGCCTTGGCGAAGGCCGAGAAATTCAGATTCGAGGCTAGTTGTTCAGCAGCCGAAGCCATGCCTGATTCTCCGCTTGGTCACGCTCGATGGCCCGCAACTCAGGCGGCGCGTGTCACCGAAGCTCACGAGATAAGCTCCGGACTGCAAACATGCAAGCGGCCGCGTTGACGCGGCCGCCATATTGAGCAGATCAAAGCGCAATCAAAAGCGAAACGTGTCCCGCTCTGCCGATCGCGCTTCAAATCGCCGTTACTCGGCTGCTGCCTTTTCCGGCAGCTTCACCGAACCGCCGGCCTTTTCGATCTTCTCGATGGCAGCCTTGGAGGCGCCGGCCACGTCGAAGGCAAGCTTCGACTTGATCTCGCCGTCGGAGAGGATGCGCACGCCGTCCTTGACGCGGCGGATGACGCCGGCCGCGACCAGCGCTTCGGCGGTCACGGTCGTCTTGGCGTCGAGCTTCTTGGCATCGAGCGCAGCCTGGATGCGGGCCAGCGACACGACGGCAAAGCTCTTGGCGAAGATGTTGTTGAAGCCACGCTTCGGCAAGCGCCGGTAGAGCGGCATCTGGCCACCCTCGAAGCCGTTGACGGCGACGCCGGAGCGCGCCTTCTGGCCCTTGACGCCGCGACCGGCGGTCTTGCCCGAGCCGGAACCGATGCCGCGGCCGAGACGCTTCCTGGAATGCGTCGCGCCGTCCTTGTCACGCAGATCGTTGAGTTTCATCTGAGTTCTCCTGCGCTCTGGTTCAGCCCTCGTCCACGACGCGGACGAGATGCTGGACGGCAGCGATCATGCCGCGCACGGAGGGGGTGTCCTCCAGCGTGCGCTGCTTGTGCATCTTGTTGAGGCCGAGGCCGACCAGCGTCGCGCGCTGCTCCTTCGGCCGGCGGATCGGCGAACCGATCTGCTCGACGGTGATGGTCTTGGTTGCTTTCTTGGCCATGGTCAATATCCCTGGTCAGCGCGACTATTCTTCGGCCGCAACGGCGGTGCCGCGGCGGGCCTGAAGGGTCGAATACTTGATGCCGCGCGCGGCAGCCACATCCTTGGGATGCATCTGGCTCTTCAGCGCGTCGAAGGTGGCGCGAACCATGTTGTAGGGGTTCGACGAACCCATCGACTTGGCGACCACGTCATGCATGCCGAGCGTCTCGAAGACGGCGCGCATCGGGCCGCCGGCGATGATGCCGGTACCCTGCTTGGCAGCGCGCAGCAGAACGCGTCCGGCGCCCCAGCGTCCTTCGACGTCGTGATGCAGCGTACGGCCCGAGCGCAGCGGCACGAAGATCATGTCGCGCTTGGCCGATTCGGTCGCCTTGCGGATCGCCTCCGGCACTTCGCGCGCCTTGCCATGACCGAAGCCGACGCGGCCCTTCTGGTCGCCGACGACGACGAGTGCTGCAAAGCCGAAGCGCCGGCCGCCCTTGACGACCTTGGCGACGCGGTTGATGTGGACGAGCTTGTCCACCATGCCGTCGTCGCGCTCTTCGCGATCACGGCCGCGGCCGCTATCCCTACGTTCCTGTGCCATATCCTGTTCCTTGTTTTTTTCCGGAAGCACGGTTGATGATGATATCCGGTTCCCTCTATGGGTTGCCGGGAGCGAAACTCATTTTTCCCTTCGCATGATCTTATCCGAAAAGTCTGCAACTTATTGCTGCGCTGACCTCCGGTTCGGGATCATGCTTTAGAAGCTCAAGCCACCTTCACGGGCGGCCTCGGCCAGCGCCTTGACGCGGCCGTGATAGATGTACGGTCCGCGGTCGAAGACGACTTCCTTGACGCCGGCCTTCGAAGCGCGCTCGGCAATCAGCTTGCCGATTGCCACAGCGGCGGCAGTGTCGGCACCGGTCTTGAGCGAACCCTTGAGGTCCTTCTCCAGCGTCGAGGCGGCAGCGATGGTGTGGCCCTTGGCGTCGTCGATGACCTGGACGTAGATGTTCTTCGACGTGCGGTGGACCGACAGACGCGGACGCTCGCCAGCGACCTTCTTGATCTGGCGGCGGACGCGCTGAGCGCGGCGTTGGGTGGAGTCTTTCGAGCCCATGATATCAGTTCCTTGCCTTCAAAAAACGGGGGCAACCCTGTGCGGTAGGACAAGCCTCCCGCGACCGCTCCCCGCGGCGTTGATTTGCAGTGAATGGTGAATGGAAAAATGGTGAAAGGTAGAAACCAGGTGCCGTCCGGCTCCTGCTCTATCCTACTGCCATTTTACCATTCACCATTCACCATTGACGAAATTACTTCTTCTTGCCTTCCTTGCGGACGATCTTCTCGCCAGCGTAACGAACGCCCTTGCCCTTGTACGGCTCAGGACCGCGATATTCGCGGATCTCGGCAGCGACCTGACCGACCTTCTGCTTGTCGATGCCGGTCACGGTGATTTCCGTCGGCTTCGGCACGGTGATGGTGATGTCCTGCGGCGTTTCGTAGACGACGTCATGGCTGAAGCCGAGCGCCAGCTGCAGGTTCTTGCCCTGCATGGCGGCGCGATAGCCAACGCCGGTGATCTCGAGCTTCTTTTCGAAACCGTCCTTGACGCCCTGCAGGATGTTGACGATCTGCGTGCGCGACATGCCCCATTTGGAACGGGCGGTCTTGGTCTGGTCGCGTGGCTGGACAGCGATCTCGCTGCCTTCCATCTTGACCAGCACTTCGTCGTTGACCACGAACTTCAGCTCACCCTTGGGGCCCTTCGCCGTGACGGTCTGGCCGTCGACGGTCGCGGTCACGCCCTGCGGCAGCGAAACGGGTTTCTTTCCAATACGAGACATTTTGTTGTCCTCGTCACTTCTCTTGTTTCAGGTCTCTGTTTCGAGCGTGATCTTGTCCGAATCCGGGTTCCACTTTTCACTGCGTGGTTCGGTTCGGGATCGCGCTCCAGATCAGAAGATCTGGCAGAGGATTTCCCCGCCGACATTCTGTTCACGCGCTTCGTGGTCGGCCATCACGCCCTTCGGCGTCGAAAGGATGGCGATGCCGAGGCCGTTGGCGACGTGCGGGATCGACTTCGCCGAAACGTAAACGCGACGGCCCGGCTTCGAGACGCGGGCGATTTCGCGCACCACCGGCGCACCGTCGAAATACTTCAGCTCGATCTCGATTTCGGACTTGCCGTTGTCGAAGTCGGTCTGGCTGTAGTCGCGGATATAACCTTCCGCCTTCAGCACGTCGAGGACGCGGGTGCGCAGGCGCGAGGCCGGCGTCGAAACGCTCGACTTCTTGCGGCCATAGGCGTTGCGGATGCGGGTCAGCATATCGCCGAGAGGATCGCTCAATGACATGTTATGTCCTCCTTACCAGCTCGACTTGACCAGGCCCGGGATCTGGCCGTTATTGCCGAGATCACGAAGCGCGATGCGCGATACTTTGAGCTTGCGATAATAGGCACGCGGACGTCCGGTGACTTCGCAGCGGTTGCGGATGCGGATCTTGGCCGAGTTGCGCGGCAGTGCCGCAAGCTTCAGCTGAGCGCGGAAGCGCTCTTCCATCGGCTTGGACTGATCCATGATGATCGCCTTGAGGACCTTACGCTTGGCAGCGTACTGGTCCACAAGCTTGCGGCGCCTGTTGTTCTTCTCGACTGAGCTGGTCTTTGCCATTTCAGATTTTTCCTTTTCTCGCTGCCGTTACTGGCGGAAGGGGAAGTTGAAGGCCTTGAGCAATGCCCTGGCTTCGTCGTCCGTCTTCGCAGTCGTACAAACGATGACGTCCATGCCCCAGATCTGATCAACCTTGTCGTAGTTGATCTCCGGGAACACGATGTGTTCCTTGATGCCCATGGCATAGTTGCCACGGCCATCGAAGCTCTTCGGATTGAGTCCGCGGAAGTCGCGGACGCGCGGCAGCGCGATGTTCACGAGGCGGTCGAGGAACTCGTACATGCGTTCCTTGCGCAGCGTGACCTTGGCGCCGATCGGCATCTTTTCACGGACCTTGAAGCCGGCGATCGAATTGCGCGCGTGGGTGACGACGGCCTTTTGGCCGGCGATCAGCGCCAGATCTTCCGCCGCGATCGAAGGCTTCTTCGAATCGCCGGTCGCTTCGCCGACGCCCATGTTCAGCACGATCTTGTCGATGCGCGGAACCTGCATCTCGTTCTCGTAGCCGAACTGCTCCTGCAGCGCCTTGCGGATGGTCTCGTTGTAGACCTGCTTGAGGCGCGGCGTGTTCTGGGCAGTCGCCTGCTTGGTTTGAGCCTTAGCCATTGATGACTTCTCCCGAGCGCTTGGCGACGCGCACCTTCTTGCCGTCCTTCTGGAAGATGAAGCCGACGCGGGTCGGCTTGCCATCCTTGGGGTCGGCCAGCGCGATGTTCGACAGCTGAATCGGCGCTTCCTTGGTGATGATCCCGCCCTCTTGGGACTGGGACTGCTTCTGGTGACGACGGATCATGTTGACGCCGCGCACCAGCGCGGTGTCTTCCTTCGGCTGTACCGAGAGGACTTCGCCCGAACGGCCCTTGTCCTTGCCGGCCAGCACGACGACCTTGTCGCCTTTTCTAATCTTCTGCATTGGTCCGGCTCCTTACAGCACTTCAGGCGCGAGCGAGATGATCTTCATGTGGTTCTTGGCGCGGAGTTCGCGCGGAACCGGTCCGAAGATACGCGTGCCGATCGGCTCTTTCTTGTTGTCGACGAGAACGGCCGCGTTCTTGTCGAAACGGATCACGCTGCCGTCCGGGCGGCGGATGTCCTTGGCCGTGCGAACCACGACCGCCTTCATCACATCGCCCTTCTTGACGCGGCCGCGCGGGATGGCTTCCTTGATCGACACCACGATGATGTCGCCCACGGAAGCGTATTTCCGCTTCGAGCCGCCCAGCACCTTGATGCACATGACACGACGGGCGCCGGAATTATCCGCGACGTCGAGGTTTGTTTGCATCTGAATCATGACTGGCCGCCTTCTTCTCTTCTAACGGGACGGGCGCAAAGCCCCTCCCCGGTCTGTCCAAAATTCGTTGTTTACGCCTGGTCCGAAGATACGACGGTCCAGCGCTTGTCCTTGGAAATCGGCTTCGATTCCTGGATGAACACCTGATCGCCGACCTTGTGGGCGTTGTTCTCGTCGTGCGCCTTGTACTTCTTGGTCATGCGCACGGTCTTCTTCATCACGGGATGCGTGAAGCGCCGTTCGACCTTGACGACAACCGTCTTCTCGTTTTTGTCGCTGACGACGGTGCCCTGCAGAATGCGCTTTGGCATGGTTTTCGTCCTTAAGCCTTCTTAGCCGCGGACTTTTCCGCAGCGATGGTCTTGATACGCGCAATGTCCTTGCGGACCTGCCTCACGCGCGCGGTCTTCTCGAGCTGGCCGGTGGCCTTCTGGAAGCGCAGGTTGAACTGCTCCTTCTTCAGGCTGGCCAATTCGTCGGTCAGTTGGTCCTGGGTTTTGGTCCGGATGTCTTCGGCTTTCATGATCAGCCCGTCCTTATTCTGCGATGCGCTGTACGAAGCGCGTCCTGACCGAGAGCTTGGCCGCGCCGAGACGCAGCGCCTCACGGGCGGTTTCCTCATTGACGCCGTCGATCTCGAACATGATGCGGCCGGGCTTGACGCGCGCCGCCCAGTAATCGACCGCGCCCTTGCCCTTGCCCATGCGGACTTCGGTCGGCTTCGACGTCACCGGCACGTCCGGGAAGATACGGATCCAGACGCGGCCGGCGCGCTTCATCTCGCGGGTGATCGCGCGGCGGGCCGCCTCGATCTCACGCGCAGTGACGCGGTTCGGCTCAAGCGCCTTCAGCCCGAAACCGCCGAAATCCAGATTGGTGCCACCCTTGGCGGCACCATGGATACGACCCTTGAACTGCTTGCGGAACTTTGTGCGCTTTGGCTGCAGCATCGTTCTAACTCCAAATTCTCAACTGTCTCAGGCGTTTTCGCGACGGCGACCGCGTTCGCGCTCACCACCACCGCCATGCGCATGATCGCCCTCGGTGGCGCGGCGCTCCGAAGCCATCGGGTCGTGCTCGAGGATCTCGCCCTTGAACACCCAGACCTTGACACCGCAGATGCCGTAGGCGGTGTGTGCTTCGGCCGTGCCGTAGTCGACGTCGGCGCGCAGCGTATGCAGCGGCACGCGACCTTCGCGATACCATTCCATGCGCGCGATCTCGGCGCCGCCGAGACGGCCGGCGCAGTTGATGCGGATGCCTTCGGCACCGAGGCGCATCGCCGACTGCACGGCGCGCTTCATGGCGCGGCGGAACGCGATACGGCGCTCGAGCTGCTGGGCGATCGACTGGGCGACCAGCGTCGCGTCGATCTCCGGCTTACGCACTTCGACGATGTTCAAATGCGTCTCGGACTTCGTCATCTCCATCAGCTTCCTGCGAAGCTTCTCGATGTCGGCGCCCTTCTTGCCGATGATCAGGCCCGGACGCGCCGCATGGATGGTGACGCGACACTTCTTGTGCGGACGCTCGATCACGACCTTCGAGATCGCAGCCTGCTTGAGTTCCTTCTCAAGATAGTTGCGGATCTTGATGTCCTCATGCAGCAGCTTGCCGTACTCGCCGGTGTTGGCGAACCAGCGCGAATCCCAGGTGCGGTTGATGCCGAGACGCAGACCGATCGGATTGATTTTCTGGCCCATTATGCGGCCTCCACTTTTTCTTCGACTTCACGAACGACGATCGTGAGGTGCGAGAACGGCTTCTCGATACGGCTGGCGCGGCCACGGCCACGGGCATGGAACCGCTTCATGACGATCGACTTGCCGACATAGGCTTCCGCCACGATCAGCGCATCGACGTCGAGGTCGTGGTTGTTTTCCGCGTTGGCGATCGCCGATTCCAGCGTCTTCTTGACCGTGCCGGAAATCCGCTTGGCCGAGAATTCGAGATCGGAAAGCGCTGTCGCGACCTTCTTGCCGCGGATCAGCGCGGCAACCAGGTTCAGCTTCTGCGGGCTGATACGGATCGTGCGCAACACGGCGCGCGCTTCGTTGTCAGCAAGCCTGCGCGGAGCTTTGGCCTTGCCCATGATTATTTCCTCTTCGCCTTCTTATCCGCGCCGTGACCGTAATAGGTCCGGGTCGGAGCGAATTCACCGAACTTGTGGCCGACCATGTCCTCGTTCACCGAAACGGGAACGTGCTTCTGGCCGTTGTAAACACCGAAGGTGAAGCCGACGAACTGCGGCAGGATGGTGGAGCGACGGCTCCACATCTTGATCACCTCATTGCGACCACCTTCACGAACCTTGTCCACCTTCTTGAGAAGGTAGCCGTCGATGAAGGGGCCTTTCCAAATCGAACGAGTCACTTGGCGTTACCTCTTCTTAGCTCTTGCGCTGATGGCGCGAGCGCAGGATGAACTTGTCGGTCGCCTTATTGGACCGCGTCTTCTTGCCCTTGGTCGGCTTGCCCCAAGGCGAAACCGGATGGCGGCCACCCGAGGTGCGGCCTTCGCCGCCGCCGTGCGGATGGTCGACCGGGTTCATGGTCACGCCGCGGTTGTGCGGACGTTTTCCCCGCCATACCGTGCGGCCTGCCTTGCCGTCATTGATGTTGCCGTGGTCCGGGTTGGACACGGCGCCGACAGTGGCCATGCACGAGCCGTGGACGACACGCTGCTCGCCGGAGTTGAGGCGCAGGATCGCCATGCCCTGGTCACGGCCGACGAGCTGGGCATAACCGCCAGCCGAACGGGCAACCTGGGCACCCTTGCCCGGCTTCAGCTCGATGTTGTGGACGATCGTGCCGACCGGCATCGAGGCCAGCGGCATCGCATTGCCCGGCTTCACGTCGACCGCTTCGCCGGCCACGATCTTGTCGCCGGCAGCAAGGCGCTGCGGAGCGATGATGTAGGACAGCTCGCCATCATCATACTTGATCAGCGCGATGAAGGCGCTGCGGTTCGGATCGTATTCGATACGCTCGACCGTGCCGACAATGTCGAACTTGCGGCGCTTGAAGTCGATGATGCGGTACGTACGCTTGTGACCGCCGCCGATGAAGCGGGCCGTGATGCGGCCGTAATTGTTGCGGCCGCCCGATTTGGTCAGGCCCTGGGTCAGGCCCTTGACGGGCTTGCCCTTGTAGAGGCCCGAGCGGTCGACGATGACCAGCTGGCGGGTGCTCGGCGTTATCGGGTTGAATTTTTTCAGTGCCATGTCTGTTGTCCTCGCGGTCTTGCTCAGAGACCCGTCGCGACGTCGATCGACTGGCCGTCGGCCAGCGTCACAATCGCCTTCTTGACGTCGCTCTGGCGGCCGATCGTGCCGCGGAAGCGCTTGATCTTGCCCTTGCGGACAAGCGTGTTCACGGCCATCACCTTGACGCCGAACAGCGCTTCGACGGCAGCCTTGATTTCCGGCTTCGACGCCATCTTGGCGACGTTGAAGACGACCTGGTTCTGCTCGGAAGCCATGGTCGACTTTTCGGTGATCGCCGGCGAGACGATCACGTCGTAGTGACGAAGGTCGGTCATTTGAAGCGCTCCTCGAGAGCCTCGACGGCGGCCTTCGAAAGGACCAGCGTGCCGCGGCGCAGAATGTCGTAGACGTTGATGCCCTGGATGGGCAGCACGTCGATGTTCGGGATGTTCGTCGCCGCCAGCTTAAAGTTCTTGTCGAGCTCGGCGCCGCCGATCAGCAGGGCGTTGGACAGGCCCAGCGTCGCGAAATTCGCGATCAGCGCCTTGGTCTTGGCCTCGGTCAGCATCAACTCATCAATGATGATGAGCGAGGCGCTCTTGGCCTTGGCCGAGAGAGCATGCTTGAGGCCCAGCGCACGCACCTTCTTCGGCAAATCGTGCTCGTGGCTGCGGACGACCGGGCCGTGGGCCTTGCCGCCGCCGCGGAACTGCGGAGCGCGTGCCGAATGGTGACGGGCGCGGCCCGTACCCTTCTGCTTGTACATCTTGGCGCCGGTGCGGGAGATCTCGGCGCGACCCTTGGTCTTGTGCGTGCCCTGCTGCTTCTTGGCAAGCTGCCAGCGCACGACGCGCTGCAGGATGTCCTCGCGCGGATCAAGGCCGAAAATCTCCTCGGAGAGTTTCACCTTGCCGGCGTCCTTGCCGCCAAGCGTTGTGATCTTGATGTCCATTATTCCGCTCCCTCTGTGGCCGGGGCATCTACTGTGGCCGGGGCATCGTTCTTGGCGCCATCATTGGTTGCAATGGCGCGGATTGCGGCGGGCTTCGGCGCATTGGCCGGCAGCGCAACCTTGGCTGCGTCACGGACCAGGATCCAGGCGCCCTTCGAACCGGGAACCGCGCCGCGGATCAGGATCAGACCGCGATCGGCATCGGTCGAGACGACCTCGACATTCTGCGTGGTGACGCGGGTGTCACCCATGTGGCCGGCCATATGCTTGCCCTTGAACACCTTGCCCGGGTCCTGGCGCTGGCCGGTCGAGCCGTGCGTACGGTGCGAGACCGAGTTGCCGTGGGTCGCGCGGCCGCCGCCCATGTGGTGCCGCTTGATGACGCCCTGGAAACCCTTGCCGATCGTGGTTCCCGTCACATCGACCTTCTGGCCGACGACGAAATGATCGACGGTAATCTCGGCGCCGACATCGATCATGTTGTCGGCGGAGACGCGGAACTCGGCAACCTTGGCCTTCGGCTCGACGGAAGCGGTCGCGAAATGGCCGCGCATCGCCTTCGACGTGTTCTTCACCTTGGCAAGGCCAACGCCGAGCTGGACGGCGGTATAGCCGTTCTTCTCCTGCGTGCGCTGCGCCACGACCTGGCAGTTCTCCATCTGGAGAACGGTGACGGGAACATGTTCCCCGGCATCGTTGTAGATGCGGGTCATTCCCACCTTCTTTGCAATCACACCTGAACGCATCGGTTCATTCCTTTAGAGTTCCCTGTCGGGGCTTTCGCCCCTCCACGCCTCTTGTTCCTTCAGAGTTCCCTGTCGGGGCTTGTCGCCCCTCCACGCCTCTTGTTCCTTCAGAGTTCCGAGTCGCCCCGCCGCTCTGGTTCCTTAGAGCTTGATCTCGACGTCGACACCGGCGGCAAGATCGAGCTTCATCAAAGCGTCGACCGTCTGCGGGGTCGGATCGACGATGTCGAGCAGACGCTTGTGCGTGCGCATCTCGAACTGCTCGCGGCTCTTCTTGTCGACGTGAGGCGACCGGTTGACCGTGAACTTTTCGATCCGCGTCGGCAGCGGAATGGGGCCGCGGACGTTGGCGCCGGTGCGCTTGGCCGTCGACACGATTTCCCGCGTCGAGGCGTCAAGCACCCGGTGATCAAACGCCTTCAGGCGGATGCGGATATTCTGTCCGTTCATGCGTCACTTCCTTGTTCTGGCGCGGCGCGGGCAGCGCCCGCGACAGATCGGTTTAAGTCCAAATTACTCTTTGATGGTGACGACGATGCCGGCACCGACGGTGCGGCCGCCTTCACGGATGGCGAAGCGCAGCTTCTCT